>CAJWMQ010000224.1 GCA_913042895.1 uncultured Verrucomicrobiales bacterium | reverse complement strand
TACACCGCGCGTCGATACCGATCCTCCCCAGTACTGGCTGTCCAATTACGCCGATGTTGGCCGAGGCTCATGCATCCGGGGGGTTGTGGGGGAAACACGCCCGGGCCACCCATTTTCGTGCTAAGAAGACCGCTGGCCACCAAGGCGTTGTCGCGAACGATTTCGGCGTCCAACCGGAGTCGGGATTGCCGACCAATTAGTTTGTTGTAAGGATCCGCTTCAGTGAGGTCTGCGCGGTGTTTGGACGATTGCCGATACGTAGCTGATGTGACTATGAGCCGATGCATGGCCTTACGGCTCCATTGCGCGCGCATGAACTCAGTGGCTAACCAATCGAGTAGCTTCGGATGGCTCGGGGCGGATCCTTGTGTGCCGAAGTCGTTTTCCGTCTCCACAATGCCTTTGCCAAAATAATGAAGCCAAATGCGGTTGACGGTGACACGTGCCATCAGGGGATTGTTTCGGCTCGTGACCCAGCGGGCAAAGTCTAGGCGATTAGCGGTTTCTGCTTTGGGAAATGAATGAAGAATACTCGGCACACCGGGTTTCACCTCCTCGGCTGGGCGCGTGAAATTGCCCTGGATAAATCGATGCGTCATGCGAGGAGAGCTGCGCTGCATCATCACTAATGCGGTGGTGGCGCGTGGACGTTTCTTTTTTAGTTGAGCCAGTTCAGTCTCCAGTTTTTTGCGGGTATCACTGCCCTGCTCTTCGCTATTAATCTTGGTGGTGAGAGTGGTAATTTTTTGGTCGTGTGCCTTTTGCTCGTTTAATTCCGCAGCAGTTGGGATTTCGCGGCGAGGCTCGTCTACTTGATTGTAATAGGCGAACATCTGGTAGTACTCCACCTGCTTGATAGGGTCGTACTTGTGGTCGTGGCACTGGGCGCAGCCAAAGGTGAGACCGAAGAGAACCTCGCCGGTCGTGGCAATGCGGTCGAAGATGGAATCGATCCGGAACTGTTCCCGGTCCACGCCGCCCTCGGTGTTGATCTGCGTGTTGCGATGGAAGCCGGTCGCGATGCGCTGGGCCGCGGTAGCATCGGGAAGCATGTCGCCGGCCAGTTGTTCAATAACAAATTGATCGAACGGCAGGTCGTCATTGATGGCGCGGATGACCCAATCGCGGTATTGCCACATGATCCGCGGGGCATCATGGCTGTAGCCGTCGCTATCAGCATAACGGGCGGCGTCCAGCCAGTGACGTCCCCAGCGTTCGCCGTATCGTGGTGAGGCTAATAGTTGATCGACAACTCGCTCGTAAGCATTGGGACGTTTGTCAGCAAGATATGACTTCACTTCGGCCGGAGCTGGAGGCAGGCCGGTCAGATCAAGATGAACGCGGCGCAATAGGGTTATCTTGTCTGCCTCGGTCGATGGATGGAGGTTGGCGGCTTCCAGCTCGGCGAGAATGAAATGATCGATGGCATTTTTTGGCCAGTATGTTTGCTTTATTGCGGGTGGTGTATTGCGTTGCGGCGCGATGAATGCCCAGTGTTCTCCTTCCTTGGCCGATAAGCCAAGGCCCATCCAAGACACGAGGAGTAAATAAAGAAGCGACCAGCGCATGGGATGAGTGTAGTTTATATGACGTCTCAATCAAGCTGGCGATTCGGCCTAGCGCTTGGGGATTTGGTTCAGCGTGTAATAAAACGTGTCATTCCACAATTTACCGCCCTTCGCATCACGAATATCCAGAGCGCGCACGGCAGTGACATATCCGGTTTTCCAGCCGTTAAGTTTCAAGGTCACCTTGAGGTTGTCCGCCGAAACACTAACGGATTTCACATCAATGACAGTGAAACGATCCTTTCGGCCTTCGTGGTCGAACTCCGGTGAGCCATAGCTCTTGTGGTATTCATAGCGATATTGCCAAACATCAAAACCATCCTGAGCCTCCGCAGAATCGCGATCTACGGGCTGAGTGAAGGTCAGTTCAAATCCATCAGGTAGGGCGCGGACATTCTTAACCGAAAATGGTGTGCGCCCCTTGAACTTCACTCGCTCCAAGGCGTGAAATGCCGGCGCGTTGGCAGCCCAAGCTTTGACCTTGCCGCCACCGACGTAAAGCCGCCCGTCATTGCCGAGGACCATACGGTTGACGCCCGATTGAAACCCCTTGAGGAACGGCCACACGGCGCCCTGCCATTCGTCATTTACTTTTTCCAGCTGCACTCGCGTAAGTACGGCGTTTTGAAAATCGCCAACCAGCATCTGCCCTTTGAATGGGCCAAAGCGATCGTCAGTGATTTCCAAGATGTCACTGGCCGACCGAACCCATTTGTAGGGAAACCAAACAGCCGGAGGATCTAGTTTGCGGGGTTTGCCATAAAGATCCTTGGGCGCAGGGTTTGAGGTTGGATGCCCGTAGAAACGGCCATTCTGCACATGAAACAGTTTACTCGTCCCGAGCCAGTCGCCTTGATTATCTGTTACAAAAAGTCGATCATTTAGATCAAATCCCAAGCCATTTGGTGAACGAAATCCAGGTGCAAACGGTGACATTTTCCCGTCCTTTGAAATTTTTAATACCCAACCACGATAAGGAGCAGCAGCATACATACGACCTGATAAACTCTTATAGCTTTTAGACCTAAACCCTTCACGATTAAGTCCGTAATGACGGAATTCTCCCCT
>CAJWMQ010000223.1 GCA_913042895.1 uncultured Verrucomicrobiales bacterium | reverse complement strand
CGGCCAACGCCACGTCGTTGCCCCTGCCATAGCGTCCAAGAGCTTCGGCGGCGGTGCAGGCGACGGCGGTGGATTTATCGCCTAACGCTTTACGTAATGCGCCCTGCCCTTGGGCCACAGCCTTTTCTCCTCGCATCAGCAGCCCCATGGCTGCCCAATAGCGCACGGCGCTGTCCTGATGGCTGAGTAATTTAATCAGCGCCGGGGTATCCTCAGGCTTGAGACTGGAGGCTTGTTCGGCGGCGGCCATGATGGGTTCCATGACGTAGAGCTTGGGATTGTGGCCCATGTCATACGGGGCACGATCGCCGGCACGGCTGTGGATTTCGCCTTCGGGTAAAAAGCCGATGTCCCGAATGGCTACGGCCTTGGCCTGTTGCGCAGTGCGTAGGCGCTGGAGAATGGCGGCGTGTTTTTTGTACCCGGCGAGGTTGTTTACCTCATCGGGATCGGCCTGCAGATCATACAGTTCCTCGGCCGGTTTGGTTTCCCAAAAACGTCCCTGGACGGTGTTGAGTTTGCCGGCGTGATACAGGTCATGCCAGGTGCGCGTGGTGGGTGTGGCGAACATGTAGCTGATGTATTGGCCGTAAATTTTATGCGGCATGTAATTGCGGATGTAGATGTAGCGTTTGTCGCGTACCACGCGGACCATGTCGTACCGTTCATCCATGCGACCGCGGAAGCCGTAGTTGAAAGGCTGCTCAGGCGCGGCGTGTTTGCCCATGAAGGCATGGCCCTGCATGTGCTTGGGTGGTTTCTGGCCGGCGAGACTCAGGAGCGTGGGAGCAAAATCAATGAAGCCCACGAGTCGGTCGCTTTTGCCGCCGGATTTGTAATCGGCCGGTGCCAAATGCTTCCACTTCTCGGGCACAAATAGGATGAGCGGCACGTTAAGGCCGCTATTGTATGGCCACCGTTTGCTGCGCGGCATGCCGGAGCCGTGGTCGCCGTAATAAAAAATGATCGTGTCTTCCGCCAAACCGGCCTCGGCCAGTTCCTTGAGATTCGCCCCGGCACGGGCGTCCATCATGGTGATGCGATCGTAGTACTGCGCCCAATCCTTACGCACCTCGGGTGTGTCCGGATGATACGCCGGCACGCGAACTTTTTTGGGGTCATGAATGGTAAATTTCGGATCAATCTTATTCCGAATCTGGCTCTCGTGACTGATGGTGTGGTTGAAGATCGCGAAAAATGGCTGACTCTTTTCACGGTTTTTCCAATGCGCCTGACGGCTGCTCTCGTTCCACACCTCACCTTCCTTACCGAGATTGTAGTCTTCTTTAGAATTGTTTGTGCAGTAATACCCCGCCTGCCGCAGGTAAGCGGGGTACATCTTGAACCGCGATGGCAAGCGGGTGTTGCTGCGCATGTGCTCGGCACCTGTGCTTGGCGGGTACAGCCCGCTGATCAAGGTAGTCCGTGCCGGCGCACACACCGGCGCGGTGGACCAGCAGTTCAGATAAATCATCCCTTTCGCCGCCAACGCATCCAGATTGGGCGATTTGGAATATTGATCGCCGTAGCAACCCAGTTGCGGTCCGTTATCTTCAGAGGTAATCCAGAGAATATTCGGCAGCTTCTGCTCCGCCACAGCGCCAAACGCCACGACCAAGCCCAAGAGAAATACGCGTATCATTTTCATGAGGGGAATCCGCGCGCACTGTGCCGAAAGCCGGCCCCCTTGGCAATCCCGCTAATCCTGCGCCGGACGCGGCGGATTACCCCAGTGGGCATCAGGATCGCGACCACTGAGGAGCACGCCCTTGGCGTTCCAGCCTTGGGCGGCGTGGACGTAGGCCGGGGCATAGCGCAGAGTGAGACCGCATCGGCGGCGGTCGGAGGCGTTGGAGTTGGAGCCGTGCAAAAGCAGATCGCTGTGGATGGATACTTCGCCGGCGCGCAAGCAATCATCAACCGGCATGCCGTATTGCTCGGCGTTCTCGACCGTTTGATTTAGCACGTTGTGCTCCTCCGGCGTGCTTTCGCGCCAGGTGAGATGGCCGTGATGATGCGAGCCGGCGAGGAACCGCATGCAAGCGTTCTCCGGGTCAGCATCATCAATGGCCAGCCAAACCGTCACGGTGCGACTGGGAGTGAGCGGCCAGTAGCTGGCGTCCTGATGCCACGCTACCGCCTTGCCGTCCCCGGGCATTTTACAAAAGAAATGTGAGCCCCAGCCGATGACATCTTCGCCAATCAGGTCCTTGACGGCGGCGACAATACGGGAGTCGGACAAGATATCATGCACTCGGCCGTGCTCCAGATGCGCGGAACTAATACTGTAACTGTTGCCACCAGCTGCCAGCGTGCGCGTCAGTAGATCATCGAAGTACGCCCGCAGTTCGGTGATTTCCGCATTATCGAAAATCGGCACGGGCGCGATGTATCCCTGTTCGTTAAAATGTGCGATTTGACCAGACGTGAGTGTGTCGGGCGCGGAGTTTTCAACCGGCCGAAAGCGCAGATCGCGATCCTCGGCGGAGATGTCAGGTAGAATGTTGAATTTTTGCCCAGCCATTATTCGTAGATGTGATGCCCCTTAACCCTCAGCGGAATGCGATACAGGCCCCAACGATCTTCCAGCTTGGGGCCACGCGCGGTGATGTACAGTGTGCTCTTCTCCTTGCCACCGCCGAAGACGCAATTGGTCGGCGTATCGCCGGTGGGGATGAATGCCAACTGCTTGCCCTTGAACATAT
>CAJWMQ010000222.1 GCA_913042895.1 uncultured Verrucomicrobiales bacterium | reverse complement strand
GATTGCATCAACCGCTTTCCTTGAAGTGGTAGGGCTCGGAGCAGACCGCCAGATGTGAGCTCCGCAGATTGCGGGGCTTTTTTAGTGCCGACGTAATTTCAACCGGTGTTCGCAGCGCCGGGTTTGACGGTATTCCAACGGCGGAAGGTCAGTGAGGGTCGGGCTTTCGGTTTCATCCAAGATTTGCCCGGCCCGTTCCTTGAGTGAGGTCCAACGCAGGTGATCCGGCAAGGCGGGTGCGTGGGCGATGCGCCGTAACAGGCTACGCCATTCGATGAAAACGCGGTCAATATCGCCTTCTTCAGCTACCTCCTGAATCCACCGCTGCTTTAGCGCGGGGTTATGATGGATGTCGGCCACTACTTCGTTAGCACCGAAGCCGTATTCCGGCGGAACCCCGCGTTCCAGATAGCCGAGCATGGAATGGGCGCCGTAGATTTGCCGGCATGCCCAGGCCAACCGGCCTTCGTAACGGTCTTCATCGCCGTGAAAGCGAAAGCCTCCGCGCAAATTGGCGAGATCATATACCAGCTCCTCGATCGGATATTGATCATCCTCCATCGCCGCGGCCAAAGCCAATCCATCGCCGCCAGTAAAAAAGCTCACGATCACCCCGCGCTGAGTGGGAGCACCGTGCGGTTCGATCAGACCAAACCGCCGCCAGTGATGCACCACGCCATGAGCCCGGGGCAGCTTACGGCAAGTGCTCACCAATTCGCAGCACGCGCAATCCGTGGCGAGTACTTCGCGCTGGACCGGTTTCCAAAGGGCCACACCGTGCCGGTCGATCGGCACGCGGCGGGTTTGTTCTTCGAGGCTAAACCACGCAACAATTTTGCCGCGTTCATTGCGGTAATGCAAAATGGGCGTGCCCCTCTGAGCCATACGTTTCTGGAGTTGCGGTCCAAATTTTTGTTCCCACAAGGATCGTGTCATGGCTTTGCCTCGCCAGCCCAAGGCGCGGCGCACCCAGCGTTGAATGATGAGTTTGCCTTTCTCGTTGCGTTCGGCCACGGTGGATACGCGTCCGTAGATCGGCGACGAGGCGGTGGGATCGATAATGCTTAGCACACCGGGGCCGGAATCCCCCAATACATCCGCCTGCGATAGCAGCGGTTGCAAATCGGCCACCTCGCCTTCGCGAGGTTTGCCCATCGGCACGTGGATATCGCGCAACAGCACTTCGTCACGGCGCGGCTGGCGTTCCCATTCGCCTCGGCTATTGAGGATCTCTTTATCCTGTTTGCGGACGTGCTTGGCTCGCTCGGCATCTATGGTCAAACCGCACGGAGCATCCGGATGTTCCAACGCATTTTCCACACCCAAGGTAATTGGCCGTGTGGTGAAGAGGCGAGTCTGCACACGGATTGCTTCGGCAAATGGCTCACGGCCATCCTCCGTCGCCGCATGCATAATGCCCAACAAAGCGCCCCAATCCACCAGGCCGCTCCGGGCCAGCTGACAGGGGAAGGCATCCCGCAAGCGCACATCATTGGCGCCGACCAGCACATAACCGACATCGTCCAATCCACGCCGGCCGGCCCGGCCAAACATTTGGAGGATTTCATCGCCGCCAATGGGGTACTCCACGCCGGCGCGTTTGTAGGAATCGGCGGCCAACGCGCAACTGCGCAGGGAAAAGTTGATTCCGGCCGCCAACCCCATGGTGGCCACCACCACGCGCAATTGCCCAGCCTTGGCCAACGGCTCAATCACTCCGGCCCGCGCAGCATAGCTGAGGCCACTGTGATGATAGGCCACCCGACTTTGCAACATGCGCGCCATGTGATCGCCGACCAACCGCTTTTGTTCATCGGTCAACACCAGCGGATCCTGATTGGGCAACTGCTGCGACAGCTGGCGCGCGAGCTTCTCGGCGTTAGACCGGCGGGGGGCAAAGAGCAAAACCGGCCCCAGATCGTCCGCCAAGGCCGTGGCAATAAATCGCGGCCAGTAGCCCTTGATTTCCCGGGGCAATCGCACGCGGTTGGGGTTCGGAAATGTTTCCTCCAACGGCACCGGCCGAACATCATGCCGCACCAACACCGCATCGCGCCCCAACCTCCGCAACCATTTTACCACGTGACCCGGATTAGCCACACTACCGCTCAAGAGCAGCAATTGAGTGCGAGGCGGAGCTAAAGCTAGTGCGAGTTCGTAATTTAAACCGCGGTCAAGATCACCGATCATTTGGTATTCATCGACCACCAACAAATCCGGCCCATCCCCGTGCACTAGGCGGCTCTTTTGGGTTTCCAATGTTGCGGCAAGAATCGGGGCATTTAGATTCTCTGCCAAATCTCCCGTGGCAATCCCTACCGGCCATTCGCGCGCGCGCCATTCGGCCAGCTTGTCATTTGCCAGCGCCCGCGTGGGCACAGTGTAAACCGCCTTGCCCTTGGGTTTGCCCATGTTAGCCCAAAGTTCAAAAATCAATGTTTTGCCCGCGCCGGTGGGCGCATGCACAACCACATCCTGCCCTGCCCGCAAAGCACTCACGGCCTCCTGCTGCCAAAGATCCGGGACAGTGACCGAATCGAGCACTGTAAAGGCATCAGTTGAAGGATCATTGTGCGGCACGCCAAGGAGGATACGTGGAGGGGAAAAGTTTTGCCGAAACAAACTTGTTTACGGCGGAGCGGTAGACGACTAGGATGCGCGCTCTCGGTGCCGGAGTGGCGGAATTGGTAGACGCGGCGGATTCAAAATCCGCTTCTTTCA
>CAJWMQ010000221.1 GCA_913042895.1 uncultured Verrucomicrobiales bacterium | reverse complement strand
GAACAGGGGCAGGTGCCGGAGCAGCGCCCGGAACAGGGGCAGGTGCCGGAGCAGCAGCGCGTTGAGTTTCGGGAGCTGGCGCAGCACCTCCAGGGGCAGGAGTACCACCTGGAGCTGGGGTACCGCCGCCTTTGCCGGGCAGGCTAATACGAATGGTTTGTTTGGCGTCCGGTTTAGGTGGCAGGCCAATGCGTACGGTGGCCTTCTTTTGTGTCGGCGCGCCGGGAGCAGGCGCGGGCGCAGCACCTGGAGGAGGAGCGGCTCCGGGTGGTGGTTGCGGTGCGGGTGGCGCTGACATGTCGGACAGTGGATGCAGTGGCTAAATAATTTCAGCCAACTCCTTCGCATCAATTTAGCACAGCCTTGAAAGCGGGCAAGACTAATCAATTCGCCGAACGCCTACCGCTAGGTCCAGTCAATATAACTCCCCGCGATGATTGTACTACAGAAGGCGCAGGCGTAGAGGAGCTCGTTTTTGGCGATCAAATTTTCCTCTTGAATTCAAACCAGTCGACCTCTTTGAGGACCACACACCGCTGTGGACGCTGACGCTCATGGGTCTATAAGTCGTTGATTTAGTTTTGTTCAGCAGAAAGATATGCGACCCACAACAGGGCGTCGAAAAGGAAGCCGTTTCGAGTGTTCATAGCAGTGAAAAAACAAAACGCTCCCCCGAGTATTGGGTAAAATTTTTTGTATTCATAATTGTCGAATTTCAATAGGTTGGATAAAGTCCATTCATTGGACGAAATGCGGTTTATCACGTTCTTATTCCTGCTGTTGGCAGCGGCCCCGTTACAAGCCGCGCCGGTGTTATTTGAGAAAGATATCCGGCCGATCCTCAAGGCTCATTGTTTCCATTGCCACGGGGAAGATGGCCGGGAACGAGGCGACCTCGATGTGCGGCTGCGTCGACTATTGCTGGAAGGCGGCGAACACGGACCGGCCATCGTCGAAGGCAAGCCGGAGGAAAGTCGACTGTTCCAGATGGTTCAGTCCGGCAAGATGCCCAAAGAACAGGCGAAGCTTTCAGCCGAAGAGATCGCCCTGATCAGCGAATGGATTGCCCAAGGCGCCAAGACGTCGCGGCCGGAGCCGGTGGATCCGAATACCGTGGGCATCACGGCGGAGGAACGCAGCTTCTGGGCGTTTCGACCGATTGTAAATCCCAAGGTGCCTGGAGGCGCACCGCATCCGGTTGATGCATTTCTACTGCGCCGCCTGCACGCGGAGGGACTGAAGTTTTCCACCACCGCGGACAAGGCCACGCTGATCCGGCGCGCCACCTTTGACCTCACCGGCCTGCCGCCCACGCCGGAGGAAGTAAAGAATTTCATCGCCGACCAATCGCCCGACGCCTACGCCAAGCTGATCGATCGTCTGCTCGCCTCGCCGCAGTACGGCGTGCGGTGGGGGCGGCATTGGCTGGATGTCGCAGGCTACGCGGATTCGGAGGGCTACAATGAAAAAGATACCGAGCGCGCCTGGGCCTGGCGTTATCGTGATTATGTAGTGAACGCCTTCAACAAGGATTTGCCCTGGGATCAGTTCATTCGCGAACAACTCGCCGGTGACGAGATGGTGAAGCCGCCGCATACTGAGCTACAGCCCGACCAGATCGACAAGCTCACCGCCACCGGCTATCTCCGCATGGCGCCTGACGGCACCGGCACGGCAAACAACAACGACGCCCGCAATCAGGTGATGGCCGAAACCCTCAAGATTGTATCCAGCTCACTCATGGGCCTCACCGTCGGCTGCGCCCAATGCCACGATCATCGCTACGATCCAATCCCGCAAAAGGATTACTACCAACTACGCGCCATCTTCGAGCCGGGCCTCAACCCCAAGAGCTGGCGCGTGCCCAACAGCCGCCGCATCACGCTCTACACCGATGCCGACCGCAACAAGGCCGCCGAGATCGAGGCCGAGGCCAAGAAGGCCGATGCCGAGCGCCAAAAGAAAATCGAGTTCTTCATCGAGCGCACCCTCACCTGGAAGCTCGAGGCCGTGCCGGAGAAGGACCGCGCCGAACTCCGCGAAGCCTACCGCTCCAAGAAACGCACCGACCCGCAGAATGCCATTCTAAAAAAATACCCGAGCGTGCGGCAGATAAGTGCCGGCTCGCTTTATCTCTACGACCGCGAATACAACGGTGAAATCAGCAAGCTCAACACCGAGCGAAAAAAGTTTGCCGATAAAAAAGACGACGAAAAGGCGACCGCCGAATTGAAACGCATCGATGAGCGCATTCAGTTTTTCAAGGATGCCCTCAGCAAAAAGGTGCTCGATGCAATGGCCAAAAAGGCGAGCGAAATCCGCGCCACCAAGCCGGAGGAACCCTTCATCCGCGCGCTCACTGAGCCGGCCGGCACACCGCCGACTACGCACGTGTTCTTCCGCGGCAACCACGATCAACCCAAGGACGCCGTAAAACCTGCCGGGCTTACCGTCGTGTCCGCGCCGGTCATCGCTGAGAACGATCCCGCCCTGCCCTCCACCGGCCGCCGCACAGCCTTTGCCCAACATCTCACCAGCGGCCAACACCCGCTTACCGCACGCGTGTTGGTCAACCGCTTTTGGCTGCATCATTTCGGCCGCGGTTTGGTGGATACACCCGGCGACTTTGGCCGATTGGGCGAGCTACCCAGTCATCCCGAATTACTCGACTGGCTGGCCGCTAACTTTATGAAAAACGGCTGGCGCCTCAAGCGGCTGCACAACCCCATCATGACCAGCAAAGCCTACCAACAAGTTTCCCGACGGA
>CAJWMQ010000220.1 GCA_913042895.1 uncultured Verrucomicrobiales bacterium | reverse complement strand
TTTGCCGCGCCCATTGCAGCAGCACAGGCATCCGCCATACACGGTGGCGTCCTCCAGTGTTTCACTGGCGCGATGTAGCAGTTCATCAAAATCCTCTCCGGCTGCGCGGGCGTCGCGGCGTTGAAACTGCAGGGTCTGTCCAGCGCGCGGCAGAGCGCCAACAGCGATGGCGCCATTGTTCGGATCGGCGCCGATGAGATTGCGGATGAGAAAATCGCCGCGATGAAACTCGTCGAGATACTCGTTCACCACCATGCCCACAAACAGGTTGCCGCGCGTCTTTTCCTTGTCCGTGTCGCTGAGCGCTTCGAACGTCTCGACCAACACCTCGTAGGCTGGCCGGTTGCCGATCTCATGAATCACGTTGTGCTCGGCGCGCGTGATGGTCCACGTTTCGCCGATCGGCGTGCAACCCTGAGAAATCACACTGCGCAACGCCACGCCGCCACCCACGCTGAGCGCCACACCGCCGTCCTCGTACACGTCGCCATTCAAATAAATCTGCGTCCGCTGCGCGCGATGTTCGCCACTAGCCAGGCCGCCGAGGATGGGAGCATCGGGCCAGGCGGAATTCCATTGGTTGAGCCATTGTTCGCCGTGCAAATGGAACGGATCAGCAAAGACCAGCCATCCGTTGCTGTCCTGCACGCCGGTTTCCTCCGGCCAAAACCCCTCCGCCTCACCCTGCTCCACTTGCGCCTGCGTAAAACGGATGGCGTTCAATTCGGCTTCCGGCAAATGATACAACGACAGCACAAGGCCCGGTTCATTTTCCAGTTCCTGCGCATTGGCGATCAGACTGCCGCTGGAGCAACCGAGCAACAGTGGGATACGTGCGTGCACGCGAAGGATTTCCAGCAACTCCGTGGCATGCCCAAAAAATTGCGGTGTGGTGAAGACCAGCCCTAGCGAGACTTCCTCGGCCGGAAACTGCTTGCGCACCTCGGTCGCCCACGCCTCAAGCGCATCGACCTGAAACGGGCCGTCGAAGTGGGCAGCAACGGAATGGCTGGTGCTCATGATGCGGCTAGGGTTTGCCGATGTTCTCGATGCGGACGATTGGGGTATCGACATTTTTGCCCCAAGCAGTGCCACACCCAATGGCGTACACGTAGACCAGCAGGGAAACAGTTTGGGTTCGCATGACAAAATTATTCGGCGGGTTCCGCAGCCTCGGCCGGGGTGGCCTCGTCGTCGCTAGACTCTTCCTCTTCCGGCTCCACGCCGTTCTTTTTGTCCATGATCTGTTTGACGATCAACTCGCAAAGCTCCGGCTTGTCCGACAGCGTGCGTTGCGCTGCCGCCACACCTTGCCCGATCAGCTCGCCATCGTGCTGAATCCATGCGCCCTTTTTGCCGAGCACGCCAAACCGCAGGCCGGCGTCGATGATGCTGCCTTCTCGGTTGATGCCCTGGTTGTACATGATGTCAAACTCCGCCTCGGCAAACGGCGGCGCCACTTTATTTTTGACGATCTTCGTTTTCACATGGTTGCCGATCACTTGTCCGGTCGAATCCTTGATCGCTTCGCGTCGGCGAATATCGATTCGCACACTCGCGTAAAACTTCAGTGCCTTACCGCCCGGCGTCGTTTCCGGACTACCGAACATCACACCCACTTTCTCACGCAGTTGGTTAGTGAAAATACAGGTCGTCTTAGCCTTATTCAAAATCGCCGCCAACTTCCGCAGCGCCTGACTCATCAACCGCGCCTGCATGCCCATCGTGGCCATGCCCATGTCGCCCTCCAGCTCGGCCTTGGGCACGAGCGCCGCCACGGAGTCCACTACGATCACATCCAAGGAATTGGAGCGCGCCAAGGTTTCGCAAATGGTCAGGGCCTCCTCGCCGCTATCCGGCTGAGACACCAGCAGGTCATCGAGGTTCACGCCCAGCTTGCGAGCGTACTGCGGGTCGAGCGCGTGCTCCGCATCAATGAAGGAGCAGACGCCCCCGGCCTTTTGGGCATTGGCAATTACGTGCAGCATTACCGTGGTTTTGCCGGAAGATTCGGGTCCGTAAATTTCAATGATGCGCCCCTTGGGTACGCCGCCGATGCCGAGGGCCAGGTCGAGTGAGAGGGATCCGGTGGAGATGCCCTCGATGCTGGACTGCGCATTTGCATCGCCCAACCGCATGATGCTGCCTTCACCGAAGGTCTTGGTGATCTGCGCGAGCGCGCTGTCGAGATTGGCCTGGCGGGCATCTTCGCCCCCGGCGGATTTCTTAGCTTTCTTTTCTGCCATGATGTGTTGTCTCCTGCTTGAGAAGCTCGCGGAATTGGTATGATGCGCTTCGTTGGCGCGCCCCGCAAGTCCATGTTGTTCTTTTTAGTTTCGGTAAAATCAGTTGTAGCCGGCCGCCGGCCTTCGTATCTTCACGGCCATGTTTTCACACGTCGTCATTTTCTGGACCAAACCCGATGTGCCCGATGCCACCGAGAAACTGCTGGCCGGCGCCGAGCAATACCTCAAGCCCTGCCCGGGCGTACTGCATTATCACTGCGGGAAAATGGTCTCCAGCCACCGTGATGTGGTTGATCAATCCTACCAGGTTGCACTGAACCTCGTGTTTGAGGACAAAGCCGCGCAGGACGCCTATCAGGAGCACCCGTTGCACGTGGACTTTGTGGAAAAAGTCTTCAAACCCTGCTGCGAACGCGTGGTGGTCTACGATTTCGAGGACTAAAATCCGCTTGCCAAAGCGGCCGAAGTCCCTAAGATCTGCCTCTTCACGGATGCGAGTGTAGCTCAATTGGTAGAGCATCTGCTTGCCATGCAGAAGGTCGTGGGTTCGA
>CAJWMQ010000219.1 GCA_913042895.1 uncultured Verrucomicrobiales bacterium | reverse complement strand
CATTTGCGGGACTTTCAGGAATGGGTAAATCCGACGACTATTGGTGAAGCGTTTGGCCCAGCGCTTGAGCCTTTTGGATATGCGCGCGGTAAAAGGGATGCCTTCAGGGGCAAAGCCGGTTGTGAGGTGATCTTCTTCAGGGCAATTGACCACGTAGGTTTCACCGGCGCCGCCAGCCTGCAATTCATACTCTGCGGCCAGTAACATGGGTAAGGAGGCAGCAAAGGTTGATTTTCCGCTGCCATCGATACCAATAACGCTTACGTGCAATGTTTTGTCTTCGGTCTTTTTCATATCATTCATCTTTCACTGTTAGTCAAATTATTGGGATAGGTTTGGTTGGAAATTTTTGCCGGTTATAAATGGCAACGTACCGGCCATGCGCAGTGTCAGTTGGGCGGCCTCCAATGGATCTTCGTCGATAAAGAACGGCATGCGCTCTCCGTTGGTCACGCGCAGGGTAACGGGCGTGTCGGCGGTGATCCGAAAAATCTTGGCCTCTTTCGCTAGTGCTTTCGCGCGAGGCACAAGGCTGAGTGCCTGCAGTCGGCTGCGGTAGGGAATAAGATGGAGCGATAGAGCGGGATCTTCCACCGCCAAGCCCGGCCGAAACGGTAGTGCGCCCAGTGGAAAATTCATCAAGGCTCCGGCAAGGATGTTAAAAGATTCAGTGTGGTCACCTTGTTGTACTTCGATCTCCGGTAACGTTTGTGGATTCCAAGCTGCGCGGCTGCATAAACCGGCTAGACACAGGCCGTACTCCACATTCGTCAACCGCTCGATACCCACACTTTTGGCCGTGAAGTGGTGTAGATGCGGATGATTGGCGTGATACGTTTCTAATGCCTGTGGTACTCGGCCGAATAAACCGAACCCACCTAAGGTCGCGCCGTACACCGTGCTGGCCGGGTTGGGGGCCTGATCCAGATCACAGCCAATGACGCAGCATTCCACGACGGCCTTTCGCAGCAGTTGTGCGGCAAGATCCTCCACCCCTTCCATGGGATCCATGGACATTCCCAACTGGCGCGCGATCACATTGCCGGAACCCATTCGCAAAGCACCGAGACGTAAGTTTTGATTGGGTTTTTCGATGCCCACACCTTCTATCACGGCCCGTAATGTGCCACCTCCGCCACCGGCGATAATTACCGCATCTTCAGGATGTCGGCGTGTAAATGCCCACGCTGAATTCTTTATGGCTTCATGTCCCTCAGCACGGTGGAGTTTTACATGGTATTCGTGCCCTAAACGCTTTCGCAGTATCTCGGCAAGGTTTCGCCCCAGCGCGAGCGTGTTACCCGTGCCGGCTGCAGCGTTGATGGCGAGTAGAATGTTCATGCTCTTGCGCTGAACCCACTCTATCGCCAAAGCTCATCTAGCCGTTAATCGATAAAAAAAGAGCCAGTATTGACTGGCTCAATGAAGGAGAGTTCGCCTGGTATTCTGGCTTAAGGCGTGAGTCGCTCCCAAATCATACGGAACGTGGGTGAGTATTTTTCCGGTTCGGTATGGAGGGCGGCTTGGATTTCGGTGGGAGTGGCCCAGCGGCCAGCGTCGATTTCCTCCGCGTTCAATTCAAAGGGCCCTTCGGAGTCGGTCATGAACACGGTCACAAATTCCATGCCGTTTTCCGGGCGGGCCTCGAGCTTGAAGAGTTCCTCAAGCGGTTCCTCGACCAGCAGACCGATCTCCTCCATCAACTCACGTTCGGCGGCCACCGCGTAGCTTTCGCCGGCATCCACATGGCCGCTGCAGGAATTGTCCCATACCCCAGGATGGTTGTCCTTCGATTGGGAACGCAGTTGAAGGAAGGCCTGGCCGGCTTTATTGAATACCACTACATGGGCGGACCGATGTCGTAGTCCTTGCGAGTGCACCAGGCTGCGCGGCTGTTGATCGATGATCTCATCGTGCTCGTTGACGACGTCAAAGATGTCTTCAGCGGGATTCATTTTTACTACAGAGACACAGAGAGCATAGAAAGGGTTGAGAGAATATAATCTCTGTGGTTAAACATCATGCAACTTCTTCGCAAGGGCCACAAATTGCTCTAGGGTTACTTTCTCTGCGCGAATTTTGGAGTCCAGATCCACGGCGGCGAAGGCGGCGTCGAGTTGATCCTCAGGCCAGCCGCCTTTGAGGTTTTTGCGCATCATCTTACGGCGTTGGCTGAAGGCGCGTTTTACCACAGCGGTGAAAGGCTTATGGAGAGCATCGGGGTAGAGCGGATCGGGACGCCGGTCAAGCATGAGGCAGGCGGAATCCACGCGAGGTTCGGGAAAGAAACAGTGCGGAGAGATTTTGAAAATTTCCTTCACCTCATACCGACAGGCGACGAGCAGGGTGAGTTTGCTGTATTCACGTGTGGCATGACAAGCGGCGAGCCGTTGGCCAACTTCCCATTGCACGGTGACGACCAGTCGCTGTGGTCCGCGCGGCATAGCCGCAAGATCCACCAGCAACGGGGAAGCGACGTTATAAGGCAGATTTGACACCAGCTTCCAGTTACTCCAATCGACCTCGGTGTTCCTAAAATATTTTAATGCATCGGCATGAATGAGTCGGAGCTTTTCCGTGGCCCCAAATCGTTCGGACAAATGCGCGTGCAGGCGTTTGTCCATTTCGATGGCGGTAAGTTGATCGACGGCCGCCAACAAATGTTCCGTGAGCGCGCCGAGGCCGGGGCCGATCTCCAACGCCTGATCGGCGGGGTGCAGATCGGCGGCCTTAGCTATGCGGCGCAGAACATTTTGGTCGTGCAACAGGTTCTGTCCGAGAGCTTTGGAAAGGCGTACGGATTCCTCATCCAAGGTGCTGCGAATCTCATTGCGGTTCATGACATTACCTTTTGCAGTGTCGCGAGGGTGCGTTCGAGTTGTTTCTCAGTGATAGTGAGGGGCGGCGAAAAGGCGATCACCTGACCGTGTTCGCCGGCGGGTAACAGGATGAAGCCGCGCTG
>CAJWMQ010000218.1 GCA_913042895.1 uncultured Verrucomicrobiales bacterium | reverse complement strand
GTGCTGGTACTCCGCGTGTTCGGAACACTGTACTCACGGGTCTTCTCTGCCCATCAGATGGGACAGGTATTGTGCCAACTGGTGTGACAAGTGCCAACCATGCTTACTCGAACTACCGACATAATGGTGGTCCGATTAATTTGGGTGGTGGATCAAACCCAGAGTGTCCTTGCGGTACGAACTACCAGTCCTTTCGTCCTCGTGCCGGAGTAGGCAACTCAAAGTGGAACAGCACTTTTTATGAGTCCTTCCCTGGTACACCCGCATCGGGCGCAAGATGCGCCTGGATTACCTGCGGATTCTCCGAACCAAAGGCGCGCCCTCACAGGTGGCCCGTGGCGTGGGCTATGGTATCTTTGTGGAGATGATTTTCTTTCCCACGCTAGGCCTCGCCTTTTTCCTGATGTATCCGTTGAATAAATTCGGTAAGGGCCACATGGGCGCCGCATTTGCCGGCTTTGTGTTCGCCAAGCTGTTCGCCTTTCTCACCATCCCGCCCAGCTTCATTCTCGGCAGTAAAATGCTCGGGTTACCGAACTACAAAAACTATTTCATGGACGGCGAAACAATGAAGCCGTTGGGCGAAACATGGGGTGTGGTCAAAGATCTCGCCTCTTCGGGTGAATTGCTCAAGGCACTCGCCGGTTGGACCGCTGGAGCCGCAGTGTTTGGGGCAGTCATCGGGTTGATCGGCTTTTTTATCGCGCGCGCCGGTCTGCGCAAATATCAGTCCCGGCGTCAGTCTCGGCGCGAGCAGTTGCTGGCCGAAAAAGAACAGGCCACCACATAAGGGTTGGAACGTTAGGCCAACACGCCCTTCACCGGCTTACCGTGTACATCCGTCAGGCGATAATCGCGCCCCTGGAATTTGTACGTGAGCTTCTCGTGATCGATCCCCAGTTGATCCAAAATGGTTGCGTTGAGATCATGCACCGCCACCGGATCGCGAACGATGTTGTAGCAGTAATCATCCGTCTCACCATAGGTCACGCCGCCGCGAATGCCGGCACCGGCCATGAGCATTGTGAAACAACGCGGATGATGATCGCGCCCGTAGTTGGTCGCGGATAAATTGCCCTGCGAATACACCGTGCGCCCGAACTCACCGCCCCATACCACCAGCGTATCCTTCAACAACCCGCGTTGCTCCAGGTCGTTCAGCAGTGCAGCCGTCGGTTGATCGGTGTCCTTGCATTGCCCAGCCACCGCTTTGGGCAAGCCGCCGTGGTGATCCCAGCCCATGTGGAAGAGCTGCACAAACCGCACATCCCGCTCGGCCATGCGACGCGCCAGCAGGCAATTGGCCGCGTACGACCCGGGCCGATGCACATCCGGTCCATAAGAATCCAACACGTGCTTGGGTTCCGTGGAGACATCTAATAACTCCGGCACACTGCTCTGCATGCGAAATGCCAATTCATACTGCGCAATGCGTGTGGCAATTTCCGGGTCGCCCACCTGCGCCAGACGTTCTTGATTCAAAGTGTTCAGGCGATCCAGTGTGCGCCGACGAGTAGCGGTGTCCACTCCCGGCGGGTTGGAAAGATACAAGACCGCATCACCGGTGTTACGGAATTTCACGCCCTGATGGCGCGTGGGTAGAAATCCCGAACTCCACAGGCGATCGTACAACGGCTGATCATTCGGCCGACCGGACCCAAAGGAGGTGAGCACAACATACGCCGGCAGATTGCGGTTTTCGCTACCCAACCCATAACTGAGCCACGAACCAATGCTTGGACGGCCAGCCAGTTGATGACCGGTCTGGCAAAAGGTGATCGCCGGATCGTGGTTGATCGCCTCGGTATGCACCGTCCGGATCATCGCCAGCTTGTCGGCCTGTTTGGACAGGTGCGGCAACAGTTCGCTGAACTCCATACCGCTCTGGCCGTACCGCCCGAACTTAAAAATGGTAGGTGCCACCGGAAACTTCTTCTGGCCGGAGGTCATCGTGGTGAGCCGCTGACCTTTCCGGATAGAGTCGGGTAAATCCTCGCCGCGGCGATCGGCAATCGCCGGTTTGGGATCAAACAAATCCATCTGCGATGGTGCCCCGGATTGGAACAGGTAAATGATCCGCTTCGCCTTGGCCGCGTGCGTGGGAAACCCAGGCAGGCCACTCGACGAGGTCTTCGCCTGCGTCAACCCGGCCAAGGCTGACAACCCGAGAAACGAGGTGGTGTTGCGCAGGAACACGCGCCGGTTAAGGGCGTCCTGCACCTGAAGATTAAAATCGGGATTCATTATTCGCGCGTCACAAATTCATCGAGGTTCAATAACACATTCGCCACCAGTGTGAATGCCGCGCGCTCCGCGAGTCTATCATCCGGCGCCGCCGATTCGCCCACAGCCAGCAGTTTCTTAGCTGCCTCGGGGTTCGCGGTGAAATAAGCCAGATCCTCCTTCAGCCCGTCGCGCAACACCGCCACTTCGGTCGGGGTGGGCTTTCGGGAAACGGCCCAGAGAAAGCCGTGCGTCAACCGCGCTTCCATCGAGGTGTTGGCGTCTTTCAACATCCGACCGCCCAGTCGGCGGGCCGCTTCCACGAAGGTCACTTCGTTCAGGAGCGACAACGCCTGCAACGGCGTATTGGTGCGTGAGCGCTGGATCGTGCACACCTCACGGTTGGGCGCATCAAAGAGCAGCATCGAAGGCGGCGCGGCGGTTCGTTTCCAAATCGTATACATCGTGCGCCGATACAGGCCGTCATCGGTGGCGTGTTTATAATTACGCAAATCCCCGTAGCGCGTGGTCTCGTTCCAGACCCCCACCGGCATGTACGGCCGTACGCTGGGACCGCCGAGCTGTTCTACCAGCAAGCCGCTGGCAAACAACGCCCGGTCGCGCAACTGCTCGCCGCCCAACCGGAAACGCGGCCCGCGCGATAGTAACCGGTTGTCCGGATCAGCCGCATAGGTATCGGTCCGCGGCTTGGCGTCCTGACGATAGGCCGAGCTCATCACCAGTAGTTTGTGAAAGGCTTTCATATCCCACGCCTTGGCCGGTTTGCCGTTCACCTGTACGCCCTGCGATGGCTTCAC
>CAJWMQ010000217.1 GCA_913042895.1 uncultured Verrucomicrobiales bacterium | reverse complement strand
TCAATATCCAGATGGTTGGTGGGCTCATCCAGTAACAGGACATCCGGCCGATCGACAATGGCCTGCGCCAGCAGTCCCCGGCGTTTCATACCGGAGGAAAGGCTGTTGAATTCCGCCCCGCCATCGAGCTGCATCTGGGCGAGCACGCGTTGGACGGCTTTGTCCCGGCGCCAGTGTTCTTCCTCGGGAATATCCAATACGCCGGCAACCAGATCATGGACTGTTTGGGCATCGCCCGTGGGTATTTCCTGTACGAGGCGTTTGATGTGCAGATCTTGCGCGCGATTCATCGCGCCCTGATCGGGAGAAATATCGCCGGCCAACAGCTTGAGCAGGGTGGATTTTCCGCAGCCATTGCGGCCGACCAAGCCGATGTGTTCGCCTGCGTCGAGATTGAGAGTCACCTGATCGAGCAGTGTGTCCCCATCCCAGGAATAGGTAACTTCGTTGAGGTGAAGCAGCGACATGAGCCGTTATTCGGCAGAAACTGTAATCGTCTGAAATCGGATTGCCGCCCGCATGGCTTCGCGCACTTCGGGTCGCCATAACTGGCCCATGTGCCCGCCGGTTTCGGAATACACCGTGCGCTCCCCGGGGAAACGTTTGCGGAACCAGGCGAGATCATCGTCGGTGAGCAGGAAGTCATTACTCGTGAGCACGAGCTTGAGATTGGCTGCGGCAGTAAGGCCGGGTTCGCGAGTGCGGAGATTGCTGGCCTGCGCCAGCGCGTCGCTATCAATATTGCGTTCGGCGAGTGCCGGTGCGACAATTTTCGAGTAGTAATCCTCCCAGCACAGGGCGTTCACTCGTTGATACGCCCGCACGTTAGGGCGGATCTTCAGGCTGCTCATGATCGTTTGAGTCAACGTCATACGATAACTGAGCCCGATGAGATACGAGGCTTCCTGATCACTAAACGGCAGGTCAGCCGCGTTATCGGGCGTGGAGTTTTGACTGATCAATAATTTCACCAACGCTGAGTCCTTGACTGCCTCCAAATCAACCGCGGCGGCCGGCGCTCGATACAAACGATCCAGCGCCTTCAAACCGGTGGTGAGATCCAGCGGTGGATTGATCGCGAGGGCGGCGGAATAGGTGTCAGGCGCGCTGGTGGCAGCTAGGTTGAGCGTGTACCAGCCTCCCATCGAAAATCCCATCACCCCCGGCGCCCCGTGCGTTTGTTCGCTCAACGATTGAGCCATGGCCGCATGCGCCTGCCTCAGGTAACGCAGGTCGTCATTCAGGTAACCAGGTAAATAATTGGCCGGGGCGGCCTGGATAAATTCCCAGTTGAGATTGTTGCTGAAACACACCACATGATAGCCCTCCAGAAATGCCAGTTCAGCCAAGGCCAGCGCGCGGCTTCCGAGTCGGTGTCCGCCGAGCCCGGGGATGACGTAAGCCACCGGTGCTTTACTGTGCTGCTTCCAGACGGAAGCCGGTAATGGCCTGCGAAAGCCCCGCGGTTGCACGGCAATTTCCTCTGCGCGATCATCAAACTCCGGATCGTGCGGGCGGTTGAATACGGTCATCAACGTTTGCGTTTGCGCCGTATTTTCCCCCGCCATAGCTGGCTGCGCGTTGCTCACTTCAATGGCGCGCTTACGCGAGAAATATAATTTGTTCAAGGCGTACGCATCAAACTCCGTGGCGAGCAGTTGACGCGTGGATTCCACTTGATCGGTTTTGTTGTTGAACCGAATACCCGCGTGCAGTCCGTACACGTACGAGGTGGGGTCGAGCAGCACATCCCCTGCCTCGCTGATCAGGTCGCGCTCGGAGGAAGCCCCGAAAATTGGAATGTGCAGATACATTGAAGGTTGCCAACCCCAGCAGCCAAAGGCCTGCCCGATATCTTCGTCCGCGAGATAAATTTGATATTTTTTTGTCGCCGGATCCCCAAAGCCCAGCACGCCTTCGGTGGTGTTGATGAGGAACCGTTTGGTCTCCGTGCCGGCATTGGCCCATTCGCCTTGCAGGAGATTGCTCGTGAGCCGCACAGGATAGGCGATGTTATGGCCGAAATTCCGAATGCCAGTGCGGGCTTGGGAGGGAAGCACTTTGCGGTAACCGCGCGAAGCCGGTTCCATGGCGTAATCAAACAGCACCTCATCGACTGCAAAGCTAAACCGATTCAAGGGTTCCAGCGGGTCCGGGGTGGATTGCAGCATGAGTGCGGCATCTTCCGGATGCGATGGATCCGGAAGGGTTTCCAAGGCAGGGTCCGGCAGGAAGCTAGCGCAACCCGTCGCCGCAATAAGCAATGGTAATATAGATAAGTGCACTTTAATCCCAAAAGCTAAAGGGAGTGGCGGCATCATGTGTGTCACCGGTTTGTAACGCAAGCCCGACCTTGTAAAAAATGGCAGACTGACGGGAAGAGAATAGGTTGGTTAAGTTTCAATCACATCCTGCTGCCGGAGCCATTCGCCATAGAGCCAGAATCCGTGCACGGCGGCCAGGGCCAGCCAGAGGAACCAGTCCACATGCTCGACGATGGCAAGGATCAATAGTAGGGCGGAAAAATCGCGGTTAGCGGCCCGAGCAATCCAGTCTTGGAGCTGTGGCAGCGGGCGTTCGCTCTGTTCGGCGCGCAAGCGCGTGAGGAAAGAGAGCACTACGCCGAGGGCGGCGGCGATGCCCAGCCACAGCCACGGGCCGGATTGATCGTGCATACGGTAGAGGCCCATGCCGATGCCGGCCAGTAGGCAGAGATGCACCAGCTGGTCGCCGCCCAGGTCGAGCCACTTGCCGGTGCGACTTTCCTTGTGCAACATGCGGGCCAGATCGCCGTCCACGCAGTCAATGATTGCGGAACATTGCAGCAACACGGCGCCCAGAATCATTAGGTGCGCTTCGCCGCGTGCGAAACAAACGGCTGACAACATGCCGATGCCGGTGGCCACTACCGAGATGGCGTTGGGCGAAACGGGTGTGTGAATCAACAGCCGCGACGCGAGCCGGCCCACTGGCCGGTTGAAGTTGCGGTCCATGAAACTGTCGGTCTCCAACCCCATGGTATCCCACAAGGCGTCTTCGGCTTGCACCGCGGTGAGGCCATCCTTGACTGGTTGCGCGACGCCGTGGGCTTCCACCTTGGGTCGACGCGGAAGGGAGGCCTCCAGTGAGCCGTCCCATTCGATGGCCACGCCGCAGGGCAACAATTCATGCCCAGACGCGTGCAGGCGGCCCTGCTTGTTCATCACTCGCTCAAGGTCGGCCCGTTGCAGGGCCAGGTTTCCGGGGATCAACAGTGTGGGCTCGTGTAAGGCGGGTTCATCGCGGGTGAGATGAACCTCAATCTTTAGCCGGGATAAGGCGGTGAATTTCGGTTCCGTTTCGCCTTGCTGAATGGAGATTGCCGTGGCGCCAGCTTCGTGCGCGGCAATGATGAGCCGCTCCAGCACCGACAAGCCCGCTAGCGTACGCTCGCAGGCCGGATCATCGGCAAAAATCAGAACGGGCAAACCCACGTCAGTTTCG
>CAJWMQ010000216.1 GCA_913042895.1 uncultured Verrucomicrobiales bacterium | reverse complement strand
CTCCCGACCTCCACACCCCCAGTGTGGCGCGCTAACCAGGCTGCGCTACGGTCCGTCCCGAAAGGAGCCGCATCCTAGCGGTCGGTAAGAGAATGACAACCCTTTTCAGTGGGCCACCTTCAGCACGATGGTGGTGAAGTCGTCCGGCTGATGATCAGCCGCCTCATGCGATCGGCCGGCCTCATGCAGGCCCGCCACGATCTCTGCCGCACTCTCCACCTGATGAGTGCCCAGCGTCTGCACGATTCGTTCCTTGCCGAACATTTCGCCGTCTTCGGAGGTGGATTCCTCCACGCCATCGGTCATCAACGCCAGTAGATCGCCAGGCTCCAGAGGGAAATCCTCACTCACGGTGTACTCAGTATCCGGCCGAATACCCAGTGGAATTCCAGTGCGCTTGAGCTCGCGTTTCAAATGTCCGCTACCATCCAGCCACAACGCTGGTGGGTGCCCTGCGCTGGCATAGCAAACGGTGCCAGTCTTGGGGCTGAGCCGCACGAAGAGCAGTGTGACAAATCGTTCCGAACCAGTGTCCTCAGTGAGTACGCGATTAGCACGCGTGAGGATCTCACCCACGTCATCCAAATCCGCCGCCAAAATGCGCAAGTACGCCCGTGTCTCGGCCATCAACAACGCCGGCCCGATGCCGTGCCCGGTCACATCCCCCACTACCAACCCATAATCGCCGTTAGACATGGGCACAAAATCGTAATAGTCGCCGCCCGTTTGCTCCGCACTCTCAGTGAGCCCGGCCAACTCTAGGCCATCCAGTTGTGGAGCTTCCTCGGGAAACAGCCGCTGCTGAATCTCGCGCGCGATGCGCATCTGTTCATTGGCCGCGTGCAGGGCATTCTCAGCCTCGCGATGGCGGGTGCGATCGCGGGCCTCGCGCACCTCGCGTTCCACCGCCGGCACCAGCCGCGCGAGATTACCTTTCATTAGGTAATCATGTGCGCCGGATTTCATGATCTGCACGGCCAGATCCTCTCCAATACCGCCACTGATCACGATAAACGGAATATCCCGCCCGCTCTCCTGTAACAACCGCAGGCCTTCTGAACCGTTGAATTCCGGCAAATTATAATCTGCCAGAATGATATCCCACACCTCGTTCTCCAGTGCGCGAGTGTATTGCTCGGCCGTCTCCACACGTTCACTGGTCACCTCATAGCCGCCGGCCTGAATCAGTCCGACCAACACTTTCGCGTCGAGCGCCGAATCCTCAATAATCAATACGCGCAGGATTTCACTCATGGCCGCCCTCCCCTTGGTCCGCTTGGCCGTTCAACTCGCGTACCTTGGCGGCGATGTTTTCCTGTCGCATCAGCGATTCACCCACTAGAATCGAGCGCGCGCCGCTGGCCTGCAGCTGCTCCACATCCGCCCGTGTATGAATGCCACTCTCGGCCACTAGCAAGGTTTGAGATAAATCCAGTTCCGCCGCCAACTTGCCGGTTGTATCGAGATCAACCGTAAAGGTTTTCAGATCACGGTTGTTCACGCCAATCAACGGCGCCTCCAGCGCCTTGGCTCGGGCCAATTCTTCCGCGTCATGTACTTCCACCAACGCCGATAACCCGGCGCCCACGGCCAATTCATGAAACTCCCGCAGGCGATCGTCATCGAGGATCGCCACAATTAACAGAACCGCGTCCGCGCCCCATTCGATAGCCTCGGCAATCTGCCGGGCATCGATCACAAAATCCTTTCGCAACAGCGGCACATCCACCGCCTCACGAATCTGCCGCAGATACTCTGGCGAACCCTGAAAATACTGCTCATCGGTCAATACTGAGAGACAACTCGCGCCGGCCATTTCGTATTCCTGCGCGATTTGGACCGGATCGAAATCCGGCCGAATGATGCCGGCCGAAGGCGAAGCCTTTTTCACCTCGGCAATTAACCCCACATCGCCGGCACGCGGCTCCGCCAAAGCCGCCGTGAAATCCCGAACGCCACCGCGAGCCGCCACTTGGGCGCGCAGCGAGTACACCGTGACCTCCGCTGTCGGCAGCGCTGCCAGCTCCTGTTGCTTCGTGGCCACGATTTTGTCCAGAATGCTCATTCGTCATCCTCCCCCGCAATGCGTTTGGTCGGGCACCCTGCCTGCAGCCAGCCATTCACGAAACTGTCCAAATCGCCGTCCATCACTTCCTGCACATTGCCGCTCTGAATCGCCGTACGCAAATCCTTCACCATTTGATAGGGCTGAAACACATAACTCCGAATTTGATTTCCCCAACCGATCGCGCCTTTGTCGCTGTAGAACCGTTCCATCTCGGACTTCTTTTCGTCCTCACGTTTGGCATGCAATTTGGCGAGCAACAACTTCATGGCCGTAGCGCGGTTTTGATGCTGGCTACGCTGCGTCTGACTCGCCGCCACAATGCCGGTGGGAATATGCGTGAGCCGCACGGCCGTCTCCACTTTGTTAACGTTTTGACCGCCCTTACCGCCGCTCCGGTAGGTGTCCACCCGCACTTCGCTCGGGTCGATCTCAATATCGCCTTCATCCTCCAGCTCCGCCACCACATCCACGCTGGCAAAACTCGTGTGCCGGCGCTTATTGGAATCAAACGGCGAAATGCGCACCAACCGGTGCACCCCGCGCTCGGCCTTGCTAAACCCAAAGGCATTTTCGCCCTCAATGGTTAGTGTGGCGTTCTTAATGCCGGCCACTTCTCCGGGTGTCAGGTCCTGTACTGTCACCGACCAGCCGCGGCGCTCACACCAGCGCTGGTACATGCGTAACAACATGTCCGCCCAGTCACAGCTTTCCGTGCCGCCGGCGCCAGCGTTGATGGTGAGGATGCAGTTGCACTTGTCCTGCGGATCCTTGAGCATGGCCTGCAGTTCAAGAACATCCAGTGAGCCAATAAATTGCTCGGTGTCGGCAGTCAGTTCCTCGAGCAACAGGGCCTGCGTTTCCTCATCCTCTTCCGCGCCCAACTCCACCATCCCTTGCAAGTCGGCCAGTTGAGATTCGGTTTTTTGGAAGATCTCTACCTGCTTGCGCAGACGCGCCGATTCCTCGGAAAATTTCTGAGCCCGCTCACGGTCATTCCAGAAATCATCGGCGGACATGATTTCCTCCAACTCCTGAACGCGCGTTTCACTATGAGCAACGTCAAAGAAACCTCCGTAACTTCTCCAAGCGAGACTTGGTTTCGGTTAACTGGGCTTGTACCGCATCGAACATAAGCGCCTCATTTAGCCGCTTCCTCTGCGGATGCCGAGTCCTTTTTCAATTTCGCCGCACGCCGCATGCACAAAATTCCGCAAGCCAGCACACAGCCCCAGCTCAGCCAATCGCCTGTGCGCTGGTACCCCGTCGGAGCATGTGGCCCCGCACGCAGTGGCACTTCCACCACGCGTACCCCCGTGGAATGCACCGGCTCGGTTACCCCATGAAATCGCCCATACTCGTCCACCCAACCGGTGATGCCGTTATTGCAGCAACGCACCAAGGGCCGCCGGTTTTCAATCGCCCGCCACGCCGCCGTGCGGGCGTGCTGCCATTGCTGATGACTGTCACCAAACCAGCCGTCATTCGTTAGGTTCAGCAGAAAATCCACCTCCGGAGTGGCCGCCCGGCGCGCCAGCTTGGGCACTACGTCC
>CAJWMQ010000215.1 GCA_913042895.1 uncultured Verrucomicrobiales bacterium | reverse complement strand
CCTCAGTCGGGGCGCGGTTTCCGCGGTGGCGGTGGAGAAAAGCTCGAAGCACGCAGGATTCATACGTCGCAATTCACAGTCGTTACGAGTGCGCATTGATGTGCGTGTGCAATGCGCTTTGCTGGCAGTGAAACAATTGGTCGAAGCGAAGCGACAGGTTGATTTCATTTGCGCCGATCCACCTTATGGCGACAAGACTGCGCCCGGTCAACGATCGGAAAGTTGGGCACGACGGCTGCTCGATGAACCGGACTTATCGCAGCTCCTCGCGCTAGAGGGGCGCTTGCTTCTTGGCCACACTAAACGCGATGTTATCGAATTGGCTGAGTCTTGGCGCGAACGTAAAACCCTCAAACACGGGGATACTTGGATCCGGATTTTGGAATTGTGATCAAGGGATTCGGGACGAGGTAGAACTCGTTCCTTTCATGTTCCTATTGCTCAGGGCCCATTTACTGTGGCTTGTCGGCAAGGCATCGGTAGCTCGCCAGCGCGGCTACGGTGGCGATCATGGGATAGAGCTTTTCATAGTACCATAGTTTGGCGAAGTAAAAGCCGATGGGGGAAGGCTTAGTCCAGGCGCTAGATTCCACCTGGGAGACGAGCCAGTCGGCGGCACGGTCGCGGACTTTGATGAGCTTGGCTTGGGTCTCGTCATCAGCTTCAGTGACCCCGGAGAGTGCCTCAAGGGCGAGGGCGGTTTCCTCGATCGACGCCTCGCCGCCCTTGTATCCGCTCCAGGCACCATCGTCCCGCTGCATTTCGAGCAGGGCATTCTTGGCGCGAGTCACGCGCAGACCGCCGCCGGGTAGGGCTGTTTGCGCCGGCTCATTGAGCGCCGACAGCACCTTGGCCGTGCCGTAGGTCCAGTTGATTTCCCCTGGTGCATGCTGGTTGCCAAACCACAGGGGCGCCCAGCCGTCGAGACCGGCGCCTTCGCTCTGGGCTAGGAACCGGGCGGCAGCGTGCAGGGCAGTGTCCAGGCGGTTGGCCAGCTCGGGCAATTCCTCGCGCCACGCCAGCCAGGCGCGGATGGTGTGGGCGGTGAGATCGGGGCTGGACCGGTCGAAAGGCAGATTGGTCCAGCCGCGGCAGAAGGTCGGGATGCCGCCATCGCGGTTTTGCAGATCAAGCAACCACTGGCACCCAGCGCGGGCGGCCTCACGCGAGGCGTCATCAATTTGGCCGATTTGTTTCAAAGCCAACAGCGCGCCGGGGGTGTCGTCTGCATCGGGCACTCCACCGGGCAGCGGCGTCCAGGACCAACCTCCGGGCGCGGCGTCTGTAAAGGGATGCACTTCGCGATATTGCTGCTTCAGTAGCCACTCACGGATGGGCGCGCGCGCGTCAACGGGCAAATCCTCACCCAGCGCGTTAACCGACAGGGTGGTGACCCACGTTGCCAGATGCGTATCAATCGGCCAACTACCATCGGCGCGCACCGAGGCGTGCAGAAACTCGATTCCTTTGCGGGCTACCGGATGATCGGCCAATCCGCAACCGGCCAGGCTCATGGTGACAAAACTGGTCAGGGGCGTGGCCTCAAGGAACCCGCCATTGCTCGGCTGAATTTGCTCGAGTACCTGCAGCGTTTTTTCGCGCGCGGCATTCCGGAACACGCGGGTGATGGGATTCCACGAAGGCCGATGTTGATGCCGGCATTGGCCGATGGCAATGAGCGCGGGCAGCGCGTAGCTCACCACTGGCAGGCGTAGCGCGGCAAACCAGTTACGCGGCAGCGCGGCCAGCTCGAACGGCAGCTGGATGACATCCTTCCAGCGCCCCTTGCCAGCCAGTGCGCAGTGGGTGAGGATGGGTACGGAGAATGTGCGATCCTTGCCATAGCGGGCGATAATGGCAGGCGCGAGATAATCAGGCGTCGTGCCGCCGGCGGCCTTTGTGAGCCATTGTTCGGCAGCGGTAACGACCTCGGCGTATTCCTCTAAAGCGCCAGGCACAGCGTGAAAGGTGGCCCAGCACAGTGTGGTGGTGGAAATATTGCTGAGACTCTTGGTTGTATCCCCCCAACCACCATCGGCATTGACGTGCTCGGCAAGCCAGTGCAGTCCGCCTTGGATAAGTGCGCCATGCTCCACGGCGCCGGTGGCTGTTTGCACGTGTTGCATGGCGGCACAGGCGACGGCAGTGGAGAGGGCACTGCTGGAAAGTTCGCCTTCCCAATACCCCTCGGCAACGCGTTCGGCGAGGAGCGCTGTGCGCGCGGTGTCCAGCGCGGCATCCAGTCTGGCAGTATCAAGGCTCACTGGCCGGTGCCGTTAGAGGATTTGCGTTTTTCTTGGAAGAACCTTTGCAACAGGCTGCGGCAATCCGCTTCCATGACGCCTGAGGTTATTTCGGTGGCGTGATTGAGCGTCGGAAACTGGAGGAGATTCATCGCTCCGCCAGCCGCGCCACCCTTGGAATCAGATACTCCAAAGACAACCCGTGCCAAGCGGCAGTGGACAATGGCACCGGCGCACATTGGACAGGGTTCCTTGGTGACGTACAGAGTGCAATCGTTGAGACGCCAATCCCCTACAGCGGCCTCGGCAGCGGTTAGAGCCAGCATCTCGGCGTGGGCTGTGGCGTCATTAAGCATTTCAACTTGGTTCCACGCGCGGGCAATCACACGGTCGTTGCGCACAATCACCGCGCCGACTGGCACCTCGTCGGCCTCGTATGCCTTCACCGCCTGCCGGATGGCATCCTGCATGAAATGCTCGTCGGTCAAGATGGTTTACCGGTCGCGGGTTGCGGGTTCACGGAGGATTGAAGCAGCGTCCATTGATCGGGCTGATTCTCGGCGCAATGACAATGGGCAGCAAAAAAGCCGCCACGGTGTTGCCAGAAGAGCGGCCAGATTTGTTCGCGATCCGTGCCGGGCATTGGGAGAGTATCGAGATCTTCGTGAGTGGCCCAACGAAAGGCGCCCTCCTCGTGGTCGGGCGGTAATTCGGTCAGGCGGGGTTTAATCTCGAAGAGAAACATTAGCCAATGAGTTTCACCTTGGTAGCCGTTTTCGCTGACTATGCCAGTAAGGTGTAGATCGTTTGGCGAAAGATTCAGGCCGGTCTCCTCGTTAGCCTCGCGGATAGCGCAAGCGTGTGGGCTTTCACCGGTATCTGTTTGTAGCTTCCCCCCCGGCGGACTAAATAAGCCGCGGTTAGGATCGTGCTGGCGTTCCATCATCAAAACGCGGCCATCCTCGTGAAAGGCATACAGCAGCGTAGCGATTTTGTAAGGCAACGGCATGGCCGGAGTGAAGCAGTGAGAAGCAGTCAATCCGAGCATTTTTCCAGAATTTTTGGATGTGAATAGGTGAGGATAACTTCCGCTTTGAAAGTTTATGGGCTCCTGTAAAAACCGCGGCGACGTTTGGAACGGAGCCCAGGTGAAACCCCTTATGACTGATCCAGTGAAGCGCCCGTCAGGCCATTCGGCCTGTGTAAGCGGATAGGTTGAATCCGTACCCCCCCCCCTTTTTTTTCCTTCTCCATGAAAAACGAGAAACTTCTTACTGTCCTAAAAATTGCCGGTGTCTTTGCCTGTCTTTACTTATTTTTGATTGGCATTGGCGGAATGGGTGCGGCCTTTAAAGGCGAATTTAAGGATACGGCAGCTCGTCTTCTGGAAGCCACCCAATCGCCTATCGTGGGGTTGTTTATCGGCATTCTGGCAACCACAATAGTGCAGAGTT
>CAJWMQ010000214.1 GCA_913042895.1 uncultured Verrucomicrobiales bacterium | reverse complement strand
CCGATCGCGCCACGCCTTGGGGAAGCCGGCGCTGGTGGCAAAGGCATGGCCGCAGCCGGCGGTGTAGGCGTTGAAGGCATCGACCTGCCGGATGTTTGGCGTGATGGGATAAAAACGCGGCGTATCGGCGATCATTTGGGCGCTCTTGCCGCGTTGGCTGCCGTACACGGTGGCGGGCAGACCGCCGAAGAAAGTGGGATTATTATTGGCCGTGGAGCCGAACACATCGCCAGCTTCATTGAAGCCCACTCCCCAAGTGTTGTTGTTGAACTGATGTAGAAATTCCATCGCCGAGCCGTCGGCGCGGAAGCGAAATACGCCCATACCGAAGCGATGTTGCTCGCCGCCCACCTGGCCGTTGAAAGCGGAGTACCCGACCGTGCCGTAGATCCAGTTGTCGAACCCGTACCGCAGGTTGCTCGGGCCGGCGTGTGTGTCGCCCGCGCCAAAGCCGGTGAAAAGCACCTCGCGCACGTCTGCTTTGTCGTCGCCGTCGGTGTCCTTGAAAAATAAAAACTCCGGCGCATGTGCCACGATGATGCCACCCCGGGCGAAGGTGAATGACGTGGGAATGTTCAGACCGTCAGCAAAGATTTTAACCGAATCACATTTACCGTCGCCGGTGGTGTCCTCCAGAATCTTGATGCGATCATTGCCCTTGCGGCCAGCCTTGATTTCATTCGGGTAATCGATGCTTTCGGCGACCCACAGCCGCCCGAGTGCGTCCCATTGCATATAAATAGGGTTCACAATTTGCGGTTCAGCGGCGAAAAGCTGCAGCTGCCAACCCGCGGGCACCTGTGTGTACTTCATGCTGTCAGCAGCGGAAAGCGGCAGCTGATACGGAAGCGGTTCGGGGCGTTTTTCGTAATTCGGAATGTTGTCGCGCTTCTCGTATTTCAATGGCGCGCGGCCGGCCAAAAACTTTTGGTACCGCGCATGCACCGCATCGCCCGCAGCCCAGAGGATGCCGCTCTTGAGCAGCTGATGAAAACCGGCGTGGCTCCACACGCGCGCGTCGTGGCCCGAGGCAGTGTAAAACACGCGGCCTTCGCCCTGCGTGCGCACCCACGTCCACGGCTCCGGCTTGGTGTGCGGATCACCTTTCATCGCGTCGCGCACCATTAGCACCGTGCGATTCTTGGGATTATGATTAGTGTGAAAATACGTCTCGTCCCACGCTTCAAACGCCTTCACCCCTTTCATCGCCGGATGTTTTCCATCCGAAATACGCGCACTAAACACCGCCCCCTGATGGCTCTTGAACCGGCCGCCGACCAGCTTGTCGAAGCCCGGCTCATTACCGAAACACCAGCTTGCGCAATGCACCGGCACAAAGCCGCCGCCGTTCTCCACATAATTTTTCAGGTTCGTCCATTGATGCGGCTTGATCGTGCCGTGGTTGGCGTACAGCAGCAGCACGTCGAACTGGCCAAGATACTTCGCATCACCCAACGCCTCCTCGACGCTCATCGTGTAATCAAAATAAATCGCATCGCGCCCCAGCGCCTTGGCGAGCATGGGGTAGTACTCGCTCGAATTATGATGTTTCGCCGGATGCCCTAGGAAAAGCACGCGAATCGGACCGGCCTCTGCAAGGAGGAAGCCGAATAACAGGAGAAATGGAATGAGTAGTCGATGTTTCATCGTCGTTTTGCGTTAAGTTGCTTTTCATTGCGCACCGGAGCCGCGTTGGTTTTGGGTAGCCACTTGGCGAGCCGGTCCTTGACGGCGACCAGCTCAGGTTGGGCAGCGAGATTGGTGAATTCGTCAGGGTCGGACTGGTGATCGTACAGTTGCTCCGTGCCATTGGGATGGCGAATGTAACGGTAGCGCTGTCCGCGCACGGCGTGGTTATCGCGGCCCCATGTGGTGACGGCGGGGCGATCCCATTTCGCTTTCGGATTTTTTAGAAGCGGCACAAGGCTTACGCCGTCGAGATCCTTGCGGGCGGGCAGTTGGCAAAGCTCGTTGAGCGTCGGGTACACGTCCAGCAGGTTAACCGGCCGATCGCACACGCCGCCGCCGGTGGTCACGCCCGGCGCTACGATCATTAATGGCACGCGCGTGGACTCCTCAAACAACGTGAACTTTTCCCACTGCTGCTTTTCGCCGATGTGCATGCCGTGATCGGACCACAACACGATGATCGTAGCCTTCGCATGTGGACTCTTGTCCAGCGCATCGAGCAGCCGGCCCACCTGCGCGTCGGCAAAGCTGATCGACGCAAGATAACCGCGCACCGCACCGCGCCATTCGTCGTTCTTCACCATCCAGTCGTGCCATGCCTTGCGGATGCCGCGATGACCGGCCGGCGGCACATCGGCCAGATCGTTCTTTTTAATCTTCGGCAAAAAAACTTTGTCCTCCGGGTACAACGCGAAATATTTCTCCGGCGCATACCAAGGAATGTGCGGGCGGAAAATGCCGACTGCCTGAAAGAACGGCCGCGGCCGGCGCTGCATTAGCTCGCCGATGGCCCAATCCACCACCTGATGATCGGCCGTTTTGCTTTCAGGCTGCGGATCCGGCGCCCAGTCAAAGAAATGCGGTGGCCGACCTTTCACGTCTTTGCCGACGGCAATCGGTTTGGAATACAAATAACCGTTGGCCGCCCGCTTCGCGCCGGTGGCTTTGGGCCAGAGCGGATCCGGCATCGGCCGATCGGCCGTCGGCCAGTAACGATCCCACAACTTGGCTTCATTCTGCTGCTTGCCGTAGCCGTCATTGATCCAAGAGAGACAATGGAAAATCTTTCCGCCCCCGAAGGCCTCATAGCCGCCTGCGCGAAAGTGTTCGGGCAACGTCACCGCCTTGGCCAGACGTGGGCTGCGACGCCAGTCTTGACCGTTGTTGTACACGCCTGAGCTGGCCGGGGCCACACCGGTCATGATCGCCACGCGCGAGGGATTACACGCCGGTGCCGCGCAATGTGCGTTGGTAAACAATACGCCCCGTTTCGCCAGCCGATCCAGATTCGGCGTATGCACTCCGCTGCGTCCGCCCATGCAATTGACCCAATCATTCAGGTCATCAATGGCAATAAACAACACATTCGGCCGATCCGCCGCCGCAGTGAGCGGCGCCAGTACGAGAAACAGGTAGGCAAAAAAACGCATAAGTTGGATGGGAGCAGGATAGGCTATTCGGTGGCGGGACACAACGGGGAAGCGTTCGGTGCCTGTTCGCCTAGAACGCGGCGTGTTTCGCCGAAATCAATCCAGCGAATGAGCAGCAGAAACCCAACTTGCACCATGCCGGCCACCAGATAGATTTGCCGAAAATCCGGGGAATCCCCCATCCACGTGGCCAATGTGGTGCCGCTGGTGAGGGAGAGATTGAGCAGTGCCATGTAGGCGGTGAATTGCGTGGCGGCAATCGCCGGCCAACTGACGCCCATGAAAATAGCGTACAACGAGACGGTCATCACACCGATGCAGAACTGCTCGGCGAATGCGTATCCGATGATCATCGACCGGTTCCCCCACTGCGGTTCCAGCAAGGCAAACCCGATCCAAACCATGCCGAGCGCCACAGTTGCCGCCCCGGCCACGCGTCGAGCTGTAAACAGATCGGCCAACACCCCGCCCAGTAGCGAACCGCCCAGAGCAAAGAAATAACCAAAACCGGTGATCCAGACGGAGTACTCTTCCATCGACCATTTCAGATTTCCGACAATGAGTTTCTTTGAAACGATTGACAACAATGTGGTGCCAGCCA
>CAJWMQ010000213.1 GCA_913042895.1 uncultured Verrucomicrobiales bacterium | reverse complement strand
TTTTTTTCCTTTAGCGAAGTCAACAGCTTGAGCGCGCGCAAATCCGGTCGCAGATCAAACAGTTTCTTAGGCGCAATTTGGCCGACCATCACGCATTGGGTGACGCCGTGCTTCTGGAACACCTCCACCAATTTTCCGAGCTGGCCGACGCGAAGCCATTCCATCTCATCCACCAACGCCTCGAGGTGAGGATCGGTTTCCTTCTCGAAAGCGGCGGCCACCAGTCGTCGCACGCCGGCATCTCGCGCTTCACGGGCCAGCACCAGCGGCAGGGAACGATTGCCGGCAATAAGACCCAAGGTTTCTGGAGCATGGCTCACGCCGGACGTTTACCCCAAGCCGGCGATTTGACCAAGGCACAAAAAAAGGCCCCGTTGTGGGGCCGTGAAAAAGTTGGGGTAATTTATTTGTTGAGGTTTACCTCATCAACCCGGTTCATGAAGATTCCGATGGCACGGCGCAGTTGGCGTTGGTCCTCGGTGAGTTCTTCAGTCTTCTTGTTGGCCAATGGCTTGAGCAGTTCGTTGGCTGCCCTCAAACGGGAGAGGAAAAGGTCGGATTGCTCCTCCAGTGTGCCGTAGTTTTCCAGACTGGTTGTGCCCATAAATACGGCGATTTGGGCGGTCAACTCTTCATCCAGTTTCTCGAGGGCCAGTTCATCATCCGTGGCTTCGGTAAAGGCCCGAATCTGGTCGCCATTACTTTCGAGGAAGGTATCAAAGGTGGACCCCAGTTCATCGCTGGAAGCGACACAAAACTGGTTGATCCAGAGATCAGCTCTTTCCTGTAACCGGCCACTGTACTTTGGGATTTGCGCCTGAACCCATTCGGGGAGGTTGCCCAAGTTTTCTTGAAGCAACTCCGAGGAGTATTGAGCGATCATGTTTTCCTGAGTGCGGATTTCATGGACGATCATTCCAGTGATCCGACCAGCAATATTTGTGGTGCCCTCAGCGCCGTTAATGCCGTCCAAGATAGTTTGCGCTTTGGCAATCTCGTTGGAGTACGTGCCAATCTCCGGAATTTTGCCGGCCATCTCGTTGATTTTATTAAAATCATCTTGGTAGGCATCCACCATATCCGGAATCGCAGTGAGTCCTTCGGCAATTTTATTGTTCAGGATCGAGAAATACGCGATTTCTACGATCAGGATTACTGCGGCAAAAATCATTGTCCTCTGCACGGACTTTTGCATCCGGGAGACTGTTTCAGCTACATATTGTTCAGCAGGGCTGTATGAGTTGGATTCTTCTTTGCTCATGATATCAGGAAAGTTTGGGGTTATTCGTTGGTGTCTGAGCTCTCAGGGGTTTTGGGCTCAACTTCGGTTTCGTATTCCTTTTTTACGATGCTCAACACAGCCGAGAGAAGGGCCAGGTTGGATTGTACATCGCCGGTGATTCCGCCAGCTTGAGCGCCGGAAGTTTCGGTGGCGGAGATCTTACTTAATGAATCATTGATCTGGCCGAGTTCGCTGACGTGTTCGTGGAACAGGGCCAAGAAGATTTTTTCTCCCTGCACACTGGAAAGGTTTGAGAGTCGGCTAGCGACAGCAATTTGTTTCTCCTTGGTCAGCTTGGGAAACATTTCCCGCATTTTGGATTCCCGTGAGTTGATGGTTTTAACCAATGTATTGTTAATGGCCTTGGTTACCATATCTGGAATGCTGTTGGTGAGTGTGTGTAGCTCATCACGCGCACCCAACATGATTGCATCGGATTCACTGGAAATTTCCGAGAATTTTTCCATCGCTTGGCCTTGAAGGTCGACCAAGATGTGTTTGGCCAAATCTTCAGCAGCCGGTTTGATCCGGTTCTCATATTGTTCCTTGAACTCCGTTTGAAGTTCATCCGAAGTGCCGTCGGGATTCACCAATGCCGAGAGCGTGCCGTAAGCTTTCTCTGCATCGGGGGCAATGTCATTATATACATCTTTGGCACCATCGATTTTTCCCTGTACCTCTTCGTAGGTTTCCTTGGCCTCGTTGTACACTTCCACGGCGGGTTCGGCGGCCCTTTTTGTGGTTTTCCAGATGTTACTGATGCCGAGGGCCATGACTGCCAAGACGCCGATAAAAAGGCCCCAGCGGAGGAGTTTTAGTTTGTGTTCGAGCTCTTGGATCAAGGCGAGTTGATCCTCGACCTGATCGACCTGCGGAGCAGATTCTTTTGGATTAATTTCAGGAGTTTCTGATTCAGACATAGGATACCTGTGCTTGGGGTGTGACAGTTGGGGTCAACGCGCAAATAATCCTTGGTGAGCAAACCCTGTCAATAACGAAATACGTTAGTCGTTTCACCATAGGGTTGACAGGCCATAGCCGTGGGCAAATGATTCTCACGTGACTGCAACCGTGTATCCCCGCAGCCCGCGGGAGAGAATGGCCGGCTGGGCTTATTTGCCCCGTTTCATTGATAAAATCCGGCTTTCAGAGGCCGGCCAACTTCATGAGGATTATCAACCCAACTACCTTCATAAGGGGTTTGATGCCAAATGGTTGGAGAAGGCTGGGTTGGAGGCGGATGAGTTTGTGGCCGTGGTGAAGGCGACCGCCACCGACGGTCAGGTGTGTGATTGGGTCCTCGAAAACGTCGAGGCCGATGAATCCACCAAGGAACTTTTCAATGACGCTGTGCTGAATTATGGCGCAGATGAAACAAACACGGAATTACGCGAGCGCTTAGCGATGCGCAAGGCGGATGCCGGAATGGGTGATCGGGATGATATCCAGTGTTTTGTGGATTTCATCGATGCCGATGAGGGGCGTCTGTAGCTCAGCTTTAATTCAACACAAAAAGAATGGGACGAGGTAAAACTCGTCCCTTCTTGTCCTGATTTTTCCCGGAGCTCTAGAGCTTGATTTCCGGCACCACGTACGGTTTGCGATATTCGCGGGTGAGCAACTTGTTGGCGGCTGCGTGACCGTTGAAGGTCTCGGTCTTGGTGTCCATGGTGAGGGCCGGGCCGAGGGTGAGCGGAGTGGCTTTGAGGTCCACTTCGTTTGCCACGGCGAGGTGATCGATCATGCGATCGACGGCTTCCAGCGCGCTGTCGTCCTTTTTCACTACATCGCGGATATCCTCCACGCTGGCGTCTTTGCCGACGCGATGGCTGATGTTGCCGGTGTGGCAGAGGGCACTGGAGAGGTGGCCTTCGAGGATTTCGGCGGTGAGATCCTTTGGGTTCCGGCTGCGCACAGCCTGGATGAAGTTGCCAAAGTGATCGCCGCCCCCTTTGAATTCTTTGATTAACTTATTGTCGTTATCATAGGCCTGCACGGCACCGTAGCTGCGCACGGCGACCCAGCCTTTTTCGCATTCCACGAACACCGCCACGCTGCCGTCGCGGTAGGTGGGCCGGGAACTGGAACCCTTCTTCACGCCTAGACCGCGCACCTCGAAGATGAGCGGGGCGGATTCGTAGTCGTGATAAATGACCTGCGTGTTGGCGGTCTCGCCGTCATCCTCGTAGCCGAGCCGTCCGCCGACGCTCCAGACGCGCGGGGAAAGTTCCATGTCGCCGAGGAACCATCGGGCAATGTCCATTTGGTGGATGCCTTGGTTGCCGAGGTCGCCATTACCGTAATCCCACATCCAGTGCCAGTCGTAATGCAGGCGTTCACGGGTGAGGGGTTTTTTGGGGGCCGGGCCGAGCCAGAGATCGTAATCCACCTCGCGCGGCACATCCTTGGTATCCGGTATATCACCGATGCTGCCGCGGCGTTTGTAGCAAAGACCA
>CAJWMQ010000212.1 GCA_913042895.1 uncultured Verrucomicrobiales bacterium | reverse complement strand
ATTACGCAAGGCGTTAGGCGATAAATCCACCGCCGTTGCCTGCACTGCCGCCGAAGCTCTTGGACGCTATGGCAAGGGTAAGGACGTGGCGTTGGCCGCGGAAACGCTGATCCAATACGGCGACGGATCGAAGAACGATATTTTCACCGCCATGCTGGCCTTGAACGGGCTCGATTACATGGACGAGCGCGCTGCAAAATACGCCGATCAAATCAAGGCCCTGCCCAACAGTGCCGCCGTGACCCCCGGTCGCATGGGTGCCTACATCAAGAATCTCCTCGGTAAAATCAACGCCGACTTGGCGAAGTAGGGAGCTTTACTAAAAGTCTTACCAAGAAAAAAGAGGCGAGGTGACCCTCGCCTCTTTTTTAATTCCAGTATGCGCTACGAAATGTGTGCGCCCTTGGTTTCGACGTAGACCGCGTAGAGCGATTGGCTGGCGGTCATGAAAAGGCGGTTGCGTTTGGTGCCGCCGAAGCAGACGTTGCTGCAGATTTCCGGCAGCAGAATCTGCCCGATGCGTTTGCCGTCCTTGGGCTCAAAGACGTGCACGCCGTCGTAGCCGTCGCCTACCCAGCCGGCGCTGGACCAGATGTTGCCGTCTTCGTCGCAGCGGATGCCGTCGGCCATGCCGGCCTTGGTGACCTTTTGTTTCTGGCCGTTCTCGTCCATTTCCTCCATCTCAAGATCCATGCTGGTAAAGGTCTTGCCATTTTGGAGGCTAACGCCGTTGATCACGTCCCACACCTTGATTTCTTTTTTGGCCTCGGCATAGTGCGAGGCGCCGGTGTCGGCGACGTAAAGCTTTTTGTAATCCGGGCTGAAACACAGGCCGTTGGGTTTGAAAATATCCTCGGTCACCTTGGTCAGCTTGCCGGTTTTGGCATCAATGCGGTAGACTGCTTCTTTCTGGTGTGGCTGCACGCTACCGGTCTTGGCGCGGTGACCCTCATAATTCATCAGGCTGCCGTAGCCAGGGTCGGTAAACCAGATGGCGCCGTCCGGATGCACCACGGCATCGTTGGGGGCGTTGAAGGGTTTACCGCCATAGCCGTCGGCGAGCACGGTGATCTTGCCGTTGTACTCGTAGCGCACCACGCGGCGGTTACCGTGTTCGCAGGAAATTTGGCGCCCGGTCCAGTCGAAGGTGTTGCCGTTGCTGTTGCCGCTGGGATGACGGAATGTGCTCACGTGTCCGTCCTCTTCCAGCCAGCGCAGCTGGACGTTGTTCGGGATATCGCTCCACAGCAAATAACGGCCTACGCCGTTCCAGGCCGGGCCCTCGGCCCAAAGCATGTTGGGATTGGTATACAGCCGGCGGATGGGGGTGTTGCCGAGTTTGTACTTGGCGAACGCAGGATCGAGCACGAGCACATCCGGCTCGGGATAGCGCGTGGGCGTTTTGCCAGTCCAATCGCGGGGGGTGCCCTTGGCGGCGGTGAGCGCGGTGGCAGTGGCCGTCAGGGCCGTGGCGGTGGTGGCGAGAAAGCCGCGCCGATCCAGCGCGCCTCGGGAGGGGGAATTGGAATCGTGTTCCTTCATGATCAATCGGGTTCGGCGAAAGCTTCTGTTGCCCGCGCTCACCGTGCAAGAAAAAGCTGGCCCCTCGTTTGCGTGTAGTCTTGGATGAACTGCCATGTCGCTGTTGGATGTTCAGACTGTTCCCCGCATGTTCAAGGTGCGGCAGGAGTTTCCCCGGCCGGAACCGCTGGATATCTCCGCGACCGTTGCGGCCCAAATCGCCTCGGTGCAGGACCTGCTCAAACCTAACGCGCGCGTGGCGGTCACCGTGGGTAGTCGTGGGATTGCAAATTTACGGGAAATTATCCTGACCGTACTCGATGCGTTAAAGGCGGCCGGTGTGCAGCCTTTTATTTTGCCGGCCATGGGCAGCCATGGCGGCGCCACGCCCGAGGGGCAAAAGCGGATTCTGGCCGATTACGGCATCACTGAGGAAACGATGAAGGTGCCCATTGAGGCGGCCATGACCACACGCGAGGTGGGGCGCACGGTCGATGGGGTGCCGGCTTTCACCAGTACGACCGCGCTCGCGGCCGATGGCATTGTGGTGTTGAACCGCGTAAAACCTCACACCGATTATTTCAGCCGTACGGTGGGCAGCGGCTTGATCAAGATGATGGTGGTGGGTATGGGCAAACACGATGGCGCAGCCAGTTTTCATCGCACGGCTGTGCACCGCGGCTATGAGGATACATTACGCTTACTTGGAAAGGTGGTGTTGCGCGAGGCACCGATCCTGTTTGGGCTAGCTTTGGTGGAGCATCAATACCACGACACCGCCCGCATTGAGGCCGTGCGACCGGAGGACATTGAATCCCGCGAGGCCGAGCTCCTAGCCGAGGCTGCGGCGTTATTGCCTAAGTTGCCGTTTGACAAGGCTGATCTACTGGTGGTCGATCAGATCGGTAAAAACATCAGCGGCGTCGGCATGGATCCGAACGTCATCGGTCGTCACGCACATCATTACAGCACGTTGCTGCAAAACGTACTTGAAGTGACGCCGTTTATCCGCCGCATTTATGTGCGAGGGTTGACGCCGGAAACGCATGGCAACGCCATTGGCGTGGGTTTGGCCGATGCGGTTCATGCACGGTTGGCTGAAGCGATGGATGCCGAGAGCACATTCGTGAATGTGCGCACTGCGCTCACGCTTCATAACGCTAAGCTACCAATGCATTTTCCAAATGATCGGGCAGCCATCGCCGGGTTGTTGGATACCTTGGCCCTGAGCGATCCGGCTCTGGCGCGGGTGATGCGTATTCGCAATACGCTGGATCTGGCCACGCTCGAACTCTCCGAAGCATTCGCTGGAGAAGCTACTGCGCATGAGAATCTTACCGTGCTTTCCAAGCCGGTCGAATGGCAATTTGATACTTCTGGCGATCTGGATGCTTTGGCTTAACCCCCGTGCATCGGGCGTTTTCGATTGAGCCTTTGATGATTAAATAATTGCCGTGCAAAAACAAAACGGGGCGTCCAAACTTTCCTTACTGAAGCCATGAGATTATTGGCAACATTGGGTGTGCTGGGGCTCGCGAGCGGGCTTTGGGCCGCTGAGAAAATGGATCTCGCCAAGGGGCGGGAGCATTGGGCGTTTCAGCCGGTTCAACGGGCGGCGTTGCCGGCGGTAAAGGCCAAGGATTGGCCGCAGAACGGCATCGATCATTTCATCCTCGCTCGCCTCGAGAAGGCTGGGCTTCAGCCGGCGCCGGTCGCGGCGCCGAGAGATTTGCAGCGGCGGCTTAACTACGCACTCACCGGTCTTCCGCCGAAGGCAAATTCAAAATTCGTAAATCTAAAATCTGAAATCGAAAATTTAATGGCCACGCCGCAGTACGGCGAGCGCTGGGCGCGGCATTGGCTGGATGTGGTGCGCTACGCGGACAGCAACGGGCTGGACGAAAATGCCGCGCACGCCAATGCCTGGCGGTATCGCGATTACGTAGTGAACGCATTCAATGCCGACAAGCCGTATGATCAGTTTCTCATTGAGCAAATTGCCGGCGACCTACAGGTGAAGGATTCCCATGAGAATGCGCGCCGGCGCGAGTTGTTTATTGCCACCGGATTCCTTTCGCTGGGGCCCAAGGTGCTGGCCGAGCCGGACAAGGTAAAGATGGAGATGGACATCATTGACGAGCAGATGGACACGATGGGCAAGGCGTTCATGGCGCTGACCATCGGCTGCGCGCGTTGTCACGATCACAAGTTCGATCCCATCCGC
>CAJWMQ010000211.1 GCA_913042895.1 uncultured Verrucomicrobiales bacterium | reverse complement strand
CGGCAACCGCACCATTGGCAACTGCCACGCCGGAGAAAACAACCCGCAAATCTTTGAAATCACCATGACCAAGCAAGTCCCGTGGCAATTCCAAGAATGGGATCTCGTCGGTAACGGTCTCGCCTGTTGGCAGGTGCTCGATAAAAAACAATCTGCACTCGTCCGAAAGAAACTCGCACAACTCGAGAAATAGCTCACACTCACAGCCGTGAGTCGTCGCACGTTGAGCCCGTTGCTGGTTGCCTTGGTCGCCCCGTTTGCTGGGAGCGCCGCCCAGCCCGTGTCCTTCGATCGTGAAGTGCGCCCTATCCTCACCGCTAATTGCTTTCATTGCCACGGGCCAGATGCCGAGTCGCGCAAAGCGGATTTGCGGTTGGACCGCGAGGCGGATACCAAGCCGGCGCTCAAGGAAGTGCTCGCCCGGATTTCGCACAGTGATCCGGAGGAGATCATGCCGCCGGTCAAGAGCGGCAAGAAACTGACCGCCACAGAAATCGCCACGCTGCGCGCTTGGATCGAACAAGGCGCCCAGTGGGAACAGCATTGGTCGGTCAAACCGCTCCAGCGCCCGGCGTTGCCGAAGCTGCCTTCGCCGCAGGCAGATTGGGCGCGCGGGCCAATCGATTTATTTATCCGCGCCAAACAATCGGAGATCGGCGTGGCACCCTCGACGGAAGCGGATCACCGCACGTTGATCCGGCGCATGACCTTTGACCTCACCGGCCTACCGCCCACGCCCGCGGAAATCGCGGCGTTTGAAGCGGCGGCGAAACCCAATCGCGATCAGGCCATCGCCGCGCTGGCCGATCGATTGCTCGCCAGCCCACGCTACGGCGAACGCTGGGGCCGACACTGGCTCGATGTCGTCAAATACGCCGACACCTGCGGGTACGACAAGGACAAGCTCCGGCCCAACGCCTGGCCTTATCGCGATTACGTTATTCGTTCGTTCAACGAAAACAAACCGTACGCCCGGTTTGTGCAGGAACAGATTGCCGGCGATGCGCTCTTCCCCGGCACGGCCGACGGCATCCTTGGGCTTGGTTTCATTGCCGCCGGCCCGTGGGATTTTATCGGGCACGTTGAAGTTCCGGAAACCAAGATCGACGGCCGCGTCGCGCGCCACATTGACCGCGATGAAATGGTGAGCAACACGCTCAACACGTTCACCAGTGCCACCATCCAATGCGCGCGCTGCCACGATCACAAATTCGATCCGTACACGCAGAAGCATTATTACAGTCTGCAATCTGTCTTTGCTGCTGTGGATCGCGCCAACCGCTCGTACAACACGTCCCCGGAGTTGGATAAAAAGAAAGCCGACCTTACCGCCCATATCGCAGAGTTGAATAAGCAACTCGCCTCCATGGATGCCGAAATTAAAAAAACCGGCGGCGAGGCGATGAAAGTGCTGGATCAAAAGATTGCGACCCTCACCCCCAAGGCAAAACTGCAGCGCAAGCGCCCCGAGTATGGCTATCACAGCACCATCGTGAGGAATCCACGCACCGCCAAATGGGTGCAGATTGATCTCGGCGCGGCCAGCGATTTGCGCCGTCTTGTCCTGCGCGCGTGCCACGATGAATACGCCGGCATCGGTGGCGGATTTGGATTCCCCGTGCGCTTCAAGGTGGAAGGCGCGGCGACCGCGGAGTTCAAACAACCGATCACGCTCGTCGACCAAACCCAGACTGATTTTCCGAATCCAAATATTGCCCCGGTGAGTTTTGAGGTAAACGCCAAGGTGCGTTTTGTGCGCGTGACCGCCACGATCTTGGCCGAGCGTAAAAACGATTACATGTTTGCTCTGGCCGAACTGGAAGCCTTGAACGCCGACGGCAAAAACCTCGCGCAAAGCGCCAAGGTTACTGCACTCGATTCCATTCAAGCGCCTGTCCGCTGGCGGCGCGCCAATCTCACCGACGGTCATTTTCCCATCGCCGGCGATGCCACCGCCATTGCCGCACTGCAAGCCGCCCAACGCGAACGCGCCGCCCTAAACGCCAAGCTGCAAACACCTGAACGCCAAGCCAAGCGCGCGCAGTTGCAAAAGCAACGCACCGAAGCCGAAGCGGCCCTGAAAAAAATCCCGGCCGGGCAAATGGTGTACGCCGCCGCTACGCAGTTTAAACCGCAGGGCAATTTCAAGCCCACCGGCGGCAAGCCGCGCGCCATCAAGGTGCTGCATCGCGGCAACATTCTCCAGCCACGCGAAGACGTACGTCCCGGCACACTGCCGATTTTTGATAAGGAGAATTTTGAATTTAATCTGGCCGCCGAGCACTCCGAAAGCGCCCGACGCGCTGCGCTCGCGCAATGGATCACCCGCGCCGACAACCCGCTCACCTGGCGCAGCATCGTCAACCGCATTTGGCTCTGGCACTTCGGGCAGGGCATCGTGGAGACGCCCAACGACTTCGGCCGCATGGGCCTGCCGCCAAGCCATCCCGAGCTGCTCGATTGGTTGGCCGTGGAGTTCCGCGATTCCGGCGGCAACTTCAAACACCTGCACAAATTAATCGTGACCAGCAGCGCCTATCGGCAGACGTCATCGACCAATTCAGATTTTGAAAAAATTGACGCCAATAACCGCACGCTCTGGCGGATGAACCGGCGGCGCCTGGAAGCTGAAGAACTCCGCGACGCCATCCTCACCACCAGCGGTACGCTCAACGAAACCCTTGGCGGTCCCGGATTTTATTTATTTGTGCTCGAGAAGACCACCCACTCGCCGCACTACGAATACTACAAATTCAATCCCGCGGACCCCAAGAGCCACCGCCGCTCCGTGTACCGGTTCATTGTCCGTTCTCAGCCCGACCCTTTCATGACCACACTCGACTGCGCCGATTCCAGCCAAAGCACCCCCAAGCGCGATGAAACCCTCACTGCCCTTCAGGCCCTCAGCCTGCTGAACAATAAATTCACCCTCCATATGGCCGGCCAATTTGCCGAGCGGATCAAGAAGGAATCAAAAACTCTGAAAGGCCAAATCCGGCGTGCCCATCAACTCACCACCGGCCGGCCGCCCACCGCCAAGGAAATGACCGCCCTTCACACCTACGCCCAAACCCACGGCCTCCAAAACCTCTGCCGTGTGCTGTTCAATCTGAGCGAGTTTACTTATGTGGACTGAATGACGCAAAGCCGTTTCAGTACGGTAATACAAGCCTAATCTTAGTTCTCACACTCCGAAAGAATCGTCTGAATTCATTGTGTCATCAAGCAAATTGCCCCGCCGTTTGCTCCCGGCCAAAACGCAGGCCAAGGTGATCCTTGCCCCGTCCCGCCGAACATCTACAATGGCGGCATGACCGCACTTCGTGTCTTGTTGCTGTTCCTAATCCCCGCCCTGCCCGCTCAGGCGAAACTGAAGGTGTTTATTCTAGCCGGCCAATCGAACATGGAAGGCGCTGGACAGATCAACATCAACTCGCGCGCCCAAAACAAAGGCGCCGGCACGCTGGAGTTTATGGTGAAACACGCGCCAAAAAAATATGGGCATCTACAGATGAAAACTGGCGGCTGGACCGTGCGCACGGATGTGTTTGTGAAATACGGCGAACGCGCTGGCGGTCTGAAGCCGGGCTTTGGCGCGCGCAGTAGCGCTATCGGGCCGGAGCTAGGCTTTGGCACGGTGGTGGGCGATGCGCTCAAGGAACCGGTGCTCATTATCAAAACCTGCTGGGGCGGCAAAACGTTGATGGTGGATTTCCGCCCGCCCTACGCCGGGCCGCTGCCCAAGGCGATGGTCGGCAAGATGCTCGCGGGCATTCAACGCCGGGAACCCAACGCCACCAGAACACGAACCGATTCACGTCCGTGGTCTGCGCCGGTGGCGTGAACACCTGCGAACCCGGTTGCAGCAGTTCTGGATCGGGACGAGGTGTGCCGGGGGCGACTTGCCGACGGAGGACCT
>CAJWMQ010000210.1 GCA_913042895.1 uncultured Verrucomicrobiales bacterium | reverse complement strand
CGTGCAGTTGGCCAGCGTCGGAAACCTGGAATACCGGATGCGCAAGGTCTTGCGCTATTCCGCCAAACAGCAGATCGCCGCCGCCGTCGCGGACGCGATCCCGAACGGATCTTCCCTGTCGATATCCATCGGGACGACACCGGAAGCCGTGGTTTCCGCGATGCTCGGCCATACGAATTTGAAGATCCAGAGCAACAATCTGAACATCGCGATGATCGCGAATACGGCCGGGTCGTTCGATGTCAGCATTCCGGGCGGCCTGATCCGCCGCGGCGACGGGGACATCGTCGGCCCGGCCGCAGTGGCCTTTTTTGAAAGCTACAAGGCCGATTTCGGCATTTTCGGCGTCGCCGCCGTGGATGCCGATGGCGGTCTGCTCGACTTCTACGAAGAGGAAGTCGCGGCCCGCCAGGCCATCCTCCGAAACTGCCGAACCTCATTCCTGGTGCTCGATCATATGAAATTCGAACGCAACGCCCATGTCCGGGGCGGCCATATCACCGATGTCGACCGCGTGTTCTGCGACAAGGCCCCGCCGCCCGGTATTGCATCGAAGCTTGCCGAAGCGGGCGTGACCGTCACCATATGCGGCAAGGAGTCGAATTGATGGCGACACCTGACGGCAAATCGATATCGCTGCGCGGCATACGCTGGCACCAGTGTGTTCATTGCCCACGTGAGTCCGGGATTGTCTTCGGTGCCGAATTTTTGGCCAACGAGATAAATGACATTTTCACTGTCTGGCAATTCCGCCCAAGTGTAGGCTTCCGCGAGATTCGCAGTGTGCGTTTGCACGCCGTTGTTCTCCAGCCATTGCCGGGTGGCGTCATTAGAATAGCGGCTGATGGCGATGACCTCCAAGGGGTGTCCGGTCAAATCCGCAGCATGTTTGGCCAGTACGGCCAGCGTGGGACCCATCTTGCCTCCAGCCCCAAGGATCACCAGTGGACTGATCACGTGCGAGATGAAATCGCGCAGGGCGGGGGAAGGATGGGTGAGGGCGGCATCCAGTGCCGCCTCGTCACGGATGATTTCAGGCGGCGCCGTCATCATGGATTAGAAAAATGGTCGGAGCGGGGTGATTCGAACACCCGACCTCCTGTTCCCAAAACAGGCGCACTAACCAGGCTGTGCTACGCTCCGAACGCCCCCCTTATACGCCAAGCGGGCTCCACGCTCAACGACGAATTGATTTGCGCCCCCCATCCGCACCTGTTTAAGTCGCCGCTTTATGCCATTCAGCAAACTCGGACTTTCCAAAACGGTACTCGAAGGTGTGAAGGCCATGGGCTGGACCGACCCTTCTCCCATCCAATTACGGGCGATTCCGTTGCTGTTGGAGGGCAAAGACGTGATCGGTAGCGCTCAGACCGGTACGGGTAAAACGGGCGCTTTTTCCCTGCCGATCCTGTCGCAATTACCGAAACCTGATGGAACCTCCCGCGTGTTGATTCTGGAGCCGACCCGGGAATTGGCTTCGCAGGTGGAAACAGCTATCCGTGATTACGCGCGGTTTACCAATCATCAAGTGGCGGTCATCTACGGGGGCGTGGGCTACGGCAAACAGGTTGAAGCTTTGAAGAACGGCGTGGATATTATTGTGGCTACTCCAGGCCGGTTGCTTGATCACATGCAGCAGGGGTCCGCCAAACTCAAGGGCATCACCCACGTGGTGCTGGATGAGGCCGATCGCATGCTCGACATGGGGTTCCTGCCCGATGTGAAACGCATTCTTGAAAAATGTCCGAAAGATCGCGTAACCGCGCTCTTCAGCGCCACCGTACCCCCCGAAATCGAAACGTTGATCTCCTGGGCCATGAACGATCCGGAGACCATCGAGATCGGCATGCGTCGTTCTCCGGCCGAAACGGTGAAGCACGTAATCTATCCGGTGGCCGAGCGACAGAAGACAGATCTGCTATTTGCTGTGCTCAAGAGTGTGGACTATGATTCCGCGATTATTTTCTGCCGCACCAAGCATGGCGCCGATCGTATTGGTAACCAGTTAAAGCGGGAGAATCACGCAGTGGCCATTCTGCATAGCGATCGAACCCAGCGCGATCGTGAGAAATCACTAAAAGGCTTTCGCGACGGTAAATTTGAAGTACTGGTGGCCACTGATATTGCCAGCCGCGGTCTCGACATTTCCGGCGTTAGCCACGTGGTGAACTACGATGTGCCACAGCATCCAGAAGATTACGTGCATCGCATTGGCCGGACGGGCCGCGCTGAGGCGACCGGTGATGCGTTTACCTTGATGGTGGCCGAGGACGTCCAGCATGTGGACGCCATTGAACGTTTCATTGGTCAAAAGATCGAACGCGCGAAGTTGGAAGGCTTCGACTACCGCTACACCACGATTCTCGATGAGAAACGCTTTACCGGCGTTAGCGTGCGTGATCGCAAAATGAAAACCGCCCGCATCGGGAAAGGTCAACATTTTGGCTTCGGCGGCCGACGCCGCCGGCGTTAGTTTCGTTTCTTCGCCAGTTCTTTCCGCAGCTTTGCCAGTGGCAGCGTGTTCACCACGTCCTTTTTCGTGAGCCAACCTTTGCGGGCGATAGCGTTGCCGATTCTCAGGAAACCGGCGTGCTCGACGCGATGGGCGTCGCAGTTAATAACACATTTGACGCCGCGCTTTTTGGCGTATTGCCAGTGGCGCCAGTCGAGGTCGAGACGGTAGGGATTGGCATTGAGCTCAATCCACGTGTTGGTCTCGGCGCAGGCGTCGATGACGGCTTGTTGATTGAGCTTTTGCGGTGCGCGTTCGAGCAACAGACGCCCGCTGAGGTGGCCGAGCATGTGGACATGCGGGTTTTCGGCGGCGACGATGAGGCGCTTGGTGTTGTCCTTTTCATCACTGCCGGCCACGTGCAGGCTGGCGACCACGACTTCCAATTGCGCAAGGAGGTCGTCCTCAAAATCGAGCCCCTTTTTGAGGACATCCACCTCGATGCCGCTAAGAAGGCGGAAGGAGTTGCCGTCGTCCTCAAGTTTCTGGTTAACCGCGGCAATTTCCTTGAGTTGTTTTTGAACGCGCGCTTCGTCGAGGCCGTTGGCCTGGAAGGATGCCTTGGAATGATCGGTGACAGCCCAATAGGCTAGGCCAAGGCCGCTCATGTGCTCGGCAATCTCCTCGAGGCTCTCGTGGCCATCACTCCAGTTGCTGTGATTGTGCAGGGATCCTTTGAGGTCGGTCCACTCAATTAGGCGCGGGATGTCGCCGCTCTCGGCAGCGGTAAATTCACCGCGATCTTCGCGTAATTCCGGGGGTACGTAGGTGAGATCCAGCGCGGCAAATATGTCTTCCTCCGTGTTGCAGTCCAGTCGCAGTTCGGGATCGCGGGTCTCCTCGGTGCTTTTGAACAGACCGTATTCGTTGAGGCGCAGACCGCGGTCGATGGCGCGTTGACGCATTACGATGTTGTGCTCTTTGCTGCCGGTGAAATACGCCAGCGCACTGGCAAACTCGGAATCTTCCACCACGCGCAGATCGGCCTGAATGCCGCCCTCGAGCAACACGCTGGCCTTGGTGCCGCCGGCGGCGAGCACGCTGAGAATGCCGTCGCGCGTGGTGAAGGCTTCGATGATGTCCGTACTGTCCTTGGCGGACACGAGAAAATCAATGTCGCCGCTCACCTCTTTGCCGCGCCGTAAACTGCCGGCGATGTCGCAGCGGATCACGTCCGGGTGACTGCGCAGATCTTCAAGGATCGGTTCGGCGGCAATCAGCATCTTGTGCCGATGGTGATGGCTGGCGTGCTGGCGCTTGAACGCGATGCTCTCGAGAATTTTCTCCTCACTCTTTTTGCCAAACCCATCCAGTTCTGCCACCTTGCCGGCCTTGCATGCCTTCTCCAGCTCCTCAATCGTCTCGACGCCCAGTTTCTCGTTGATCGCCTTCACCTTCTTCGGGCCCATCCCCTGTACATCGAGCATCTCGATGAGG
>CAJWMQ010000209.1 GCA_913042895.1 uncultured Verrucomicrobiales bacterium | reverse complement strand
AGCTGCAGCCGAAGAAGGCGACTGTGGCCGCCACGAAAAAGGAGCGGGCACTCATGGCCGAGCTGGAAAAGATGAAGCTCATGATGGAACAAATGTCGAAGGCGCAGGCCTCCTCCAGCAGCGGGGCCAACTCTGCCGAAGTGCAGGCGCTGCAGGCACAGCAGCAGCGGGTGGTGCCGACGGAGCTGGGGCGATTGGGGCGGGGCTAGGCGGAGTTGTTGGCACATCAGCTGAAGCCTCGGCCGGAGTCGCTCCTCCCGGGGGAATCGGAGCAGCCGGCGGTGCAGTCAAAACGCCACCGGGCAGTGGTTTCGTACCTCCGGGGCCTGTTCCTTCCGGGGCTGAGGGCGCGCTTGGTACAGCCGGTGCAGGAACGCCGCCAGGAGGCGCGGGTGCGGCCGGGGGTGCAGGGGCGGGCGCGCCGCCGGGAGGCGCAGGGGCGGCCGGTGGTGCAGGCGGTGTTGGAGGTTGGCCCTCGCTCATGTCTTTTTATGCTGGTTGATTTGCTGCCGGTTGGGTGGCTCACAAATCGTGAAAATCCAATCTCAGCAGGGTCGCGTCCATCCATGGATTCCCCGGCGTCCCTGCCGTAATCGGCAAGTTATTAACACCAGCCAGCCATACTGTCGACCCAATTTCCCACGAAGGTGACTTGCCCGTGCGGCGTTCCCGCCCTAGCCTTGCCGTTCCCATGCAAGCTCTCTTTGCTGCTTTACTCGTGGCGGTGTCGGCCGGAAAGGATCAGGCACTGCATCTTTATGAACTGAATCCTAAGACGGGCGCCCTCGTGCAACGCGCCAAATACGATCTCCCCGGCTCGCCCGGATCGCAGTGTGTGAGCCCGGATGGCAACACGTTGTATGTCTCGGTGCGCTCGGCCAACAGCGTGGTGGCGTTTCGCATTGATCACGGCATGAAAACGCTCGTGCCCTTGGGTATCACGGAGATCGGCGCCAATGCCGCCTACGTGGCCACCGACCGCACGGGACGCACGCTGCTTTGGGCCAGCTACAGCGGTGGTGTGGTGGGCAGCCATGCCATCGGCCGGAATGGCGCGGTGATCAAGAATCCCTTGAGCCTGATCGAAACGGCCCGGTGCGCGCATGCCATCCTGCCCGATGCCTCCAATCGGTTTGCCTTTGTGCCGCACACCGGCCCGAACGCGGTGTATCAGTTTCGGTTTGATACCAAGACGGGCAAGCTTACCCGGAACGATCCGTTCACGGCCAAACCGGCTGAGGGCTTGGAACCGCGGCATCTCGCCTTTCATCCGAAGCTGCCCATTGTGTATTGCGATAACGAAAAGGGCGACAGCGTCACGGCGTATGCGTTCGACCGCGCGACCGGCCAGCTCAAGGCCTTCCAGACGGCCAGCACGGTGCCGCCGGGGTTTGATGGTAGCAAAAACACCTGCGCAGATATTGAGATTTCGAATGACGGCAAGTTTGTGTATGCCTCCAACCGTGGCCACAACTCCATTGCCGGTTTCGCCGTCGATTCCAAGACCGGCAAACTCCGCAGCATTGGCCAGTTTGCCACCGGCGAGATTCCGCGCTCCTTCAACCTCGGCCCGAATAACAAATGGATGGTGGCCGCCGGCCAACGCTCGCATGACCTGCACATCTACGAACGCAACCCCAAGACCGGCCAACTCACCAAGCTCCGTCAACAACCCACGGGCCAAAGTCCCAGCTGGGTGCAGTTCATTCCTGTGCGAAAGATGAAGCCATAACATGTTCGCGCCGGAAGAATTTATTTCCACGCTGACGGAGCTGGGCATTACACATGTGGTGTGGATCCCCGACACCACGCTCGGCCAATGGGATGAAGCGCTCCGCGCTGCGCCGGAAATCGAGCTGGTTCAAGTCTGTCGCGAAGGCGAGGCGTGGGCGCTGGCAGCCGGCCTATATCTTGGCGGAGCCAAACCCATCGTGGTGATCCAATGCACCGGGCTGTTCGAAAGCGGCGATTCACTGCGCAATATCGTGCATGATTATCGACTGCCCATTTACGCTCTGATCGGGTACCGGAGTTTTCTCAATGCCGCCTCGTTGCCCGGCGATACCTGTTTGAAATTCACCGAACCTGTGCTGGACGCGTGGGCGTTGGACACCGTGTTCCTGAAAGACGAATCCATGAAACCCCAGTTTGCCGAGCATTACCGGAAATGCACTGAGCAACAAATCCCGGGTATTTGCCTGATGGCGGAGGGCGCTGCATGAGCACCCCGCAAGCCATGCCGCTGGCCGAGGCGCTCGCGGTAATTCATCAATACCGGGCGGACGCTGTGGTCATCACTACCATGGGTGCCGCTCGCGAATGGCAAACGCTGGAGCCACACTCCAAGGATCTCGTCTACATGCCTTCCAGCATGGGACAAGGCCCGCCGCTCGGCCTCGGTATCGCCATCGCCCAACCAGATCAACGCGTGATCGTGGTGAATGGCGACGGCTGCACGTTGATGAACCTCGGCTGCCTTGTGACGCTTGCGGCGCAGGCGCCCAAAAATTTCACCCTCGTAGTGGTGGACAACGGCGTTTACGAAGTCACCGGTGGTCAAGCCACCATTGGGCACCCTACCAAACGCGCCGATGGCCAACCCCTGAACTTAGCTGACTTAGCACGAGCCGCCGGTTTTATTGAGGTCTATGAATTTGATGACGCCGAATCGTTCCGGTTCGAGCATGAAACACTGCATGAACCCGGCCCGGTCTGCATCGTGCTCAAGACCACCCATCAAACCGAGGACATCAGCGCCCGCAGCCCCGGCCCTCCGACAGAGCGGATTCAGGCCTTACGGGCGGCGTTACAATCTTGAGGTGAGATTTTAATTCGACCTTAACCGAACGCCTTCACCTGATGGGATTGCCGTAGAATCCACCGCCGCCAGCCGAAGCTCGCAGCCGAACGTTTGATAGGTACTCCTAGACGGGCGCCACTCCCTAATTCAAGGGCATCTAAATTGTAAACGCGGGCAGGTTGACGCGCTCGCCGCCTTGTTGGGTGGATTGGTGGGCGCAGATGCCGACGCAGGTCCAGTTGGCGGCGGTCTTCGCATTGGGCCACGGGTCGCGGTCCTCGATGAGGGCACTCAGGAATTCGTTGACCATGTGCGGGTGGCTGCCGCCGTGACCGCCACCTTGCACGAAGGAGAGGTGATCGGCGTCCTCAATGGACTGCGTGAATTTCTGGATCGGCTCGGGCAGGAGATGGGCGTAGTCGGGAATCTCCACCTTCTCAGGAATCTCTGCTTCTGGACGCTTGGCCACGTGCAAGATGCTCGGCTCGCCCTCGACGAGGGTCCATTCAAAACTCTTTTTACTACCGTACACGTCAATGCTCTCGCGGTACTGCCGGGCGACATCGTACAGGAAGCGCCAGATGTGCGCGGAGAGGTCGCTGTCCTTAATCTTGATATGGCAGCTCTCGACGGCGAATTTGTTGCCGCTCTTTTGCGCGATGTCTTCCCGAACGGTGCCGCTGCCGAAACAACTGACGTACTCCGCAAGGCCGTCAACCATGCCGAGGCAAGGGCTGACGACGTGCGTGGCGTAGTGCATCGGGATCATCTCCTCCCAGTAGCTCGGCCAGCCGTCCATGTCCTGCGGATGACTCGCGGCGAGGTACTGTAGTTTACCGAGTTCGCCTTTGTCGTACAGTTCCTTGATGAACAGAAATTCGCGGCTGTAAACGACCGTTTCGGCCATCATATATTTGAGGCCGGTTTCATCTACGGCTTTGCACAGCTCCTCGCATTCCTCGATGGTCGTGGCCATCGGCACGGTGCACATCACGTGCTTACCGGCGCGCAGGGCCTTGATCGATTGCGGGGCGTGATCAGGGATGGGCGAGTTGATGTGCACAGCATCAATCTCCGGATCCTTCAGCAGCTCTTCGTAGTCGGTGTAGCGTTTCTCAATATTAAACTGATCTGCAACGGCATTCATCTCCGCCTCTTTGCGGCGGCAGACGGCAACGAGATTAGCATTCGGATGGGCCTGATGAATGGGGATAAACTCAGCCCCGAACCCGAGGCCCACGATAGCTATATTGAATGTCTTAT
>CAJWMQ010000208.1 GCA_913042895.1 uncultured Verrucomicrobiales bacterium | reverse complement strand
CGTCCGTTGATGCGCACGATGCGCGATTGGCCGCCGAAGAAGGTGCCACCGGCGGATACCACACTACCGTCTTCAGCCGTGGCTTCCACGTGCATCCACTCTGCGTAATCCGGCCCTTCGTGGGCCTTTACTTCCTCTACCATGATGCCCAGTGAACTGGCCATGGCGCGCACGTTAACTTGATTGGCCTCGTTGCCGCCGGCGGATTCTAGGAATCCTTTGATCACAAACCGCGTCACCGGGTCAGCCGGCACTTCGGCTGCTTTGCCGCCGTAGGTGATCTTCAATTGCTTGTTCCGTTGGGAGCCCAGTTGAGCCACCAGTTTACCGAGCTTCTCGCCCAGATCGAGATACGGTTTCACTGCCTCATAAGCCTTGGCGTCGAGGCTGGGCATGTTCACTGCATTGCGTACGGCGCCGTTGACGAGAAAATCAGTAATCGCTTCGGCGACTTCAATACCCACACTTTCCTGCGCCTCTTTAGTGCTCGCGCCAAGGTGGGGGGTCATCACGATATTGGGCTCGGTGCGCAATGGCGAATCTTCGGGGCACGGCTCGGTCTCATAAACGTCCAATGCGCACCCGCCCACTTTGCCACTCTGCACGGCTGCCACGATGTCGGTTTCGTTGATGATCCCACCACGGGCACAATTCACGAGAAACACGCCGTCTTTCATCCGAGCAATGCTCTCGGCATTGATCATATCTCGCGTCTGGTCGGTCAACGGCATATGCACGGTTATAAAATCCGCACGCTCCATAAGCTCATTAAGCTCCAATAATTCTACCTGCAATTCCCGCGCCTTGCTCAGGGACAGAAAGGGATCATACGCCAATACGCGCATGCCAAAGGCGATTGCCCGGCGGGCCACCTGGCCTCCGATCCGGCCCATGCCGCAAATACCGAGAGTCTTACCGCTCAGCTCCGTGCCGCCATATTTTTTGCGATCCCATTTTCCGCCTTTCATGGAGAGATGCGCCTGTGGAATGTTCCGAGCAAGCGCCATCATCATGGAAAAGGTCAATTCAGCGGTGGAGATGGTGTTGCCCGCCGGCGTGTTCATCACCACGATGCCCTTAGAAGTGGCGTAATCCACATCCACATTATCCACGCCCACACCGGCACGCCCCACTGCGCGGAGCTTCGGGGCCTTGTCCATCACCTCCGGCGTGATCTTGGTGGCGGACCGCACCACGATGGCCTCGGCATTGGCGAGGAGTTCATCGGTGAGCCCACCGTCCACCACGGTGACTTGTAGTTCCGGGCTGGCTTCAAGCGTGGCCACGCCCTTGGGGGAGACATTATCGCAAACGAGTACTTGCATTGGCGGGCGCAGTCTAAGGACGGGCCGAGGCAGTGTCAAACCACGCGCGTAATTCCTGCCCCAATCGTTCCACCGGCAGGCCCACCACATTGGTCAGTGAACCGTGCACCGCTTCCACGATCCATTCGCCCTTCTCCTGCACAGCGTAAGCGCCGGCTTTGTCAAGCACCGGCACGGCCTTGAGGTAGGCATTAATCTGCCGTGCGGAGAGTTCCCGAAAACGCACACGCGTGGTTACAGAAAACACTCGGCGCCGTTTCCCCTGCACCAGTGCGCAGGCAGTCGTCACCTGATGGGTCTGCCCGCTTAAATGCCTCAACATACGCCGCGCCTCCGCCATGCTGGCCGGTTTACCCAGCAAATCATCACCCAAATGCACCAATGTATCCGCTCCCAAAACTGTTTCTCTGGGGTGTGCCTGCGCTACAGCACGGGCTTTCGCCAGCGCGTTACGGCGACAAATCGCTCGGGCCGCTCGACCTTGACCGTGCTCTTCCTCCACCTCGGCGGTGAGCACGCGAAATTTGACATCCATTTGCTCAAGCAACTCCCGCCGACGCGGCGAGCCGGAGGCCAGGATAATCCACCTCACGCCAAGGCCTCCCGAAAGCCAGCCAGCTTCTGCTCGAAAATCGCATCCTCCAACACCGGATTGGCCGCGTCAATATCCATGGACGGTTCCAACTCAATCCACGATTTGCATCCGCCGTATTCTTCCAACATCGGCAAATCCATCGGGGGCGCCAATTGCCGCACCCGCACGGCCATCGCGTAGATACCCTGATCTCGCCCCCAATCAAACCGTTCGGCAATCACGTCATCCCGCCAGATATGTTGCCCCGCCAATCGTTCGGCCGCCGCCAATGATTCCAACTGGCGCGCCTCCACTACTTCTGCAGCGAACTGGATGCGTAACACATCCTCAGGCGGAAATGTCATTAACCCAAACCGTGCCGCAGCATCTGGCACCACCCCTTCGGCCTGTTGATGAAATCGCGTGGGAAACAGCCAAAACCGCTCATGCTCCACCCGGAATCCACCTCTGCCCTCAGCAATGCCGCCCTTGCGCAGGATCACAATCTGCTCCCCCTGCCCCAATGCCTCGACGATCACGGCCCATTCCTTAAAGGCTGTCTGCACCATATCCACGTGCGGAGTCTAGGCAGCCACTTCAAAAAGTCGAGTCAGGCAGGCTTGCTTCCTGAGGGGGTTTTTCGTATACCAACGCAGCAACGCGTCTTGCCTCATGAGTTCTGATACCTCCTCCCCAAAGCCGCTTTCGGGCGGACTCAACTTCCAACTCTCCACCATGATGTTTCTCCAGTATGCCATCTGGGGAGCATGGCTGCCATTGCTCTGGCCGTTCCTATCCGGTCATCGCGGATTCTCGCCGTCTGAAATCGGCAACATGTTTGCCATCGGCGCTGTGGGCGCCATCGTGGCCCCGTTCATTGCCGGACAGATTGCCGACCGTTGGTTTAACACGGAAAAATTTCTCGGCATCAGCCACATCCTCGGCGGCATTCTGGTTTGGCAACTAGCCTCTTTGGAGACTTACAGGAGCTTCCTGATTTTTTCCCTCCTGTATTCGCTGATTTATTCACCCACTCTTTCACTAACCAATTCACTGGCGTTCCATCACCTGCCCGATCGTGACCGGGATTTCGGAAAAATTCGGGTATGGGGCACCATCGGCTGGATCGTAGTTGGCATCGGCATTGGCCAATGGTTGCTGCACCAACACACTCCAACTGGTGTAGAAGCCGAAGCGGTCAGTGCCGCCCAAGCCGCCGGCATGGCCGATGCCTTTAAGCTCAGCGGCCTGTTGGGCATCGTGATGGGCATCTTCTGTTTCTTCCTACCCTCCACGCCACCGGCCAAAGAGGAAAAGAAAAGCGCGATTGGCGGTGCTCTGGATGCGATCCGCCTTCAGCCACTCCTCACGCTCTTCCTGATCGCCGTTCCGATCAGCTGCGTGCACCAGTTTTACTTTGTGCACACGGCGCCGTTCCTGGGACAGTTCCAGAATCAGGCTGAAGGCTTCATTGATATCGTCAACAAAATCGTCGGCGTTGGCGGCGGCGGCTTGATGACCATTGGTCAAATGGCTGAGATCGGCGTGCTGGCCATGATTCCGTTGTTCACCAAAAAATACTCCCGCAAAGCCCTGCTCTGTGTTGGCATTGCGGCGTATGCGTTGCGGATGTTTCTATTTGCATACAGTCCGGGCTTCCCGGAGGCAGCCCAATTACCCGCTATCATTCTGGGTATCGCAATGCACGGCCTGTGCTTTGGCTGTTTCATCTTTGTGGCCTTCATGGTGGTGGATGAGGAATGTGCCACCGATGTCCGGGCCAGCGCGCAAAGCCTGTTTAATCTCGTGATCGTAGGCATCGGTATCATCGTCGGCAGCAAGGTTGCCGGGTATGTGGCCGAGATTTCCACAGTTAATGAGGTGATGAATTACCAGAAACTCTTCAGTGTCCCCATGTGGGCCGCTCTGGCGTGCTTGGTGATCATGCAGTTGTTTTACCCCAACAAACCGCCCGTAACCGCCGCGGATGACCCTTCCGATAAGGATGCTGATTTGAACATTGATTCAGATGCTGCTTCGAATAACGGTGAGGAATAGGCGGTCCAAATAAGGTCCGAAAAAATCCCTTGCACACGAGGGCGTTTTGCCTAGAATCCGCCCCTCACCAAGTTACGATTTGGTGAACGACTCTAACGCGGGATGGAGCAGCCCGGTAGCTCGTCAGGCTCATAACCTGAAGGTCGTCGGT
>CAJWMQ010000207.1 GCA_913042895.1 uncultured Verrucomicrobiales bacterium | reverse complement strand
GCACGCCGGGCTGCCGTGGGAACTGGGAATTGCCGAGACCCATCAGACGTTGGTGCTGAATGATCTTCGCAGTCGAGTGGTGCTGCAAACCGATGGTGGGCTCAAGACTGGTCGCGACGTAGTGGTCGCTGCTTTACTTGGGGCGGAAGAGATGGGGTTCTCTACTGCGCCGCTCATCACGATGGGCTGCATTATGATGCGCAAGTGTCATCTCAACACCTGTCCGGTGGGTGTCGCCACACAGAATAAGGAACTTCGGAAGAAATTTAACGGCTCGCCCGATTATGTGGTGAACTATCTGTTCATGGTCGCCGAAGAAGCACGTCAATTAATGGCGCATTTGGGTTTTCGCACTATCAACGAAATGGTTGGCCGCGTGGATGTGTTGGAAATGCAAAAGGCTATCGATCACTGGAAGGCCGACGGCATCGATCTCAGCTCCATCCTTACGCCGATCGAGAAACCGCATGCGGACGTTGGCACCTACTGCACACAAACGCAGGATCACGGTCTCGACAAGGTGCTGGATATGAAGCTACTCGAGCTGGCCAAGCCCGCTCTGGAAAAGGGCGAGGCGGTTAAGGTCGAGCTGCCGATTATCAACACCGACCGTACCGTCGGCACCATTCTAAGTAACGAACTGGCCAAAGCACACGGCGCAGAGTTGCTTCCGGAAGACACGGTGAAGATCAAGTTCAACGGCTCGGCTGGTCAAAGTCTCGGGGCGTTCTTGGCCAAGGGTGTGAGCATTGAGCTGGAAGGCGATGCAAATGATTACGTCGGCAAGGGGTTGTCTGGTGGTAAGTTGACAATTTATCCTCCGAAGGTATCCACCTTTGCGCCGGAGGAAAACATCATTGTTGGCAACGTCTGCCTCTATGGTGCCACTCGCGGCAAGGCGTTTTTCCGCGGGTGCGCGGCGGAACGTTTCTGCGTGCGGAACAGCGGTGCTAGTGCGGTGGTTGAAGGCGTGGGCGATCACGGCTGCGAATACATGACCGGCGGACGCGTCGTGATTCTCGGATCCACCGGCCGCAACTTCGCCGCCGGCATGAGCGGTGGCGTGGCGTACATATGGGATCCGGACAATACCTTCCCGGCTAACTGTAATATGGAGATGGTGGAACTCGAAAAAGTCGAGGACGCCGAGGACATCGCCGAACTGCAGGAGCTGATTGAGGAACACGCCCGACGCACCGGCTCCACGGTCGCTGCTGAGGTGCTGGACCACTGGAGCACTACGCTCGGCCAATTCGTGAAAGTGATGCCCACCGACTATAAGCGCGTGCTGCTGGAACGCAAACAAGCCGAGAAGGAACTGGTCGCCTAATCGGCGTGTTCGGATAAAGAAAGGATTTTTCAAGATGGGTAAACCAACAGGATTTATGGAGTTCGAGCGCGAGGCCGTGCCGTATCGCGACCCGCTCGAGCGCCTGAATGATTACGACGAGATCAATACCAAAGCTGATGAGGGGCATCTGCAGACTCAAGGTGCCCGCTGTATGGATTGCGGTGTACCGTTTTGTCAATCGGCCAACGGCTGTCCGATCGATAACCTCATCCCCGAGTGGAATAATCTCGTGTATCAAAAGCGCTGGAAAGAGGCGATTGATCGCCTGCATAAGACCAATAATTTTCCGGAGTTCACCGGTCGTGTATGCCCGGCACCGTGCGAAGGTTCGTGCGTGCTCGGTATCACCAATCCGCCGGTTACCATCAAGAACCTAGAGAACACGATCATCAATCGCGCCTTTGAGGAAGGCTGGGTGACTAGTGAGGTGCCCGGTGAGCGCACCGGCAAGAAGATCGCCATCGTCGGTTCTGGCCCGGCTGGTTTGGCCGCGGCGGATCAACTCAATAAGGTGGGGCACGAGGTAACCGTATACGAGCGTGCCGATCGCATTGGTGGCCTTCTAATGTACGGCATACCGAACATGAAGCTCGATAAGGACGTGGTGGAGCGCCGCATCAATATCATGCGCGAATCAGGCGTGAAGTTTGTCACCTGTGCGCATGTAGGAAAAAAGGAAGACTTTACCGCCGGACACATGACTCAGATCATGGAGGAACGCGGCTGCGAGATGCAGTATATCGATCCGAACGATTTGCAGAAGGACTTTGATGCCGTGCTGATGGCCACGGGCGCAACCAACCCATTTGATCCCACTGGTCGTAATCCGGGACGCGATCTTAAGGGCATTCATTTCGCGATGGATTTCCTCACGCGCAACACCAAGAGCCTGCTCGATTCCAATCTCGATGATGGTAAATATCTTACGGCCAAAGACAAGCACGTGATCGTCATCGGTGGTGGTGACACTGGCGCGGACTGCATTGGCACCTCTCTGCGCCACGGTTGCACTGATGTCATAAACTTCGAGCTGCTCGATAAGCCGCCCGCCGAGCGAGCTGACAACAATCCCTGGCCGCAATGGCCGCGTACCTATCGCCTTGACTACTCTCATGAGGAGAACAAGGCGAAGAACGGCAGTGACCCACGCGCCTACCAAATCCTAGCTAAGGAATTTGTTGATGATGGCAATGGCCACATCAAGGGCGTAAAAACCGTCGAGGTTGACTGGTCCAAGCCTGTTGAAGGCGGTGCGCCATTCAGTGAGGTGGAAGGCTCCGAGAAGGAATGGCCGGCAGACCTTGTTCTGCTCGCTACCGGCTTTGTCGGTCCCGAACTAGAGGTCGGCGAAATGCTCGGGTTGGAGACCCAAAACCCTCGTGGCAATTGGCAGACATTTATCGGTGAGCACGGCGAATTCACCACTAACGTGGAAGGCGTGTTTGTTGCCGGTGACTGTCGCCGCGGTCAATCGCTCGTCGTCTGGGCCATTAACGAAGGTCGAGGCGCCGCCCGCGCCATTGACCAATACCTGATGGGCTCGAGTCTATTACCCGCCCCCGGGGTCACCCAAGGCAGCGCCCTGGCCGGCGCCTAGCATTGGCGGCCGCGCGCGAATCGTGTTAGTTTAATTCTCCGACCCAACCCCGAAACTTCATGGTGATTGCAAAGCAACTGGCTGTGTTTCTCGACAACCGCCCGGGCGCTCTCGCACGAGTGTGCGAGGCCTTTGAGGAAAAGGGTATCAATATTCACGCTCTGACCACCAGCGATACCGTGGATCACAGTGTCGTACGCATGGTGGTGGATGATCCACAGTCGGCCATCTGGTTGCTGGAGGAAAATGGTGCCATGGTCGTGGAGGATGAGGTTTTGCTCATCGATAATGCGAACAAACCCGGCGCGCTCGCCGCTCTGGCCCGGACACTTGGCAAGGCCAAGGTGAACATCGAGTATCTATACTGCGCCACCGCGCCTAGGTCGCGCAAGGGTCTCCTTGTGCTCCGCGTGGACGACGCTTCCAAGGCGCTGAAGACGCTGCAATCTAACTGATGGAAACCGCCGCCGCCCAGAAAACGCGAATATTGTGTGGTATGAGTGGCGGGGTGGATTCCTCCGCTACCGCCGCATTGTTGCTGGAGCAGGGTTACGAGGTCGTCGGCGTTACTCTCAAGCTGTGGCCACAGGATTGCGTGTCTCGCGCGGAAGATAAGTGCTGCGGTCCGCAAGCCGTCATGGACGCCCGCTCCGTTTGCGCCAACCTTGGCATTCGCTATTATCTAATTGATGAAGCCGAGGATTTTCAGAAGCACGTGATTCAATATTTTGCCGACGAATATAAAGCCGGCCGCACGCCCAACCCCTGTGTGATGTGCAACGAACATTTGAAATTTGGCCGGCTCATCGAGCGCGCTGATCAGCTTGGCGCGGATAAAATTGCCACCGGCCACTTCGCACGTGTGGAGCAGGATGAAGCCACCGGCCGATATCTGCTGAAGCGCGGCCGAGACGAGCGCAAGGACCAAACCTATTTCCTCTTTTCCCTTCGCCAAGATCAACTTTCCCGCGCCTTGTTTCCGTTGGGCGAGAAAACCAAAAGTGACACACGCGATGTCGCCCGCCATTGCAATCTCAAGACCGCGGACAAGGAGGAGAGTATGGAGATCTGTTTTGTGCCGGATAATGACTACGGCGGCTTCTTGCAGAAGGCCGGCCTCGCTGATAAGCATCTAGGCGAAATCGTCGACCTCAACGGCCGAGTG
>CAJWMQ010000206.1 GCA_913042895.1 uncultured Verrucomicrobiales bacterium | reverse complement strand
TCGTGGCGCAGAAGAGTAAAGAGGAAGATTACTTTTTAAAGCAAACTCGAAGTTGCGAATCCAAAGGCCCCGCCAAAAGCCCTTGGCCGATGTTTGGGCAGAATGCCCAACGCACTGGTCGTGTAATGAAATGATTTGAACCGGGGTTGGCTTAATCATCACAATCATCCTTCAACCAACGCAATAAACCTCGTCAGAACCTCGTTAATAAATGTGACACGCATTCGCGCGTTTCGTTTGAGCACTGTTATACTTACACATTCAGAAAAGCTCGACAGGTTATCCCATGATATCCAAGTAACAAACATAAGTTAATTAACGAGGCACAACTTGTGAAATAACCCCCGACTAACAGTGCTAGAATCGGGAAATAACGGGTTCAACCAAAACCACCTTAATAACTCTTAAACTGTGAAAAACAGTTTTCTACACGGGTTGTGACCAAAAGTTGGTCAGAGTTCGCAACGAACATTGGCGCGTGTTCGTATAAAACTGGTACACCAAGTTAGATAAAGTGGAAGGGGCTAAGTGGAAGTGGTGACGTTCATCACCTTATCGCAAGTAGGCGAAGGCAGCGCGTATCGTTGCTGCATCGGTGAGAACTGGATTCAACATAGTTAAAAGCTCTTTCTTTGTCGAGCATAATAGGTACATGATTTTTTGACCCATTTAGAATGCTCCCGCGCTCGTTTTGGATGCAGAACAGTCGCAATTACGAATCGCGCGATCTGCTGCCAATCCTCTGTGGCGTAAAAGCCGCATCACGGTCGAGGTGGAATTGACGCCGAACGGAAAACGTCAGACCGTGCAGGGCGTGATGCCTTCAGCCGAACGCCGAACCACCACGCCTAACACGTTGATCTGCTAATCCTATAAGTTGGAGAAAATCAGGTGCAGTCCAGCCAGCAGTGTGAGGGCGTAAGTGAGGGTCCGGAATTTGTCCTCAGGGATTTTTTTATTTAACCATACCCCCAGCCACACGCCCACGGGCACAAGCGGCAAATAGAAGGCGTTCCACTTCAGTGATTCCAACGTTACCAATCCCCAACCTACAAAAAAGGGCATTTTGATCCAATTAATCCACGTGAAGATCAGCACTCGGGTGGAGACAAACACCTCCTTGGGCAATCTCTGTGGGATCATGAAAATATTGATCATCGGCCCGGCACCATGCGCAAAGGTACTGGTCAGACCGGCCCCGATCCCCGCGGCAGTGCCCGAGCCATATCCCGGCACAAAGGGGGTTTCATTTTTGAAAACTTTTTCTTTCACCAACTGAAACACCACAAAGCTCACGGCCAACACGCCGATGATGAGGCTGAAGTGGCGAGGTTCCATTCGGTCCATCAACTGGATGCCCGCGATCACACCCGCCACCACGCCGGGCAACAGGTACTTTAAATTCTCCAACCGCCACTGGCGCCAGTAGTGATAAAGCGAAAAAGAATCGCCCGCGCAAAGGAGCGGCAGGAGAAAACCGATTGCAAACTGAGGAGACTGCCCGGCCATGCCAAAGGCGACGACGCACAAAGGCGCAGTAAGCATCCCTAAGCCGCCACCGAAGCCGGCTTTACTCAAGCCGATGAATACGACCGCGAAACCCACCAACAGTATGACCGGCAGCTCCGTCACGCAGGTGGTTTACGGTAACCGTTGCGCATTGTCGAAGGGCGAATGCGCGCGGGGTTATTCAGGCGAATGAGCCGTTGTGTTAACAAGAGACATCGTGTGCAATCTTGACCGTGAAGCGTATGGATGTTAGACAATCAACAGCCACTACATGTGGCTTTCTGCCAAGGAGGTTTGAAACAACGACATGCGTTGTCCGAAGTGCGACTGTATTGAGGACAAGGTGATTGATTCGCGCTCATCGAAAGAAGGCGCCATTATTCGCCGTCGCCGTGAATGCAATGAATGTCAACATCGTTTCACAACCTACGAGCAGATAGAGCACCAGCGGCTGATGGTGGTGAAACGGGACGGCCGCCGGGAGGAATTCTCTCGAGAGAAACTGTTCTCCGGCATAGCCAAGGCCTGTCAAAAGCGCCCCATTAGTCAACAGTCGATTGAGGACCTGACCCAACGGATCTACGACACGATCTCGGAGGAGTACGCAGAGGAGGTCCCAGGCATGTCGATAGGCGAGGCGGTGATGAACGGCCTGCGCGAGATCGATCAGGTGGCCTACGTGCGATATGCGAGCGTCTACCGGCGCTTTGAGGAGGCGGACGATTTCGTCCAGGCAGTAAAGAAACTCGAGACAAAGCATGATTCAGCTACATACCGATTGCCTGGTTTTTGAAACCTCAGACGGCGAAGCCATCCCCTGTTCAGCCCACGATGTGACTGTGGAACTGCTGGGCGACGCCGTCACGGAGATCGAACCGCACTTGATCACCGAGGCTGCCGAGGCCGTGCTGTACCATTTCAAGATCGACCAGGAACGGGCCTCCATCACTGTGGCAGAATTCACCCTAGCGCTGGAACGCATCCTGCGCGGGTTCGGCTACAAGATCATGGCCGCCGGTGAAGAAGATGAAATCGCCACCCGTTCGGCCGCTGAAACCGATCTACATCACCTCGCCCATCAGGCGGGGGAAGGGTTGGAGATGGTGTTCTTCTGCACTCTGCGTGATCAAATCCATGCCGACCTGCATGGGCAGCCCGAACTCCTCAAAGTGAAGGGCCTGCGCGATGCCGTGCACAAACTCACCGGTACTAAAAATTGGGGGCCGCGATCGCAGAAGCTCAACGATCAAATTGTCGATTACCTTCGCCACATCGTCGCGCAACACCAGCAGGAGGCGAAGCTCACACTCATGATTGTGTGATGACGCTGTTCGAAAAAATCATCGCGCGCGAGATTCCCGCGGACATTGTTTACGAGGATGACCGCGTACTCGCCTTCAAGGACATCAACCCACAGGCACCCGTGCATGTGCTGGTGATCCCCAAGCAATCCATCCCACGCATCGCCGAGGCGGCGGACCACGATCAGGATCTCCTCGGGCATCTGCTACTCAAAGCCCGGGACGTAGCCGGTAAACTTGACCTGAAGGAAAACGGCTTTCGACTGGTGATCAATAACGGCCCTGACGGCGGTGAGAGTGTTCCGCACCTGCACTGCCACATCCTCGGCGGCCGCGCCCTCAACTGGCCTCCGGGCTGATCAGCCTTGGGAAAGGGTCAGGGCTTTTTCTTCAGTGACGCCAGATATTCGATCAGGTCCACCAGTTCCTCTTCCTTGATCGTCAGGTGCAGACCGGGCGGCATGAGCGACATGGGTTGCTGTTGCCGGCTCTTGATGCCGACTTTCGCATGGCGCGTGACAGCGCCGGTCGGGCCCTTCACCTCCAGCTCTGTATCCGTCTCGCTTTGGATAATACCGAACGCGGCATTGCCGTCCTTCATCGTCACCAGCCAAGCCTCGTAGCCAAAGGAGATCCCTGCACTCGGATCAATGATCGCCTCGTACAATTCCTCCTTCGGCAGTTTATCGCCAATCTCCGTGAGTGCCGGACCCACCTCATGCCCAAGCGGCCCCACTTTGTGGCAGCGCGCGCAGGCGGCGGTCTCGCGTAGAAAAATCTTGGAGCCATTCGTCACGTTGCCCTTGCGTTTGATCAGTTCCGCCACCGGCGGCAACGGCTTAGCGTTAGCTCCCGGCGATCGGGGAAACACTTTGGCCGACTCGGCTTTGATGTCCGGCCAGCGTACCGTGCTCAAAGCTAGGCTCGCGGTAAACGTCGCGTTCTGCGGCAGCTTCCCTTCCTTGGCCCACGCTAAAATCTGGCGGGCGCCGGTCTCAAAATTGGCCAACCCTTTCAGCGCCTCTTTGCGCACGTTGGCATGCACTTTGGGGTTGGTCACCAGCGGGGTCAGCAGCGGGAGCACTTTCTGATTGTTACTGTTGCCCAGCGCGCGCGCCACAGAGGCGGCTTGTTGAGGGTCGTTGCCAGTGAGGAGGGCGTTGACCGACTTGATCTCGTCGCCGCCCAGCACCATACCCAGAGCCTCCACACCCGCGGGATCATTGGGATGCCCCGCCGCCACCGCCAGCAGATCTGCCTCGCGACCGGTGACCTTGAATTTTTTAATCAACCCCACCAAACGCGGCTCACCCCGCACCGCATCGAGCACCTGATTCAACCGCTGCTTCAAGGCAGGATTCCCGTTGACGAGTGCCGGGTCCAACCGGCCTAACGCTTCAATCAGCGTGTTGACCTTCTCCGGCGGCAACGGCTCTGCCGCCGGCAGTTGCAGCGCCAACCAGAAAAACAGCGCGATCCATTTCATGCCCGCATTGTATCGGCCCACAAAAAAACCGGCCAGCACGGATGTGCGACCGGTTGAAGTAAACCTAGGCTAGAGCACGCCCAGCG
>CAJWMQ010000205.1 GCA_913042895.1 uncultured Verrucomicrobiales bacterium | reverse complement strand
GGATGATCCAGAAACGTCCACGGCAGGTGATACGTCTTCGCCAGATGAGCCGCAAGCGCCTTCACGCCAAACGTCTCGGTCGCGTAGTGGCCGCCGTAAAAAACGTTGATCCCCAGTTCCTCGGCCAGCGCGGCGGTCCAGTGCGCGCCTTCTCCGGTAATAAAAGTGTCCACGCCATCGGCAGCGGCCTTGGCCAGGCTACCGCCGGCGCCGCCGGTGACGATGCCGATTTTCCGGCAGACGCTTGGGCCGCCTTTGATCTTGACGGGCGGTGCGCCCAGCGCGGTTTTTAATCGGCTGCCCAGAATGTCACGGCACAGTCGGGTGGAGGTGCGCAGGCCAATGAATTGGCCGCGTTCTTCGAAGAAGGGTTTGGGCTTCGTAAACTTCAGAGCTTTGAGTAGGCCGGCATTGTTACCGAGGCGCGGGTGCAGATCCAAGGGCAGGTGGGCGCTGTAGACGGCAAGGTTGTGCTCCACGAGTTCGCCGATGAGGTCGCGCTTCTTGCCGGTCCATGGTTGTTGCGGGCTCCAAAACAGGCCGTGATGGACGACCAACAAATCGGCCTTGGCCTCAATGGCCTTGCGCACGGTGGCTAGGGAGGCATCCACGGCGGCGGCGATGCGGCTGATCTGGCCGTTGTTTTCGACCTGCAACCCGTTTACGGCGCCTTCGTAATCGGCGATTTCATCAATCTTCAAGGTGTGGTCACAGTGCCGCACGATGTCTTGGAGTAATGCCTTCGGCATACGGAAAGAAAACCTATGACACGGTCTTTTGGCAATGACCGTCTTGCCAATGCTGTGGGCGGGTTCCTATGATACGTACTTTCATGAACCCGCCGGAAAATGAATGGAGTATCGGTAAGGCGCATGCGATGTATCACATCGAACGCTGGGGTGCGGGGTATTATGACATCAACACGGCCGGACGCGTGGTGGCCAAGCCTTTGCCGGGAGATGACACGGCCGTGGAATTATCCGCCGTCATCGCCGCGGCGCGGAAACGCGATTTGGATGGTCCGTTGTTGATTCGGTTTCAGGATATTCTTCGGCATCGCGTGAAGAGTTTGTGTACGGCGTTCGATGAGGCGATTGCTCGCAATGGCTATGAGGGACGGTATCGCGGAGTGTTTCCCATAAAGGTGAATGAATTGCGCGAGGTCGTGGAGGAGGTGGTGGATGTTGGAGCGGACCATGAGTTTGGCTTGGAGGTGGGCAGTAAAGCGGAGCTATTCGCCGCGCTGGCGCTCCAAGATATGCCGAATGCCCTGTTGATTTGCAACGGCTACAAGGACCGCGATTTCATTCGCACCGCGCTCACCGGTACGCGGCTTGGCAAGCAGGTGATTTTGGTGATCGAGAAACTCGATGAGCTGGACCAAGTCCTTCGGGTGGCCAAGCGCGAAGGGGTGCAACCGCAGCTGGGCATTCGCCTGCGGTTACTGAGCCGTAGCAAGGGCAAGTGGGCGGACAGCGGCGGGGAGGATGCAAAGTTTGGCCTGAACACCGCGCAATTGATGGCCGCACTGGAGCGCCTGCGGGCGGAGGGGTGGGAGGATTCCTTGCGTCTGCTGCATTCCCACATCGGCTCGCAGGTGCCGGATATTCTCACCGTGCGCAAGGCGGTGCAGGAGGCTGCGCGGTTTTATGCCAAGGTGCGCAAGGAAGGGTTTCCTTTGGAGTATCTGGATGTCGGTGGTGGTTTGGCAGTGGATTACGACGGTAGCCGTGCGGCGTTTGAAAGTTCGGCCAATTATTCTCTGCGGGAGTACACGGATGATCTGGTGCAAACCATCGGGGAGGTTTGCGGAGAGGAGGAGGTGATGCATCCGAATATTGTGAGCGAAAGCGGGCGCGCGATTGCGGCGCATCACAGTGTGCTGGTGGTGCAGGTATTTGGCGCAAACAGCAAGGCGCAGCGGACGCGCTTCAAGTACGGCGCGGACGAACATCCGCTGGTGCAAACTTTGTTGAAGATCCGCCGCAACCTTGGGCGGTCCAGTAAACTGACGGCGTATCACAATGCCCTCAACTGCAAGGAGGACGCGTATAATATGTTTGCCCTTGGCGTGCTGGAGCTGGAGGTGAAGGCCAAGGTGGAGACGTTGTATTGGGAGATTTGTGACCGCGTACTCACGCATTTCCGCCGATCCGAAGGGCATGTGCCGGAGGAGATTGCGACTCTGGAGGATCAAATGAGCGACCAGTTTGTCTGTAATTTTTCGGTGTTCCAAAGCCTGCTGGATCACTGGGCGATTGGGCAGTTGTTTCCGATTATGCCACTGCAACGACTGAACGAGCAGCCCACCCGTGAGGCGACGCTGGTGGATATCACCTGCGATTCGGACGGGGCCGTGCGGCAGTTTATTGATCTGGAAGGCACGCGCGACACCCTGCCATTGCATGCGCTTAAGCCGGCCGGCCGCAAGGCTGAGCCCTATTATCTCGGTATTTTTTTGGTGGGCGCGTATCAGGATGTGATAGGCGTTCTGCACAACCTGTATGGCCGCGTGAACGAGATGCATGTGTTTCTCGATGCCGATGAACCCGATGGCTATTACATCGAGGAAACACTGCAGGGGCATTCGATCTGCGACTGCCTGACCACCATGCAGTATGATCGTCGGGAATTGTCGCGCCAGATGAAACGCCAGATCGATGCGGCCATCAAGGCGGACCGCGTACAGCCCTCGTTGGGCATGCAGATATTGCGCGATTACGAACGCGGGCTGGACGATTACACCTATCTGTCGTTCTAATGGCGCATGGCCGAGCCGCCTCCCTTGCACCCCGACCTGATGCCTTCCCTGCGCCAACTGGTGCGTGGACTGGAACTACTATTCTGGTCGCTACCGTTTGCACTGTTGGTGTGCGTGCAGGAAATGCTGGCACCGGCCTGGGAATCCTGGGGCATCATGCCATTGCTTCTTTCCATGAGCCTGATGTGGCTGGGCGCTTCGCGGCTCAAACATTTTCAGCCTCAGGAAGGTGTCTGGCAAAGCGCCGTGAAAATCACCGAGATCCTGGCGCTGGTGATGGTGGGGTTGGCGCCGTTTCTGCATTGGATTCAGACTTTGCCGGAACTACCGGTCACCGCCTTCACGGCCGGGCAGAAACACATCATTTATTCAACAATCATCTTTTGCGCGGCCGGCATTATGTTTCTGTTGAACCTGAATCATGTGCTCACGCGACTGGGAGCGATGTTGCCCGATCCCATTTTGCGGGCGGATATCAAACTTTTCGTGACTTTAAACTTCATTCTATTTTTCCCGTTGCTTGCGGCCATGTGGTGTGTGCGGTTGAGCCAAGGACTGTTTGGATTATTTTACCAAAAAGCGCCGGCATTAGCGGAATTCTTTGGCAGCGCCGCGGGATTGGAGGGAGCCTTGCAGGGTTCGGTATTGTGGCTGGCGACGCTGATTATTGCCACCACCATGACCATGATGTGGAAGGCCAAGGAAGCGGTGCTGGGGGGCGTGTTCAGTCTCGAGCCGGCACCTTTTCCGGATAAGGGAACGGAACTGGATGCCGGGTCAGATGAGGATGAAACTCGGATTGTTCCGGTATCCGATTCCATTGATTCGGGTGAAGACGAGGATACCACCGCCAAGCCGGTGGATCCTTCGCTGAACTAACTAAGCTGCTACGGCGGGGGCGTCGACGAGGTGGTACCAGTTGTCGCGCTGGCGGGGTTCGTAGCCGAGATCGGTGATCAGGCGTTGCATGTCCGCGACGTCCATGCAGTATACGGTGCCAGCCTTGGACACCACGTTTTCCTCAATCATAATGCTGCCCAGATCATTGGCGCCGTGGCGCAGGGCGATCTGACCGATTTCGCGGCCCTGTGTCACCCACGAGCTTTGGATGTTCTCGATGTTATCCAGATAAATCCTTGAGAGAGCCTGCATGCGGAGGTATTCGTGCGAGCCGACGGTCTGGGCTTTGAGCTTGGTGTTCTCAGCCTGAAAGGTCCAGGTAATGAAGGCTGTGAAGCCGCCGGTGGCATCTTGCTGTACACGCACGCGGTCGAGGTGTTCGATACGTTCCTCCACGGTCTCTACATGGCCGAACATCATGGTGGCGGTGGTGGCGAGGTGCTGGCGATGGGCAATGGCCATGACTTCCAGCCAGTCATCACTCATGGCCTTGAGCGGCGAAATTTTTTGGCGCACGCGATCGACTAGGATTTCGCCGCCGCCGCCAGGAATGGAGCCGAGGCCAGCCGCCGCAAAGTCGCGCACCAAGTCTTCCAGCGGTTCATCAAAGACATCACGGAAATGCACAAACTCACTTGGGCTGAAGCCGTGCACGTTGATGGTCGGGAATTTTTCCCGGATGTGCGAGAGCAGATCTAGGTACCATTCCTTGCTAAGCGAGGGGTGATGTCCGCCCTGCATGAGAATCTGCGTGCCGCCAAGCGCGAGGGTTTCTTCGATCTTCTGATCAATTTCGGCGTGCGTGATCACGTAGGCGTCCGCGGCC
>CAJWMQ010000204.1 GCA_913042895.1 uncultured Verrucomicrobiales bacterium | reverse complement strand
TCCTGCTGCACGCATTTGCAAGCAGCAGGCGCCAGACACGTCGCACACACGCGCCGCGCCGTAGAATCGCGGCAGTGGTGCAAGACCGCGAGCTCTGCGCCTAATCAGCCGCCTTCCCCGCCTGCTGCTGTCACCTAGGTGGTGCTCAAGCGCAAGCCCAAAACTCCTCGCTCGCGCGCGCCGGACCGGCGGGTGAGCAACAACTGCCGCAACCATTGCGACTTGCCTCGTCTCCCCGGCCCGGCACACGGAGGGTGGTGTGCCGGCGCCGCCGTGCATGGACGCCGCGGTGCCAGATGACACGGCCTACGACCAGCTCCAGCTGCTCTGCCTGCGCGAGTCCGGCGCCGCCACGGAGCTGCTGAAGGGCACGAAGGCGCTCAACCTGCGCACGCCCGAGCTGGCCGCGCTGACCGCCGACATGCTCGAGGCGCAGCGCGTCGATCGGCCGCGGCGCGTCGACGCGCGCGGGACGGCGGCGCGAGCTCCGCGCCGGACCCGCGCAAACATAAACTTGCACTAGCGCAATCAAGCTCGCAAGTCGGGATCCACAGCTAGATCACCACTGGCCGAGAACAAACGGTCCGCACAGTTCCTCCCCAAACTCTGCCTTCACTGCAGGGAACCAGCCAGCGAAAACGCCGCCATGAAAGGAAGCAAAGTGGCTTTCATACGGCCACGGTAGCCGCGTAATGAGGTCGGCGCAAGCCGGGCTTTGAAGAAACTATGGGAACCGCGCCCCTTGCGATTTTCCATGATTGGTGCGTCGATCGTAGTCCTGATGCAAGGCCTTGTGAATGGCGACGATTTCCCTGGCCTTTTTCTTAATGGCCTCCTCGATCTCGATTTTGGAATTAAACGTGCCGAGCTGGCTGAGGCGCGTGTTGAGTGTTTGCCCGGCGCGTTTGGCCAATTCCACATGGCCTTCCTCATGGCGTTTGAGGTTGTTCAGGTAAACGATCCAAAGTCGGCGCGCTAATGGGTGGCCGTGCTCGATATCTACCCATTTTGGAAAATGAATCGTAGCAGTGACTTTCACGGTTTGTTCGGTGAGCCGATATTTCCCATCACTCCTGGAATACTGATAATCCCAGCTCAGATTCCAATCAGTGCGAGCATCAAACCGCTTGCGAGTGTCAGGATTCACCGGTCCCGCTTCATTTAGTTGCCGGCGCAACTCCGCGTACGTGCGGCCTTTAATATCATATAAGGACCACACGCGTTTGAACTCGATTTCTGCTGCCAGGGCGTCAGCTGACAGCCAGAAATTTAGCAGCAAAATGAGTGGAAATCCGCGCATGCACTTAGGGCTGGCGAGGTTTGCGCCGTCTGGATTTACGACCGTTGTTCAGGTGCCGGTTCAACGCGTTGAGATAAGCCCGGGCACTGGCCTCAATGATATCCGTGCTGGCGCCTCGGCCGGCAACCCATTCGGTGTCGCCGCCGAAATCGACCTTCACGGTCACCTCACCCAAGGCGTCCTTCCCTTGAGATACGGCTTGGATGTTGTAATCCATCAACTTACCTTTTGTGGTTGTGATGCGATCAATTGCTTTCAACGAGGCATCTACGGGGCCGTCGCCGATATTGGCATCCTGCTGTACCTCGGTTTGGCCGCCGTTCTTGCGAGTCAAACGCACTGTGGCGGTGGGCACGGTTTGGTTGCCGGTGCTGACACTTAAATAATCGAGCGACCACGTTTCCGGCACGGTGGTGATGTGGCCCTCCACCAGCGCGGCTAAGTCGTCATCATAAACGAACTTCTTCTTGTCTCCGATCTCTTTAAACTTATCAAATATCGACCCCACTTCAGCGGCGTCCATTTTGAAGCCGAGATGTTTCAAGCGAGCTGCCACCGCCGCCCGACCGCTATGCTTGGTGAGTGGCAGTTCAGTTTTACCCCAGCCCACATGCTTGGGGTTCATGATCTCGTACGTCTCGCGCTTCTTCAGGATACCGTCCTGATGAATGCCACTGGAATGTGCAAACGCATTCTCGCCCACAATCGCCTTACTACGCTGCACGCTTAAACCACTCATGCGCGCGACCAGTTTGGAGGACTTTACAATCTCCTTCGTGTCCACGCCCATGCTGAAGCCGCGGTAGAAATTCTTGCGTGTCTTGAGTGCCATCACCACCTCTTCCATGGCTGCGTTGCCGGCGCGTTCGCCAATGCCGTTCACGGTGCATTCCACCTGACGGGCTCCGGCTTGCACGGCGGCCAATGAGTTGGCGACGGCCAAGCCCAAGTCATTATGGCAGTGCACGCTAATGACGGCTTTGCCGGTTTGGAATTCCTCCACGTTGTCATGCAAATGCGCAATGAGCTGGCCGAATTCACCGGGCACCGCCCAGCCCACCGTATCGGGAATATTCACCGTGGTGGCGCCAGCCGCCACGACGGCCTTGCAAATTTCCGCGAGAAAATCCGGTTCTGTCCGAGACCCATCTTCAGGTGAAAATTCTACATCTTTAACATATTTACAGGCGCGCCTCACGCTCTCCACGGCTAGACGGAGAATTTCGCCCTGGGCCTTGCCCAGCTTGTGCTCTCGATGGATCTTGGATGTGGCGAGAAACACATGGATGCGCCCGCGCTTGCCGGCGGGTTTTACGGCGGCGCCGGCGGCGTCAATATCCTTGGGCACGCACCGCGCTAGGCCGGCGATCTGAGGGCCTTTCACTTGTTTGGCAATGGTTTGCACGGCCGTAAAATCGCCCTCGCTGATCACCGGGAAGCCAGCCTCGATGACATCCACCTTGAGGGCGCCCAGCTGCTGCGCCACCGCGAGTTTTTCGCGGAGGTTCATGGACGCACCGGGGCATTGCTCGCCGTCACGGAGAGTGGTGTCGAAGATCAGGACTCGATTTTTGCTCATTCTATTTCTTTCGCAGCAGGTTGTTTACCAAAAAAAGAACCCCACCGCCAGCTTGGCGATGGGGTTTGGAAATTGTCATTCGGCTAAACCCCAACCGCCCGGCTGCCATTAAGCAGCGCCCGCTGTAGTGGAAGGTTTAGTCCGTTAAGCACGGCGTTTTGTTAATCCATGCACTGCCGCGGGTCAATGTTGAATACCGAGTCCTTCCCGTTTATGCTCTGCGCTCCCGATGGAAACAGACGCACTAAAACTATGGCAGCGCTACAAGGAGCGCACCACGTTTCATTACGAGATAGGCTTGAGCCTGGATTTAAGCCGGGTTGATTTTGCCGACGATTTTTTTGAGCATAAAGCTGAGAGCATTAATAAAGCCTTTGTCGCAATGGCCGAGCTGGAACAAGGTGCCATTGCCAATCCGGACGAAAACCGAATGGTCGGCCATTATTGGTTAAGGAACCCGGAGCTAGCACCGTCCGCCGAGATCAGCCAGCAAATCACTTCGACAATCGAAAATGTGAAGGCTTTTGCTGAGGCCATTCATTCTGGGGAAGTTTCTGGGGTGGATGGCTTTTTTGAAAATGTCATCGTCATCGGAATCGGTGGATCTGCCTTGGGCCCGCAATTTGTCTCACACGCACTGTGTAAACCAAAAGAGGATCGCATGAAAATGTGGTTTTTTGACAATACTGACCCTGACGGTATCGATAAAGTACTGGATAAAATTGGTTCAAATCTCGATAAAACGCTTTGTATCGTCATTTCAAAATCTGGTGGAACCAAAGAAACGCGCAATGGAATGTTGGAGGCGAAGGTTGCCTATGAGCGCGCTGGTCTAAACTTTGGTAAGCACGCCTGTGCGGTGACGGGGGGGGGTTCGGCTTTGGATCAAGTTGCAGAGAGTGAAGGCTGGCTGAAACGATTTCCAATGTGGGATTGGGTTGGTGGCCGTACTAGTGAAACTTCGGCGGTGGGATTGTTGCCGGCCGCGCTGCAAGGTTTGGATATCGACCAATTGCAGGCCGGGGCGGCCGCCTGCGACGAATTAACTCGCCAGGCGGATGCGGAGGCAAATCCGGCTGCTCGCCTAGCATTAGCATGGATGCATTGCTGTAACGGTAAAGGTGAAAAAGATATGGTTATTTTACCTTATAAGGACCGTTTAGAGCTATTCTCTCGTTATCTTCAACAACTCATCATGGAGTCGCTGGGTAAGGATAAAGACTTGGCTGGGAATGCGGTTCAACAGGGAATTGCTGTGTATGGGAACAAGGGGTCCACCGATCAGCATGCTTATATTCAGCAACTGCGCGATGGAGTGCCCAATTTTTTTGTCACGTTTATCGAGGTACTAAAAGAGCGCTCGGGCGAATTGTTCCACGTGGAACAAGAGGGTATAACGGCGGGCGATTATTTGAGCGGGTTCTTTCAGGGCACGCGAAAGGCGCTTTACGAAAGTGGTCGGGAGTCGATCACCATTACAATCAATGAAGTTACACCGTTTTCGATTGGCGTGTTGATTGCATTATACGAACGGGCCGTTGGGCTTTATGCCTCGTTGATTAATATAAACGCCTATCACCAGCCGGGGGTTGAGGCTGGGAAAAAGGCGGCAGAGCGTGTTATTGAACTGGAATTGGAG
>CAJWMQ010000203.1 GCA_913042895.1 uncultured Verrucomicrobiales bacterium | reverse complement strand
CACGCAAAGAGGCCGTGGAGAAGGCACAACAGGAAGCCGAAAAAGCCAAGCGCAAGGCTGAAGAAAAAGACTCCAAGCCGGAAGAATCCTCACCCGAACAATCGGGAGAGGACAAACCCGAAGCCAAATAAGCTCCGTGGCTTCCGACAACCTGATCGATGGCCGTGCCATCGCCAATCAGATTCACGAGGAAACCCGGCGGCACGCCGAGGCCTTAAAGGCCCACGGCACGCCGCCGGGCCTCGTCTTTGTCCGCGTTGGGGAAGACCCCGCCTCCCGCGTCTATGTGGGCATGAAGGAAAAGGCCTGCGACCGCCTCGGCATCCAGTCCCAAACCCGCATCCTGCCCGAAGACACCACCGAGAAAAATCTGCTTAAGCTCATCGGCGAACTCAACGCCGACCCCACCCTGCACGGCATCCTTGTACAGGCGCCCCTGCCATCGCAGATCAATGAAGCCAACATCTTCGCCGCCGTGTCGGCCAACAAGGATGTCGACGGCTTTCACCCGCTGAATGTCGGCAAACTGCTCCTCGGTGATACCGACGGCTTTGTGCCTTGCACACCCGCTGGCGTCCATGAGCTGCTCATCCGCAGCGGCGTCGCCACCAGCGGCGCCGAGGTCGTGATCCTCGGCCGCGGCAACATCGTCGGCAAACCCATGGCCGCAATCCTTTGCCAGAAATCCGATCACGCTAACGCCACAGTCACCCTTTGCCATTCCCGCAGTGCCGACATCGACGAACACTGTCGCCGCGCCGATATCCTCATCGCTGCCATGGGCGTGCCCGAATTTGTGAAGGCGGATATGGTGAAACCCGGCGCCGTCGTCATCGATGTCGGCGTCAACCGCATCCCCGATCCCGAGGCCAAAAACGGCAGCCGCCTCGTGGGTGATGTCGACTTTGCCGCCGTACAAGCCATCGCCGGCCGCATCACCCCCAATCCCGGCGGCGTGGGCCCAATGACCATCGCCATGCTGCTGCGCAACACCGTCCGCGCCGCCGCCCGCGCCAACGGCCTCAACCTTGAGACCCCCGAATCTTAAACCATGTCAGACACCCGTATTCTCCCCGATCTCCAGTGCTCCGTGCTCTGTGAGGAAATCCGCCAGGAAGCCAACGGCAACCCCATGCTCATCGGCGTGCTCACGCAGTTGATCGTGCCGCAACTACCTGTCACCGCTTCCAGAATTGTATGCTTTAACCGCTGGACAGCCGGCGTAGGTGAATTCATCGAACACGTTAAAATTATTTCCCCCGACAGCACCACAACCCTGTGTGAAAATAAGATGAAATACGGCCTGGATAAGCCGGACAACATCCGCACCAACGTCCACCTTTTCGGCAATGTCGAATTCAAGGAGGCCGGCGTGTATCATGTAGAGGTCAACGTGGATGACGTACTCAAGCTGCGTTACCCCTTTCCCGTCATGATCATGCCGCCCCAAAAAGACCCGCAACAACCGCCTGCCGAAGCCGCCGGAAACTGATCCCCCATGGAGCCGGAAGAATCCGCACCACCCGCCGAAACGCCTGAAGCTCAGGAATGCGTGCCGGTGGAGGAGAAAGCTCCAGCTCCTTCGGGCTTCCCTTTTAGTTTTTCCAGTGTCGCCTCCTTCGCCGCTACCGGCTGGGGACGGTTACTCCTGTGGCAAGCCGTCCTCGCCATCGCGCTGGGCGGCAGTGTGATGTTGGTGTTGGGCCAATACTGGGCGCCCGTGCTCGACGCCGCCGTGGCGCAACTGCCCGAACAAGCCGGCCTAAGCGAAGGCCAGCTCAATTGGCCCGCCGATCAAGCCGGCGTGCTCGCCGAAAACGGCTACCTGCGCATCATCATCGACCCCACCGGCCAGCAACAACACGGTCAACTAGCAGACCTGCAAATTGAATTTCGACGCAATACCTGGGTGCTCAGCTCCGTGCTCGGTTATCTGGATTTCCCGTATGCTGTTGAGGAATTCCGCATCAACCGCGAAACCCACATTCCCTGGTGGGGCTCGCGCCGGCCGTTTCTCCTGCTGGGCGCCAGCGTAGCCGTGGGCGTGGGCTACAGCCTGCTGACATTGTTGTTTGGGCTCCTCGGCATGTGGCCGGCCAAGACGGTCGCCTTTTTTGCCGATCGCGAGGGCGGCTTGAGCAAACTATGGCGGCTCACCACCGCCGCCTGGCTGCCGGCCGGCGCGTTGTTAACCATGGGCTGTCTGTGTTACGCGCTACAGTTTCTGCCGCTCATGGGTTTGTTGATCTTGATCCTGCTTCATTTGATTGTTGGCTGGGTGTTTCTCTTTTTCGCCCCCTTCTTCCTGCAGCCCACCGTGCACACCGCCGAAAATCCCTTTGACCACGAGGATGCTCCCGAAGAGGACCCCGAGGCAGAAGAATCGGATGAACCTTCACAAGGCCGACCTGACAACCCTTTCGCCTAGGCCGGCTTGCAGTTGTTTACAACTGCCGATTGCCAATGCGTGGCGCGTCGGATAGCGTATTGTTGATGCGTGAATTTCTGGCCATTTTCATTGCAATCCTCGCGACAGCGTGGGTCGGTTGCGAACCCACCGGAGGGGCTGTTAACGCCGAGGATAAGGAACCGCACTTCCTTGAAGGGCGCCGCCAAATGCAACAACGCGATTTCGAGGGCGCCGAGCGTTCCTTCCACAAAGCCCTCGAAGCCAACCCCCGCTCCTCACTGGCCCATTACGAAATTGGGCTACTCTACCTCACTCGCAAATCTGACCCAGCTCCGGCCATCTATCATCTCCAGCGCTATCTGAGCCTCAAGCCCAACGCTCCCAACGGCAAGGATGTCCAAAACCACATCGAAGCACTCAAAGGCGATTTGGCAAGAGATATTCTCGGCTCACCACAGCACGCGCCCGACACAGCCATCCAACAACTTCGCTCGCAGCTCAACCAAATGGCCGCCGAAAATCAGGCCCTACGGCATCAGCTCCAATCCCGCGGCATTAACCCCAATCCGCGCCCGGCCACAAACAGTACGGTTCAATTACCCCAACCCGGTGGCACCCCAACCCAGACGCCACCGGTAGCCGGCCGCAAGCACAAGGTGCAATCTGGAGAGAACCCCACGGCCATCGCTCGACGATATGGGATTAAACTGCAGGAACTATATGCCGCCAATCCGGGCTTGAATCCCTCCAAACTGCAGATCGGTCAGGAGTTGATTATTCCTACTCGGGAATAGTACACTCCCCGCGCACACCCGACCATGCAGCGCGTTATCCTTGTCATCCTCTTCACCTTTTGGGCGTTTATGACTTATCGCCTATGGCAGGTCGAATACGCTGGTCAAAGCCTCGGGGCGGCCGTGGATATTCAGGTGGTTTGGGAAAAAATCCTCAACGCTCAGGACGAGGCCAAACTGCAGGTAGTGGATGAACGCAGTAATCAATTACTCGGCGCATTGGATTGGACACCTTCGGTGGTGCGCGACACCACCCAAGGCGGCAACGTGGAGGGTATGGTGGAAAAGGTCGGCGAGTACACCTTAGATATTAGCCGTGGCCGCCTGCATTCCGCAGACTCCCGGGAAGATGTCATCTTTGATTTTCACATCAGCCTCAGCCCGTTTCCGGATCAACATTGGACCTCGATGCAGGTGCAACTCGAGCGCGAGATCAGTGAACGCCAATTCGAATTTGCCGTGGATGCCCATTCCACAAATAATTTCGTCACCCTCCGTGCCAGTCTGGAGGGCGCCGAGCAGGAAGTAGACGTTCCACTGGAAGACCTAAGTAAACCGGAGAAACTGGTGGGCGCCGGATTGAAGCTGGCCGGCGTGCCGGCGCTCGCGGCCAGCGGAGCTTCGTTGATGGTGAAGAATTTTCTGAACTCAGAGGAACTCAAAAATCGCCCGCTGAACTTCAAGCTGGAACTCCCGCGTCAGGCCCACATTGACCTGCTGCCCGGCGTACGCTCGCGCATCAAGGTTTATCGGATTGATGTGCCGATCGTGGAAGATATGCTCGTGAAAATTTACGTCAACACGCTCGGGGAAATCCTGCGCGTGGAGATTCCTGATGTGCTGATTGATACCATCAGCAAAACCTCCAAGCTCGACCTGCCCAAATCCATTGTTCTGCGCAACCAGAACTTTTACGGCCGGTTGCGCCGTGATCAATGATCGAACTGACCCATCTCGTGAAGGAATTCGGCGACCTGACCGCCAAGTTCGTGCGAGATATCACCGGCAAGGACGACTACGAGTTTGGAGAGTGCGCGCGCGCGTCGCGCGATGGACATGGCGATGGGCGCACATGGAGAAGGACCCTGAGCCGGCTGTTGACGCGATCGCGACGCGGTTTTCGAGTCCGAATTCACTGATCAGAGTCTCCGTCCAAATCCGAATCGCGCAGATTTCAGAATACTCCTCGAATTCACTAGATTTCATCCTTGATTGTGTTGACCTCGCGGAGAAACGCTCGTATGCTACCGTATATGTGCTGATCTCGAGGTGAAGTGCTATATTGTGGTCATCTCGGGGTGACGACATTGTGGGTGTCCTAATTGTGTTGATCTCGGGGTGGTATGTTGTGATGTGGTATGTCTGCGAGCGGTAGAGTGGATTATGAGCTATCTCGGGGAGTAATCCCGGATGTTGGCAATTTTGGTTCTGTGG
>CAJWMQ010000202.1 GCA_913042895.1 uncultured Verrucomicrobiales bacterium | reverse complement strand
TCGAACGCGGCGCGAAGTGGAAAACCCGATCGGCTTTGAATACGCAAAGGCGCACCTCGAGCCGCTTTCGGATGCCGTGGCCATGGTGGAATCGCCCATCGGCGATACGAACGCCGTAGTCCATCGCATCCTCGAGGAAGAGCTGACGCCCCATCCGGTGATCCTCACCGCCAGCACCTTTAATCGTTCCGTTAGCGTGAGTCTGCGCAGTCGCAATGGCGAGGCGTTGCCGGTGGCCAAGCTGCTGCAGGGTGGGGGTCACCCCAACGCCTGCGGGGCCGGTTTGCCTAAGCACATTCAGCGCATTCCGGATGCCATTGAGTATTTGAAGAAGACGCTGAACCCCAAGCCCGGCGGCGATGGGCTCACGAGCCTGAGTGATTTGCTGGACGGCTAGTTCGCGTCCAGCCAGTCCTTCATTTTTCGTAGCGCGGCGGCGCGGTGGCTGAGCATGCCTTTGATCTCTGCGCCGAGTGTGCCGAAGGTGTCAACGAAGTTCTCTGGCACAAACAGCGGGTCATAGCCGAATCCTTCACTGCCTGCGGGTGCCTTGGCGATGTGGCCTTCGCAGGCGCCTTCGAACAATTCTGGTTGTCCATACGCTCCCGCGCGAGCTAATGCCAAAACGCACCGGAAACGCGCTGTGCGTTGATGTTCTGGCCTGCCGTCAAGCGCGGTCAGCAGTTTGGCGTTGTTGGCTTCATCGGGGCTGTTGCCTTCAGTGGTGTCGCTGGCGTAGCGGGCGCTTCGCACGCCGGGTGCGCCGTCTAGCGCGTCCACCTCTAGCCCGGAATCATCGGCCAATACCCAGCCCTCGGCAAAGTCTTCGTGATGCTTGAGCCAATCGATGAGTGACAAGGCCTTCTTTACAGCATTGCCGGCAAAAGTGGCGGCGTCTTCCTCGACCCCAGGCGCGTCGGGATAGTCCTTAAGTGTACGACAATCGAAGTCGTCGCCGAGCAGCGCCTGTATTTCCTCCGCCTTGTGGGTGTTGCCACTGGCGATGACAATGCGCGTGGGCATCAACCTTTGGTCACGCCGTTGAGCAGATCTTTGATGCCGCCCAAGGACCCAAGCACGCCGGTAGCCTCGTATGGTACATACACGACCTTATTGTCCTTACCTGAAGTCATTTCTTTAAGGCTTTCGAGATAGCGCACAGCCACCAGATATTGGGCAGGGTTGCTGCCGGTGGCTGAGAGGCCTTCTTGTACAAGTTGAATAGCGTTACGTTCTGCTTCTGCTACCCGAATACGAGCCTGTGCTTCGCCATCGGCTTCGAGAATCGCAGCTTCGCGTTCACCTTCGGCACGTTTGATTTGAGACTCGCGAATACCTTCGGCCTCAAGAATGGCAGATTTCTTTTCGCCTTCCGCATTGAGAATGGCGGCACGTCGATCGCGCTCGGCGCGCATTTGTTTTTCCATCGCCTGCTGAATGTCGTGCGGTGGGGTGATATCCTTGAGTTCAACGCGGTTGACCTTCACACCCCACTTGTCGGTGGCATCGTCCATGACTTGGCCAAGTTCGCTGTTAATCTTGTCGCGTGAAGTGAGGCACTCGTCCAGGTCGAGTTTGCCGACAACATTACGCAGGCTGGTTTTGCAGAGTTTTTCGATTGCGTCAGGCAAGTTCGCAATCTCGTAGACCGCGGCGTGGGTGTTAGTGATCTGGAAATAAAGCATGGCATCGATTTCGATGGTCACATTGTCTTTAGTGATCACATTTTGTTTAGCAAAATCGAAAACTTGTTCGCGTAGATCAATGGTTGTTCGTTCGGCAGTTATTACGTACTCAATGCCACTGACATCTGTTTTTTTGTAGCGCCAGTGGATCGGGCGAGGGCGATCCATTACGGGGATGATGAAGTTTATGCCGCTAGTAAGGGTTCCTTTATATGACCCAAAGCGTTCAATCACCATTGATTCCTGCTCTTTAATAATTTTAACACAGCTGACGATAGCAGCAACGACCACGAGGGCGAAAATTCCGGCTATTGCTGTAAAGAACATACTGCCGAACATTGGAGTAATAATATTTTCCATAATTTTAGGGGTTTTCACTAATGCTTACCACGGCCTTACTGCCTTCCACTCGGAGGACGGTAACCCGTGAACCTACTTCGATAACGATATTTTTGTCTGATATAGCGCGCCAAGATTCACCGCCGATTTTTACCCGACCCTGACCGGAACTGGAATCGATGGTCTCGGTTATGGTTCCCGGCTGGCCTTCGTAGCGTTCCACGCCGGACTCCAATTCCTTATTGGGGTTGACCATTAATTTCTTCCATAGTGGACGAACGATCAAAAGAAGTAGTAAGGCGCTGGTGCCGAATGAAACTAGTTGCCAAGAAGTTGAAAAACCGGCTTTGGCCATTACAGCGGCTATCAGGCAACCCAAGCCGATTGGGCCGGCAAAGAAGCTGACGGAAAATATTTCCGCTAGGATTAATGCTGCCGCAATGATGATCCAAATTAACCAATCCATTTATTTATAATTTCATATAATGCCGCCTTGCTGTCAATCAGGGGTTATGCCGGTTGAGCTTCACGGGTTTCTCGGCATTTCTTCGCATTTTTAGGTTTAACAATTCCACCCCTACTGCGAAGGCCATGGCAAAGTAGATGTAGCCTTTCGGAATGTGAAAGCCCATCCCTTCGCCGAGCAGGGCGGTGCCAACCAGGATCAGGAAGCTCAGGGCAAGCATTTTGATGGTGGGATTGTTTTCAACAAATTCCCCAATGGCTTCTGCGGCCAGCATCATCACGCCCACGGCGATGACGATGGCAATGACCATGACCGGGATGTGCTTGGCCATCCCAACGGCGGTGATGACGGAGTCTAATGAGAACACCAGATCCAAAACGGCGATCTGAGCCAACACGGAGCCGTATGTTGCTACGGTGGTGGATTGTTCTTCTTCCGTATTGCCGGAAAGCGAGTGATGGATTTCCTGCGTGGATTTCCAAATGAGGAACAATCCGCCGAGGAGGAGAATCAAATCGCGCCCGGAAAACCCATGGCCGGCGACGTCGAACAAATCCTTGGTTAGTCCCATCACCCAACTGATGGAAAGCAGCAGGAGGATGCGCAACACCATTGCCAGAGCGAGGCCGGTCAGGCGGGCTTTCTTTTGTTGATGCTCGGGCAGCCGGTCAACGAGAATGCTAATGAAGATGATGTTGTCGATACCCAGCACAATCTCCAGCACGGTGAGAGTGAACAGGGCAATCCAAGCCTCAGGTGATGCAATCCATTCCATGACAAGTATCCTCGGCGTCGGGAAGGCGAATTTCTAGAGGAAATCAAAAATCGGCAATGACGGGTTACTGACAATCCGCCATTGCAGCGGGCGGCGGTTTTCACCATTATCCCCGCCCCATGCCGCAGATGCGCCGTCAATATCCGTTCCATCTCATCGAGCCCCTATGGCAGAACCGATGGGAAGCGCAGGAAACATTCCGTGCCTTTAACCCCGGTCAACCGCCGGCGGCCGAGCATCCCTTTGTCGGGCGTCATGGCGAGGCGGCGCCAGAGAGCCTCGAGAAATACTACATCCTCGACATGTTTCCGTACCCTTCGGGCGCAGGCCTACATGTGGGACATCCGGAAGGCTACACGGCCACCGATATCCTCGCGCGCTTTGAACGCATGCGTGGCAAGCACGTGCTGCATCCGATGGGTTGGGATGCCTTCGGGCTACCGGCCGAGCAGTACGCGATTAAGACCGGCCAGCATCCGCGCCAGACAACCGAGGAAAATGTCGCCAACTTCAAGCGACAGATCAAGAGCCTCGGCTTCAGCTATGATTGGAGCCGTGAGGCGAATACTACCGAGCCGGGGTATTTCAAGTGGAGCCAATGGATTTTCCTGCAGTTGTACAATTCGTGGTTTAACCCCGCCACCAACAAGGCCGAGCCAATCGAGACCCTGGAGTATCCGGACGAGGTCACCAGCGACGAAGCCAAGCGCGCGTATCGGGATGAGCATCGGCTCGCGTATGTTTCCCATGCGCCGGTGAACTGGTGTCCAGAACTGGGCACGGTGCTGGCCAATGAGGAAGTGATCGACGGCAAGAGCGAGGTGGGCGGACATCCGGTGGTGCGCAAGCCGATGCGCCAATGGATGCTGCGGATCACGGCGTTTGCCCAGCGGTTGCTGGATGATTTGGACACGATCGACTGGAGTGATTCGTTGAAGGAAATGCAACGGAACTGGATCGGTCGTAGTGAAGGGGCGGAGGTTACGTTCACGGTTCAGAATTCCGGCGAAGAGATTGTGGTGTTTACCACGCGGCCGGACACGTTGTTTGGGGCGACGTACATGGTGTTGTCGCCGGAGCATGAATTGGTGGACGCGCTCACCGCCGAGGCGCAGCGCGAAGCGGTGACGGCGTATCGCGAGGCGGCCGCGCGCAAGAGCGATCTGGAGCGCACGGAATTGGCGAAGGACAAGACCGGCGTGTTCACCGGCGCGTACGCGATTAATCCGGTGAACGACGAGCCCGTGCCAATTTGGATCGCGGATTACGTGCTCTCCAGCTATGGCACCGGCGCGATCATGGCCGTGCCGGCACATGATGAACGCGATCTGGAGTTTGCGCAGAAATTTGAACTGCCCGTGCGCGTGGTGGTGGAGGCG
>CAJWMQ010000201.1 GCA_913042895.1 uncultured Verrucomicrobiales bacterium | reverse complement strand
ATCCATACCTGAATCCATACCTGAATCCATACCTGAATCCATACCCGTGTTGGTGGAGGCTCCAGCGGGGGTCACCTCGAGCGTGCGCACCACATAAAAAGTATTCTGTTTGGCAAACCCCGAAAGGGTCTTTGCAATGCCGTTGCTGAGACAGCGAAACTTGATCCGGTAAGGGCGTACAACTGAAATGCTGTTGGTATAAGACTGGCGTGTATCCAAATAATTGGGATTTGCCAATGCCTTGCGATCCTCGGTCGTCACGCGAGTACGCTGGAGCTGCTCAATCGACTGGATGCGGCTGTTGAAAAGGACTTCACAGATGTTTTTTATATCCTCCATCTGCACTTGTAATTCCGGGATTTTATCCTCGGAAATTTCCGCCTGCGTCATGAGTGGAGCAAAGGTGAAACTAAAACTCAGGTCGGCCCGGGTCAGTAAATCGTTCGGAATATTCACCAGATTATTGGTGGCCTGTTCATTCATCACGGCGATGGACTGCACCATATAGTTCAGAAAATCATTACTGTTCAACGGCGTGGGTAGCTTGCTGCCAAACACTTGGCCGGCATTGGCCACGAAGTCTGTGTATTCCGTTGTCACGTCACGTAGCACCGCCACGTTTTTGGAATCCACCTTCAGACTACTGTTTTGGATCTTGTCCCGATTGGCCACAGCACTCTTGTATTCAGCATCAGCCGCCTCAACCGAAGCGGTCATTTTTCCATTCAAGACAAATCCGCCACCGACAAACCCCGCCGCCAACAGAAGGCCCACGATGCCCAGTAAATGGCGTTTTAGATAAAAAATAACCAGTTGTTTATCCACTATTCGAGCTCCTTATCGGTCATTACGATGGGATTGGTCAGTTTCAATTGGATCACAAAATCAAACCAACGCTCCCTGGAATCAATACTGGGAATTTCCCCGATCACCTTGGTCTCTTCTTCAGACTCCACGAACATCTCACTTTGGCGGAATAAATCCGCCACCAAGTAGGCGTATTCACGATTGAGCGTTTCCCGTTTACGGGGCAACACATTCTTGGCGCGCAACTTGAGATAAACGATCTCGATCGGCCCCTGCTCAACCAGAGCCGCGCCACTTTCCCCTCCCATCATGCCGGATCCCTCGGCTCCATAATCCATGGGCATCGATCCTCCTCCGGTGGGCGGCGGGCCGCTCATCATGCCCCCATCCATTCCTTCCATGTCCTCGTCCCCTTGGGGATTGGCCGTGGCCAATGTGGGCATGGTTTGTGTCAGGGACTGAATCCACACGGCGGTTTGAGCGTCGGTGATGCTTTGGGCCTGTAGTTCCGCCTGTAATTGATCCACCCGGTTGGTCTTGGCCGCCAGCTGATTCGGACCACTCACAATGTAAACGCCCGGTTCCACTTGGGACAACACCTTCTGCACCCCGTTGACGAGATTGATCCAAAAATACCGACTTTGCAGCGCACGTTCCATTTTCTTGGAGGATTCCTGTTCCTGCGACAAACTGGATTGAGCTGAAGCAAGATCATTTGCCGTATCGACATATTTACTAAGCAGCCCGTCGATTTTTCCGGCTGATTCCTTTTTCTTCTTTTCAATACTATTGCTAGCGGCGGCCTGAACAAAGAAGATTAAGCCGGCGCAGAAGATGGCGGCAATGGCGTAAGGGCTGCGTTTTTCGATTTGGCGGCTGATGCGTTCGCGCTTGGGAAGGAGGTTGAATTCCGTCAAACCCACAGTGGTCGCACGGAGCCCCAAACCCGCCACTTCACCCAGCCAATGCGCGGTGCCCGCCAAGGTGTTGCGGTCTACCTCCGGTCCCACTTGGATATTGCGGAATGGGTTGAAAAATTCAATAGGCAGATTGAATTTCTCCATGAAAAATTCGGCCGTGTAAATCATGGAAGCCCCACCGCCCGCGAGATAGATTCGCTGTGGTGATTGCCCACCCTGTTGGGCACGATAGTACTGCACAGTTTGCGCCACCTGTTGGTGTAGTCGTGTCATGACATTACGTGCCGTGCGCACGAGAATCGCTTGATAAGGATCCGCTGGCTCTTCAGTGTTGGTAAGGTGCACATAGCCGTAGGCCTGCTTATATTCCTCGGCTTGTTGCCATTCGAGGCCGGATTCCTTGCAAAATTCCTGCGTGATCGAGTTCGCACCAAAATTCACACTACGCACAAAAAATTGATCGCCCTCAATAAAGATTACGTTGGTGGTTTTGGCCCCAATATCCAATAACAGCGAACACCCTTCCACCTCCGGATAGTTTTGCATGAAGGCATTGCGCAAGGCCGCAGGGGAACCATCCACAACCGATAGCCGAATGCCGAGGTCATTGCACACCGTGGAAAGGCTCTCGATCACCTCTTCGCGTAACGCCATGAGCATCACATCCAGCTCGCCCGTGTCGGCGGTGCCCATAACCTCGAAACCCCACTCCACCTCATCCAGCGGAAACGGCACTTGCGATGCAGCCTCGTACTGAACGATCTGGCCCACCTTGGATCCTTCCACTGCGGGGGTGCGCAGAAACTTCGTGAAACACTGGTAGCTCGGGGCACAAACATTAGCTTCCAGACCTTTGGCGCGGATCTCGTGACGATCGAAGAGTTCCTGCAGCGTTTCCTTAAGCAATTCAGTGCGATCGGGTTCATCCAACCCGCGCTGGCCCAGCGACACCACCTCGTAGCGGGCCAGGGTCAGCGTCCCGTTACTTTGCGGATCAAACAGAGCTACCTTTAAGTTGGCAGCGCCTGCGTCTATGGCCAAAAATGGTTTCATACGGAAATAATCCGGTTTACGAAGCAAACGGCCCCCAGCCGTAGACAGGTTCCATGCCTCGCCAACCCGTTAAAACAATGTACCCTCAACTGGCAAGATCGCAATCTTTTTGCGGTTTTTTAGGGCTCTTTTTGGGTTTTTCGGCGGAATAGTTTCAGTATCGACTGGGCCGAATCCACCCCCAAGGCGGCGGCCAGCAACCAATACGCCAGGCCCGCTCCCAGCAAAGGGATAAACACCTGCCATAACCGCTGCGACACCGCGCCCCACTCAGCCGGGGCCGCCACGGATCCATGCAGCCAATAGGCCAATCCCAGAGCGGCCGCGGCCATCATCAGCATGGCGGGCAGCTGACGGCTTAGGCCAGGCAGTTTGAGCCCCGTCAATTCCTTACGACGGCTCAAGGTGATCCAGAGCAACGCAGCGTTCATGGTGGAACTGATGGTGTTCGCCACGCCAAACGCACATTGGCGCCAGTTTTCGTCGAGTTGAAACACCATTGCCAAGGCCAGCACAAGATTCAGCCCTAGACAAAACACGCTGATGCGGACCGGCGTTTTCACTTCGCCCAAGGCATAAAACGCCCGGCCCAAGATCAATACCAGCGAATATCCCGGTAAGGCAGGGGCCAAACACCGTAGCGCCCACGCCGCTCGCTCGGTGGCGGCTTGGGAAAATTCGCCGTACTGGAAGAGCAACTGCACAATTGGTTCAGCCAGCACGAACAACAGGGCGGCGGCCGGCAGATTGACGAACAGCAAATGCCGTGCAGCCTCGTCCAGTTGCCCACGGAAATCGTCATACTTTTTCTCTGCCGCCAGCCCCGCGAGGGTCGGCAGAAGAAACGTTGCCATTGAGACGGCGAACAATCCCTGCGGCAATTCCAACAGGCGCACGGCGTAGCCGTAGGACGCCACCACATGTTCGCCGGCAAAAAACCCGATGCAATAGGTAATCAGCACATTAATCTGAAACGCCGCCACGCCGATCACGCCGGGGCCAAGCCGGGCGAGGATGGTGTGGACCGAATCATCGGCCCACGGCGAAATCCATTGAGGCCGGAAACCTTCCCGCCAGAGCGTGGGCAATTGATAAAGCAGCTGTGCCACACCGGCCAATAGCACGCCGATGGCGAGTGCAAAGATCTGGTCATTCAGTTTATCTCCCCAGCGCGGTGCCAGCCACAACACGCTGCCGATCATCACCACGTTTAGGATTAGCGCACCCAGGGCCGGTAGAAAAAAATGCCCGCGCGCATTTAGTATGCCCATGGCCACAGCGGCTAGGCAGATGAAAAACAAATACGGAAACACCCAGCGCAACAACTCAAGCATCAGCGTGGTTTTCTCGTTCCACTCGCCCCATTCCAGGGCGGCGGTGATGCCCAGCAACCCCACGCCTACCACGGCGGCCAGTACCACGATCAGGCCGCTCATCAGGGCATTGGCCGTGCGCCACATGGCCTGTTCGCCGGCGGTTTTTTCCTGTTCCTTGAAAACAGGAATGAACGCCGCCATGAGCGCGCCTTCGCCCAGCAGACGGCGAAAGAGGTTGGGGATCATGAAGGCCAGCACGAACGCACCAGCCACCAGGCCGTCCCCCATGAAGCGCGCGTAACAGATCTCGCGCACCATGCCGAGCACCCGGCTGGCCAGCGTGGCGCCGGCCATGGCCCCAGTGGATTTGAGCATATCCACCATCAGTCGCCCTGCGCCAAGCTGCGGTTGCGGTAGTGTACGATGGAAAATTCCGGCTCCACGCGCAGCACAGATTCTTCCTCAAACTGATCCTCGAACGTGGGAAAAAACACATCGCCCTCCACTTCGCGCTGCACCAGGGTAAGCAACAGATCCGTGCATTGCGGCAGCGCCTGTTCGTAGATCTGCGCACCGCCG
>CAJWMQ010000200.1 GCA_913042895.1 uncultured Verrucomicrobiales bacterium | reverse complement strand
CATCCATACCATAAAGAAGAATTCGAAGGCCCAAAAAAAGACCGCCCGGGCGGTGGTCCGAAGACTACTTCCCAGACGGTCAAATTCCATCCGAACGGGCCTTGCGACCTGCCCTTCAGGATGCCTCGGGTGGAGGCGGGTGGATCGGGGGCTCATTCAAGTGTTTCCGAAGAAACCCTTGAATCGGAACACCTGCCCGAAGGCCTGTGCTCCTGAGTCTTCCGACCCTGTCAGCGGCTCCCTAAGGTGCCACCAACAAAAACAAAGTAACACACAATCCGGATCGCGATAGAGTAAGTTATTCTTCGATTTTCACAGGATATTCACACCCGTGAACAACCGGAGATCCGATGAATCTGATGAGGGTAGCGAGAAGCTATTTCTTCCCGTAAGCCGCCAACCAATCCGCCGCCGCTTTTTCGGCTGCGGCCTTTTGCTCGGCATTGACGTTGGGTTCTTTGAGCACCGCCTGTTCCATGCGCGGGATAAAGGCCGCGGCCTCTTTGCTGCCCAAACCGGAGGCGATGAGGTACCACTGATAGGCTGTGGCATAATCGCGTTTCGGCAAACCGACGGAATTGTAATAGAGCTCGGCCACTCCCAGCTGTGATTCCACGTGACCTTTGTCGGCGGCCTTGGTGTACCACTCCAGGCACTTCTTATAATCACGCGTCACGCCCTGCCCATTGCGTAGCATCCACCCGACAGTGGCTTCGGACAACACATCACCCTTTTCCGCTGAGGCAAGATATTGTTTGTAAGCTTCGCCCAGATTCTTGGTCACTCCTTTGCCGGCGTAATACAAGTCGGCCAGCTCACGTAGCTTGACGGGATCTCCTGCCTCCGCTGCGGTCTTAGCCGCCTCGAACGCCTGACGCGCGGCGATCTGAGCGGGCGATTCCTGTTTGGGCGGCTGCGCCGGTTGCGCGGCGGCGAACACGGCCATTAAAGAAAAAATCAGCAGATAAAAACCTGACTTCATGGACCAAGGGTGAACGGGTTTTCCCAACGCGTCAATCCTTCGGCTGAGGGGCATTCCAGATCACCTCAAAATAGCCAATAAACATTTCCTCCTCGGATTGCAGGCCGAAATAAACCGACCGTTTGGGATCCGGATTATCCAGGTTACCCGGACTGTTATCGAAGGTGCCGATCGCGCGCAGCACGGTGCCGCGCGGCAGCCAGCGGGGTTCGGCGAGTTCGTATTTGTGTTGCCAGTTGAAATCAAAATCCGGCACGTGCAGGAGGGTTTCCTTGCGGCCATCGGGATACTCGGCCACGTACTGGAAGGATTTCCCCCGATAATGCATGTGTGGCTGCAGGCCCAGCAGAAGGCCATCACGCTGGAAACGATGTACGGCGGTCACCTCATGATTTGGCGCGCCAGGCGGGATGCGGAACACCACCGTAGACGCCGCATGCATATCCACCGCTTCCTCGGGCGGTTCATCGGCAAACCATAACCGCAAGCGGCTGGTGCTCTGGTGCGCCTTGCCATTGGGGTTGTAGTGCACTTGAAATACGATGGTGGCACCGGCTGGCAATAATTTTCCGCGCCCAGCCGGATACACCAACGGCCGATCCCCGACGATGCCGGAAAGGAAATACCCATGCAACCCGCCGCCCTGCCCCACCTGATACTGCTTTAGATAACGCCGATTGCGCGCGATCCAATATGGAAACTCCCGAGGTCGCGCGCCCTGCAATGGTGCCAACATATCAAATGGCGGCGACCAGGGCCGATCGGCTCGTCGCGCGCGGCCATTGGGTTCATGGAGGAAGGTGAGCACATGATGCACCACCTCGGGGGTGTTGCTGGTAAACTCTGCGGCATTAATCCATTTATCCTCCTTAAACTGCGTGGGCACACTCACATACCGGTATGGCACTCGCCCTTCGGCCGGCACATCAAATGCCGGCAACACCAGCTCATGGTTCGGCTTGCCATTGCCCAAATCGCCGCTCCAAACCAAACGCGGTGGTGCCTCAGCCGGATCGCCCTTGGGCGCCCCGGCCCCGAACCAGTCGGCCATCAACTGAATTTCATCCGGCGCCAAGCCTCGGGCATTTTTAAAATGGCCAACCTTGGGATCCGCATTCCAGGGCGGCATTCGTTTCTCGGCGGTCACTTCTGCAATCATCTTAGCCCAGCCCTTCGCCTGCTTGTAGGTTTCCAAAGCAAACGGACCGCCGCCACCGGTGTGGTGACATTCCTGACAATGCACCTGCAACAACGGCTCAATGTGCTGATGAAATGTCACCACATTCCCGCGAGGTGCTTCGTCCAACCCCAACGCGCAACCATACGGCTCCGTCTTGGCCGGCGCCACCGGTCGGCCGGCCAGCACCGCGACAATCGCCTGTTTCAAATACGCTTGATTGGGGGCCGGCCGGCGGAAGGCGCCGACACCGCCCGCTTCCGTTTCCTTAAAGCCAAACTGGTCATCAACCGCCCCGCGATATTGGATTTGGCCATTGGCATCCAGAAGCAACACTTCAGTCGTGCGCTCCACCTGCAATCGCCGGGCCAGTTGTCCGTCGGCATCACGGATCACCGGAAAAGCGTAGTCCGCGGCCATTTTTTTTAGGTCCGCCGGAGCATCTTGGGAATTGGAGTTCAGTAGAAAAAAACGAACCCCTTTCGGCACAAATTCATCAGCCAACCGGGCGAGACGCGGGCGATAGAGCTTGGACATCGGACATCCCAAGCCAGTCCAAGCCAGCACCACCGGCTGTCCCGCTACGGGATGCACCTTGCCGGCTACGTCCGGCCATTGTTTGGGAATATTGGGAGACGCCGCGATGAGGATTGATTGAATTCCCAACAGGCAAAGCAGCAGCCACGCCCCATTCCAATTTAGTGGTCGAATCCGCATGCACTAGTGCAAGTTCAAACGGGGATACGCACCGACAGGCGAAGAGGTTACCGGAGGATTGAGCACCCTCTAACCACTACTTGAAAGCGTTCTGCTACCGATTGACAGAAGCTCAAGCAAACGGATCATACGCCAGCCCGCGGCGTGCCGTCGGCCTTCCAGTTATTCAGCGTTTTCTGGTCACCTTTTGCTGTCCACTCGCGCCGCTTGATTTCTGTACCAGCAGCGAACACGCGTTCGCTACGTTTGCTACCGTCCTCGTACCAAGTTGTGTATTTACCTTCCAGCTTTTCGCCACTGAAGTAGGCCTCGGAACGGACTTGGCCATTCTCGTAATACACCGCGTGTCGACCATCGCGTTTGCCGTGGGTGTAGCACACATCGATCTGCAGTTGCCCGCTCTCGTACCACACCAGATGCGGCCCGTGCCGCACGCCTTCCAAAAATGTCACCAGCGAGTTCCGTTGCTCGTTCTCATACCACCACGTTTCCTCACCATGCGCCTTGCCATTCAAAAATTCGCCCTCCAACGAGACCTTGCCGTTCTCGTATAACTCCACCGCCTTACCGGTGTACGGTTCCGCTTCGTCTTTCAGATGGCACAGGGTGCCTTCCTGAATGGCCTCAAATTTCTCACCCTGCGCATTGCGCCACTCCAAGGCGGCGTATTTTACTGGTCTATTCAAAACTTCCGTGGTCATGCGTGCGGAACGCTACCTTAACGGCAAGGAATTGACAACCCGCACTTCAAACCGCCAAATCCCCCCATGGATACCGCTTCCAACCCGCGCATTGTCGTGCTCGACGGCCACACTTTGAATCCTGGCGATTTGACGTGGAACGCGCTGAACACGCTAGGCGACTTGACCGTACACGATCGCACAGCGGCCGCGCAGGTGGCCGAACGTGCGGCCGGCGCGGAAATTGTGTTCACTAATAAATCACTCGTATCCGCCGAGGCCATCGAGGCCCTCCCCGAGTTGCGCTATATCGGTGTGCTCGCCACCGGTTATAATGTCGTGGACACCAGCGCAGCGGCCACGCGCAATATTCCGGTGACCAATATCCCTGACTACGGCACCGAGTCTGTAGCGCAGATGACCTTTGCACTGTTGCTCGAACTGGCCACGCAACCGGCCCTGCACAACGCCAGCGTTCAAGATGGCGACTGGAGTGCTTGCCCAGATTTTTGTTACTGGAAAAAACCGCTCGTGGAATTGCACGGGCTCACACTGGGGCTGGTGGGCTACGGTGCGATTGGGCAAGCGGTGGCTCGACTTGGCCGAGCCCTTGGCATGAAGATTCTTGTACACACACGGACTACTCGGGAAGAAGCGGATACAGAATTTGTTGATTGCGAAACATTGTTCCATGAGTCCGACGCTGTGAGCCTGCATTGCCCGCTCACCGATGAGAACCAAGGCTTTGTTAATGCGCAGCTTTTGTCTCAGATGAAACCCACAGCTTTCCTGATTAATACAGCACGCGGCCCACTTGTAGATGAGGCGGCGTTGGCAAAGGCGCTTAATGAAGAACAAATTGCTGGAGCGGCAACTGATGTACTTTCAGGGGAGCCACCGGCTGCGAATAATCCACTTTTGAGGGCAAAAAATATAATCATTACCCCTCACATTGGCTGGGCCACGCGCGCGGCGAGAGAGAGGTTGATGAATATTGCGGCGGACAACCTGCGCGCATTTCTCAAGGGCACGCCGCAGAATGTGGTGAATTAGAATTTAGGTGTGTGTGATAGCTGTATTTGCCCTGAAAACAGGGTGTTCGATGTTCGTTGGGTTCGATTCCCAAGCGACAGGTTATTTTTCAAGCTTTAACAAAATGTAACCC
>CAJWMQ010000199.1 GCA_913042895.1 uncultured Verrucomicrobiales bacterium | reverse complement strand
CCGCCCTGCATGAGAATCTGCGTGCCGCCAAGCGCGAGGGTTTCTTCGATCTTTTGATCAATTTCGGCGTGCGTGATCACGTAGGCGTCCGCGGCCTTTTCCCGCCTCCAAAACGCGCAGAATTTACAGTAGACGTTGCAGACGTTGGTGTAATTAATATTCCGATCGATGCTGAAGGTGACGATCTCGTTGCCGCGCCCTTCGAAGGCGTCGGCTTTGGCCAATTCGCGACGACGATGCGCCAGCGCGCCGAGGGTTTCCAAGGGCAACGCATAAAGCTGCAACGCGTCCGCCGGCGAAATGCGGTCGCCATTCCAAGTCTTTTGCAGCAGCTCATCCACTAGGGTAGTGTAATCCGGATTGAGGGGTTGGGCAATAATTCACCACAGAGGGGTCGGTCTATGCGCTCCTGCGGTAAAATTCAAACGAACGACGGTTCGTGCACCTCTTGTTCCCCGTGCGTTTTCAACAGCTCCACAAACTTGTTTAAGCCGGCTTTTTCGGTTTCGCCCAGTTCATATTGGATGTGACCGCCGAGATAGGCTTGGCGGAAGGCAGCGTCGTAGTCGGGCTGGGTGGCAATGATCTCTGGGAGTTGCTCTAGGCCGCGGGCTTTAGCGGCCCGCAGATGGTCACGTAGGGCGGTGTTGTGGTGCCCTCGTCGCAGGGCCCAGCCGGCGTACACAAACGGCAGGTCCGTCAATTCCTGCCAAGCCGCGCCGAGATCCCAGATGGTATGGGTGTGCGGCGCGCGCAAAAAATCGATGCCGGGATTGCCAATTAATAGCACATTATCGAGCGTGGCGGCCTGCGCGTAGCTGGGCAATGGCTCGAGGGCCGGGCGCAGGCCGCGTTCGGCCAGCAGCACGCGCAGGAGATTGACGCTGGTGAGACTGGCGGTGTCGCAGTGGATGGTTGTGATTTCCTCCAGCGGTTGCTGGTGGGCGAGGAACACGCTATTTACGGGGCCATGCGACGCCACGGCCACGCCGTCGAGGATGTCGTAACCTTCGTGAAACAACGCCTCGGTGATGCTCACCAAGGCAGCGTCCAGCCGACCGGCGCGCAGTTGCTCGGCTAAGGCGGAGGGCACAATGAACTCAATCTCTTCCTCAATTCCGTAGGTAAGCGGCACTGAGTTTAAGTAGGGTACGGACCCGATGCGCGTTCGTGCTGTCGGTATCTCGCCGGCAGAATCTTTGGGGTGTGTCGGCGTTGGGTCTGCCGGCGGGGTGCCGACCGCATGGTTGGGGATCGGCTCGCTCATGCGGTGGCGAGGTTGTCGTCGAGGATTCCCGGGGGCTTGGAATTGCCGGGGGCCTCGGGCGTTTCAGCCTCCCATTCGCGGACAGGTTCGTAAAACGTGTTACGTTGCACGGGCGTTTTGCCGGCTTCGCGGATGGCCTTTACCAGCGCCGCCTCGGCTTGACCACGGCCTCCGCCCGCGCCGGCCATTTTGAAAATGTGCTCTTCCACAATCGTTCCGTGCAGATCATCGGCTCCGTAGCTGAGGGCCACTTCCGCGAGCTTCATGCCGAGACCCACCCAGTAGGCGGTGAGATGATCGAAATTATCGAGGAACAGTCGGCTGACGGCAATGGTGCGTAGGGCGTCGTTGCCGGTGGGCGGGTGGGTGACAGCGATGGCGTTGTTTTCCGGTTGGTAAGGCAACGGAATGAAGCCGGTGAAGCCGCCGGTTTCATCCTGTAACGCGCGCAATTCCGCCAGATGATCGAGCCGATCCTCCACCGTTTCCACGTGGCCGAAGAGCATCGTGCAGGTGCTGCGACCGCCGAGTTGATGCCACGTGCGATGGGCCTCGAGATATTGGGCGGCGGTCTCCTTGCCTTTGGCGATGGCATCGCGCACGTCCTTTCGGAAAATCTCCGCGCCTCCGCCGGTGAGTGAATCCAGCCCAGCATCCTTCAGGGCTGCGAGCACCTCGGGCAATGGCAGTTTGCTTTTGCGTGCGAGATGATAAATCTCCACGGCGGTGAAACATTTTAACTGCAGATTCGAATCCACCGCCTTCAACGCGCGAAGCATGTCCGTGTAATAACCGAACGGCAGCGACGGATGAAGGCCACCGACGATGTGCAGTTCGGTGATGCCCAGCGCTAGTGCCTCTCGCGCCTTGGTTTCCATCTCCTCAATCGACAGCTCAAATCCGTCGCCATCGCGTTTCTTGCGAGCGAAGCTGCAAAACTGGCAGGAGAGAATGCAGTAGTTGGAGTAATTAATGTACCGGTTTACAATGTAACTGGCGCGCTGCCCCACTTTGCGTTCGTTTGCTAGTGCCGCCAACCGCCCAAGCGCATTTAGATCCGGCGTGTGATACAGTCGCAGGGCGTCCTCGGTCTCTAGCCGTGTGCCGGCCTCGACCTTCCTCGCCAGATCCGCCAGTTCGCTTTGCTGAAGGATGAAATCCATTACCACAACCTCCAGGCAATAAAGCGGGGAACGATACAGACCTCGACCACCACCATGGCCATGAACACGAGGCTGATGATGGCGTTTAGATTAAAGAACGCCTTTTGCACCCAGTCTAGGCTGCGCTTGCGGGCGATCCAATGCTCTAATCCTAGGCAGGCGGTGATGATCACCATGCCGATCCAGTAGGCCATTTTGAACGCGGCCAACAGACCGAACACCACGAGCAGGATGAGCATAATGATGTGCACGAGGAAGGCGGCGTTCAGCGAATTGGTCGGGCCCCAGCGCACGACGATGGAGTGCAGCTTGTGCGCGCGGTCAAACTCGAAATCCTGAATCGCATAAATGATGTCGAACCCGATTAGCCAGAGTACAACGATCAACGCTAGCAGCCCGGGGATGAGCGCGCTGTATCGGAACGGTCCGGAGAAATCCAGTGAGCCATTGACCGCCAGCCAAGCGCCCACTGGCGATATGGCTAATGCAATGCCCAGCACCACGTGGGTGAAATCGGTGAACCGTTTGGTTAGCGAATAGCCGAGGATAAACAGTAGTGTGACCGGGGATAGCATTAGGCAGATCAGGCGGCCCTGATTGGCTTCGCGGAACATGTCGATGGCGTAGGTGGTGCCAACGAACATGGCGCCGCTCAGGATGCACAGCGTCCACGCGCTGGAGAGGGAGATGGTGCCGGCGGGCAAATGCCGGTCGGCCGTGCGTGGGTTCAGCGCATCAAACTTCCGATCAACAATGCGGTTAAAGGCCATGGCGCAGGTGCGGGCGGTGACCATTGCCAGCAGGATAAGCCCGAATAATTTCCAGCCAGGCCAGCCGCGTTCGAGGGCGATGCGGGCCGGCTGTTCGAGCGCGGGCAATTGGGCATGCGTGGCGCGGGCAGCGAGCACCGTGGCGGCTAGGGCGAACGGCAGGGCGAAAACGGTATGCGACAGCTTTACGAAATCCGCCCACTTCTCCATCAGGGAAGGGGGGCGGGTTTGCTCCGGTGAAATTGCAGAAACCCGTTTCTCCTCTCGCGCCACAGACGAAAGCTGCTTGATTAAGGGCAAAATGACAAGCGAGGAGGGGCGTGAAAGGAGAAACGGGCTCCAGCGCCCTCAGTCCTGTTCCTCGGGCCAGCGGGGGGAGATGGTGTTTTCTACGCCGAGACGATCGAGAACGCGGGCGACGACGGTGTCGGCGAGTTCCTCGATGGTTTTGGCGCCGGCATAAAAATATGGGTTTGGCGGGAGCAGCATTGCGCCGGCTTGGAGCAGCAGCTCCATGTTTTTAATGTGGACGAGGCTGAGCGGGGTTTCGCGAGGGCAGAGGATGAGTTTCTTGTTTTCCTTGAGCATCACATCGGCGGCGCGGAGCAGGGCGTCTTCGCTGTAGCCGTGGGCAATGCGGCCGAGGGTACCCATGGTGCAGGGCAGGATGACCATTGCATCAAAGGCATTGGAGCCGCTGGCGAACGGGACATTCATGCTCTTGGCCGCATGCAATGGCACGCCCTCCGGGAGTTGCAGTCCATCGGGTAATTCATCGCGCATGACGACCTGCCCGTAGCTGCTGGTGATGACGTGGATCTCATGCTCCCTGGGGTTAAGCCGGTCGAGCAGGCGTTGAGTGTAAATGGCGCCGCTGGCACCGGTGATGGCAACGAGAATCCGCATGGCCAATGAGCATGGATTTTCAGGACTCAAACGGGCAAGCAGTTATTCACTTTTGTGAATAACCTCGACATGGATTGGGGATTCCACTAGGTTGCGCCCTGCATTTTGCGTTTTTTCTGACGCAACAAGGAGGTGCACTTGAGAAACCGAATTTGGGCTTCTGCCGTTTTGATGGTGGGTATGGGGATGATGTCGTGTGATTCGACATCGTCTACGCATGTTCCGCAGGTTTATGTGGCCAACTCGCAACCGACTCCGGTGCGGGCAGTGCGACCGACTCTCTCACAACCCGACCCAACGAACCACCGATCCGCTTCTTCGGCAACCCAGCCGAAGCGGGTCACCCGGGTGGCGCGGGCGACCTCACCGAGGTACATTCCGCCTGCGTCGCCGAGTTTTGAGACGCCCAAGGAAGCGCCCCGGCGCCGGCCGCCGGTTGCCCAGCCGGTGGTGTTGCCGGGCGAACGGCTAATAGCCGACAAGGGAGGGGCGAAATCCTACAGCATAAAAATCGGCGGCATTGAATGGGTGTCGCTAGAGTTGTGGGGCAAGGCGCACAATGGTTGGTTTGGCCAGTTGCAGAAGGGCGGGAATGATTTCTACCGCTTGGTGGTATCCGGCATGCGGTTTGATTTGCGAC
>CAJWMQ010000198.1 GCA_913042895.1 uncultured Verrucomicrobiales bacterium | reverse complement strand
CACTTAGTAGCGATACTGCAAAAAGCCAGTCATACACCAATAGCGGGGTAATGATCCCCGCCGAACAGCGCCCCTCACGCATGTTTGCAAAAATGTTCCTGCGCGGTAAACCAGAGGAGATCTCCCGTCAGAAGCAAAAACTCGCCGAAGGCCGCAGCGTACTGGACGAGTTGCTTGACCAAACCCGTGCGCTCCTAAAGACCGCACCAGCAGCTGATCGCGAGCGGTTGCAGGAATATTTTGAATCCGTCCGTACCGCAGAAAATGATCTTGCCGCAGCCCAAGCATGGATCGACCGCCCCAAACCGGAGGTCAAGGCTCAAGCGCCGCTCGATATCCATGACAAAACCGATCTCATTGGCCGAATTAGACTGTTGCTCAATCTTGTTCCACTGATTGTACAGACCGATTCCTCGCGTGTGATTAGCATTGTCATTCAACACAATCATGGCATGCCACAGATCAATGGCGTGGAATCTGAACACCACAATCTCTCGCATCACGGACGGGATCCCAAGCGCATCGAACAATTGCTTAAGATCGAACGCGCCATCATGGGTTGTTTTGATGAATTCCTCACGACCATGAAAACCAAGCGGGAGGCGGGTGGCACCTTGCTCGATAACACACTCACCTTACTGGGCAGTAATCTTGGGAACGCCAGCTCGCATGACCCGCGCAACAACCCCATCCTGCTCGCCGGCGGCGGCCTCAAACATGGTCGTTATCTCGCACACGATTCGAAAAACAACACCCCACTCTGCAATCTCTTCGTGCATCTGCTCAACCAAATGAATCTCAATACCGACAAGTTCGCCAGCAGCACCGGCGAGCTTACCTTTTAAAATGAAAACATCCCTAATCATCAGCACCGCCTTGCTGTGCATTGCCCTCACTTCCTCTGCGGCCGATTTTGAAAAGGCAAAAGTCAACAACTGGCACCAGTGGCGCGGACCAGACGCTACCGGCAGCTCCACCACCGCCCAGCCGCCCGTCAATTGGAGCGAGGAAAAAAACATCCAGTGGAAGACCCCTATTAAAGGATATGGTAGCGCTTCGCCCATCATTTGGGGTGACAAAGTTTTTATACTTACAGCCATCAACACAAAAAAAGTCGACCCATCTCTCCCTAAACCGGAAGACCAGCCCAAACGCATCTTCGGCATCACATACCCAAATACTGAATACGTGTTTGTTGTTATGTGTCTGGATCGAAAGACCGGTGAAACACTCTGGCAACAGGTTGCAACCCAACTCATTCCTCATGAAGGCACACATGGAGATAACAACTTTGCTTCGGGTTCGCCCACCACTGATGGAGAACGGCTCTACTGCTGGTTTGGCTCAAGCGGACTCTTTTGCTACGATCTCAATGGGAAAAAACTGTGGGAACGCTCTATGAGTAAAGCCTATATGGGGGCAAGCCTGGGTGAAGCGTGTTCGCCTGTAGTTCATGATGGTAAACTTATCCTAGTAAGGGATCACGTTCGTCAGTCTTACATTGAAGTATTGGATGCTAAAACAGGAAAAATGCTGTGGAGAGAGAATCGACAAGGCGGAAATGGTTGGTCCACACCAACTGTAGTTACCCATAGCGGGAAAACACAAATCATCACGACAGCCTCAGGCATAGGTCGTGGTGGCCGACTGGTTGAGCCAGGTAAAGTCATTAGTTACAACCTCCAGAACGGCCAAATCATATGGCAATGTGGTGGGCTTACCGATAACGCTATTCCCTGCCCGGTGGTGGATGGCAATGCAGTGTACTGCATGACCGGTTATCAGGGGTTTTCTCTACTCGCCTTACCGCTCTCAGCCAAGGGTGATATCACCGGATCTGATACGATTTTGTGGAGCAAAAACCGTGGCACACCCTATACCCCTTCACCAGTACTCTATAAGGGATTGCTGTACTATACCCAATCCAATCAGGCTCTACTTTCCTGCACCGAAGCTAAAACCGGAGTAACTCATATTGATCGTGAACGCCTAAATGGCTTAGCTAATGTATACAGCTCCTTAGTTGCCGCGGACGGAAAAGTTTATATTACTGCACGCAATGGAGCCACACTGGTGTTAAAACACGGCAAAAAATTTGAACCTCTAGCCACCAATAAACTTGATGACCGACTGGATGCCTCCCCTGCACTGGCAGGCAATCAGATTTTCCTGAGGGGACGTCAGTTTCTCTATTGCATTGGCGAAAAGTGAGGCGGGAGATATTTTGAAAATAACAAAAGAAAATCTGCGGACATATTTAGGGTGGTGTACGGTCATTAATGTGGGAATACTTGTATGGTGGTATTTGGCGCTTATTTTTGCCCACGACTTTATATTCAGCGCTCATACGTGGTGGTTCGAGATGTCAAAAGATCGCTTTGATGAAATCAATTACACCATTTTCATGTGCTATAAGTCGGCGGTAACTTTTTTTAACGTAATACCTTATTTGATCCTCAGGTATGTGAAGTTCAATTAAGCCAAGCTGGAGTCGTTCCTAGCAACCAACTCACTGCCGCACCCACACTTTTACGGGCAAAAACAAGTTATCTGGAACGTCAGTGACTATATTTATTGCAAAAAACGAATTAATCCGAAACCTTCCCCTCAAAATCACGTCTACCATAATATCTAAAATGAAAACCCAATCCCTAACTAATCTCGCCGCTGGGCTCGTACTGGCCTGCTCCCTGTTCACCGCTCAGGCGGAAGAGTTCAAAAAGAAAAAATCCGACTGTAAGGAATGCCCCGACAAAACGCAGAGCTCCAAGACTGAGTCGATGGAACGCGAGATTTGGGCAGCCGCTAAGGCCGGCAAAATTTCCAAGGAGGAAGCCATGAAAAAGCTGTCTTCCCTTAAAGGTAAACAAAAAGCACATGGAAACCACGCAAAGGGCGCCCACGGCGATCCGCGCAAGGCTAAGTATCAAGCTGTGGAACGGGAAATCATTGCCGCAGTGAAGGCAGGAAAACTCTCCAAAGAGGAAGCCGGCAAGAAACTGGAATCCATGAAAAAAAGCCTGTGGGGGCAATCCGCTCACAACAAGGGAAATACTTCCAAGCGAATCAACCGCGAGCAGGCCGAGAAAATGGGGCGTGACATTGCCGCTGCTGTTAAAGCCGGCAAGCTCTCCCGTGAGGAAGCCCACAAGAAGTCCCAAGCCATCCGTAAAATGGTAGGTGCTGGCCAATCAGACCACGCAAAGCAACACCACCCGAATCATCACCACAATCCTGCCCATAGCGACAGGCGCGGCAACGACCGCAACCTTGCTGGAGAAGTCGACGCCCTTCGCAGGGAAATCCATGAACTGAAGCGCGCCCTTGAGGCTCCCCGCCGTCACCACGGTGACCGCCACAAGCGCTAGAAAACGAAAATCACCCACAAAGCCCCCGGTTCGGCGGGGGCTTTTTTTTGTTCTATTTCATTTCCGTCAAAGCCTCAGCAAAGGCTTGGCCGATTTGAGTAAGGACTTTGGCGGAACCGAGGTAGTGATAGGCGGCGTTGGAGACGCCGATCTCGAGAATCTTCTGTTCTTCCTTCGTGAATAGCTTGGTGGTGAATTCGTTGATCGCGTGATCGCGTTGCTCACGGGTGAGCGATTGGTCCTTGGCCAAATCACGGCGCTTGGCATTGATCTGACCACGGCGGGTAACTAACTCGGAAAGTTGCTGATCCCAGTAATTCTCGGTGAACACGGCTGTAACGTTTCCCTTAAATTCATCTAGCTTGGCCGGCGCGGCCATGGCCTTTCGGAACCCGCCGTGGATGCCAGCGTAGCGTTTTTGATCCTGACCGTACTTGGCGATCGGACCGCCCGCGCCCATTACACCGATAACGAAGGGTAACTTGGGGGCCTTCAAGTCCTTGCGCACATCGTGGATGAAATGCGCGAGGTTTTTGCTGTAGCTCGCATACCCGCCAGGCTGGCCGCGCCTAGGATAGGTGCCGCTGTCGACCATGTCGTTCCAGCCCTGAAACCACACAAAGCCTGCCAGCTCATAGCCAGCCTTGGAATCGTATTCAGGATACACGCGTTTGATGTCACCAAGCACCTTGCGGATGTGCTCGAGCATCAGCCGATAATAAACGCCGGTGCGCTCAGCTCGAGCCTGGTGCTCGGCAGCGACATCCTTGTTGCGCTTTTTGAAATTCTCGATTTGTTGCTCGTTGAATTGATATGGCCCTGCGCTTGGCGACCGAAAATCCGTGTTCAGCGATTTGCCACCCCAAGAGGTCTTGATCAACAGAATCGGTTCGCCGACGTATTGTTGCATAGTAATCCCGAAGGATAGTTCCGGTCCGATCTTCGGTTCGCGCCCGCCCGCGCCGTAGCCGACGGTCAGCTTCCCTTCCCTAACGCCCGACTCCTCCGAGGTATCGATCGAGGAAATCCAAATTTGATCATGCACCTTGGCCGAGCCATCAGCATTCTGGATTGCCTTCAACAACGGCACCGTCTTCGGGTCCATACCCAGATGCGCCAGCGTGCGCACGGCCGCGTGGCCCTGCATGTTTGATTGGCCCACTAGCAGGTACACCTTTAACGGTTTGGCGTGGGACGGAAACGTTAAGCCCAGCAAGACCAGGCTTGTAATGAGATGGAATTTCATGATTTGGAAGCAGTGCGCTAGAGTCCGAGATTCTTCCGGAGAATTTCTCGAAGCGGCGGGTGGATGGGTTTACGGTCAAAGAAAAATGGGTCGGCGCCGTGACCGGCGGGCTTGTTCATGTCGATGAGGTCCTTGACGAAGGTGTACATATCGTTAGTTGGGATGCCGTACCTAGCCATGACCTTGGCGGCGATG
>CAJWMQ010000197.1 GCA_913042895.1 uncultured Verrucomicrobiales bacterium | reverse complement strand
GCGCGATACGCGATTGCAGACAAACGACACGGATCGCCGGTTGCAACGGCGCCTGCTGAATACCGAGCGGTCGGCGCGCACGTACATTGAAGAGCGCGGTGTAAATGTGCTTTACCTCGCGCTGGGCATGTTGCACTGGCGCGATGCGGAGGATCCGAAGCGCGAGTTGAAGGCGCCGTTGTTGCTCGTGCCGGTGAAGCTGCAGCGGGCGGCTGTGCGTGAGCGTTATAAACTTTCCTACACGGGTGATCACATTGAGGAAAACCTCTCGCTGGCGTTCAAACTGAAACAAGATTTCGCCGCGGAGCTGCCGCCATTCCCGGAGATTGAGGATATGGATCCCAAGGTCTACTTCGAGGCCGTGCGGCAGGCGGTGTCCGGACTGCAAAATTGGGAGGTGCAGGACGACGAAATCTATCTCGGCTTTTTCTCGTTCACCAAGCTGATGATGTACCGGGACTTGGATTGCGCCGGTTGGCCGAAGGAGGAACAGCCTACCGAGCATCCATTACTGAAGGCCGTGCTGTCCGATGGATTTAATGAAGCCGGCTCGGCATATGAGGATGAAACCTTGCTCGACGATCATTTGCCGCCGGATGAATCGCATCAGGTGGTCGATGCCGATGGCTCGCAGCTGACGGCGATTCTCGACGTAAAGGACGGCCGCAACATGGTCATTCAAGGGCCGCCCGGTACTGGCAAATCTCAGACCATTACCAACCTCGTGGCGCAGGCCTTGGGGCAGGGCAAACGGGTGTTGTTTGTGGCGGAGAAAATGGCCGCGCTGGAGGTGGTGAAGCGCCGGCTCGATACCGTCGGCCTCGGCGATGCCTGTCTGGAGGTCCATAGCCATAACGCCAACAAGAAGGGGTTGGTGGATGAACTGAAACGCACGCTGGGGCAGGGACGTGTGATTGAGCAGGCCGGCGCGCAGTCGGATATGGAACTACTCGGCAGCATCCGCGGCAAGCTTAACCAATACGCAAGTGCGGTCAACGAGCCGCTGGCACAGACCGGCTACAGTGCGTATGAAATTTTTGGGGAACTCATTCATCAACAACGCCAGCTGAAAGAGGTGGCCGACCAGCCGCGACTGCAGTCGATGGTGGATGCCTTAAGCGATCTGGACACCATCTTGAATTGCACGCGTGCGCAGCTGGAGCAGCGGACCGTGGTCGTTGGGCGCTTGGAGAGCCATTTGGCCACACACGGAAAACCGGTGGCACATCCATACCACGGTGCGGAGCTGACTTTGATGATGCCCTCGGATCGCGATCGATTAATGGACGAACTGCCTCGTACGCTCGAATCAGTGGGCGCCCTGACCATCGCGGTGGGTGCCTTGCGCGGTCGTTTGGGCTTTGGCAATCAGGCCAACTGGAGCGACGCTCAGCGGTTGGCAGCCATGGCCCGGTATGCCGAGGAAGCGCCGGATTTGCGCGGGATCCATTTGCGCAGCCGGAGTTGGGAGGAGGATATCCCGGTGCTGGATGAGCTACTGGAAACGGGTCGCGATCATTCCGCACTGAAAGCGCAGCATGAAACCACGTTGATCCCTGAGGCGTGGGGTCGCGATGTGCTGGTGGCACGCTCAGCTCTCGTGGAGCACGGAGAGAAGTGGTACAAGTTTATCATTGGCGATTACCGCCGTGCGCGTACGGAGATTCGTGCGTTGTGTAAGGCTGGCCAGGCGCCAAAGGAGCCAACCGAATTGCTCAAGCTTACGGACGCCATCATGTCTGAGGCGCGGTTGAAAAAGGAGATTGAGGAAAAGCAGCCGGTGGCCGAGGAACCCTTCGGGCGTCAATGGCGCGGGGTGGATTCGGATTGGGGCAAGTTGGAAACCGTGCGGGGCTTCGTGGAGCGATTGCGCACCGCGGTCCGCGCGGGCAATGTGGACGATGCGTTAATCACTTATCTGGAATCCGCTCCGGACACCCTTTCATTGCCCGGTCTGGTGAAAGCCATGGGGGAAGCGCACACAGCCTGGAAGGCGCAGGCTGAGCGTTTATTTGAGCTGCTGAATCTAGAAAACACTCTGCGGACGGCTTGGCTGGAAGAATGGGCCTTCGAGGATCAGGTGCGCAAGCTGGAGGTCATGATCGAGAATGCTGAAAGGCTCGATGAACAGGTAACTTACAATCAGTTGGTAGAAACGCTAGAGGAAGCTGGGTTGGGCTGGGTGGTTGAAGGAGCGGCCGAATGGGAGGCGGCGCCTGAGCATCTGGTGCATTGGTTCCGCAATGCGTGGTTTGAGCGCATGCTGCATGAGCTGTTGGATTCCCGCGAACCGCTGCGGAGGTTTAATCAAACCGCGCACACGCAGGATATCCTGCGCTTCCGCGAATTGGACGAGCTGTTGTTTCTCTTTAATCGCATCCGGTTAGCGGCTCGGCACTGGGAAGGGCTGCCGTCGATGGTGGGCAACGGTCAGCTCGGGATTCTCCTGCGCGAGTTTGAAAAGCGCGTGCGGCATTTGCCGATCCGAAAACTCATCACGCGTACGGGGCGCGCCATACAGGCGATTAAACCGGTGTTCATGATGAGCCCGATGTCGATCGCCAGTTTTTTGCCGCCAAGTTCGGTCCATTTTGACCTGGTGATCTTCGATGAGGCCAGTCAGGTGAAGCCCGTGGATGCGCTGGGCGCGATTCTGCGCGGCAAACAACTGGTGGTGGTGGGCGACAGTAAACAAATGCCGCCCACGCGTTTCTTCGATTCCCTCGGCGGCGGCAGCGATGATCTTGATGATGAAGACAATCGTCTAGCCGATCTGGAAAGCATTCTGGGCACGATGACTGGCCAGCGCGCTCCGCAGCGGATGTTGCGCTGGCATTACCGCAGTCGCCATGAATCCCTGATCGCCGTGTCCAACCGGGAATTTTACGACGGCAACCTTCTCATTTTCCCGAACTTTAATCCGGCCGATCCGGCGCTCGGTATCAAGTATCATTATTTGCCAGATACCGTTTACGAACGCGGTGCCACTAGCTCTAATCCGCTTGAGGCGCGCGCGGTGGCCGAGGCGGTATTTCGCCATGCACGTGAATGCCCGGAGCTGACGCTTGGCGTGGCGGCGTTTAGCGTGAAACAGATGCAGGCGGTGTACGACGAGGTGGAGCGGATGCGGATGGAGGATAATTCCTGTGAGGAATTTTTTGGCGCGCACGAGCATGAACCGTTCTTCGTCAAGAATCTCGAGAACGTGCAGGGTGATGAACGGGATGTGATTTTCATCAGCGTCGGGTACGGCCGCGATCAGGATGGCAAGGTGTCCATGAATTTTGGACCGCTCAACAGCGATGGTGGGGAGCGCCGGTTGAATGTATTGATCACCCGCGCCCGTCGGCGCTGCGAAGTGTTCACTAATTTGCGCGCTTTGGATATCGACCTGAACCGTACTTCGGCCCGTGGCGTGGGCGTCTTCCGCTCCTATCTGCAATACGCCGAGGCGGGTGCGTTGGAGGGCGAGGCGGAGTCCGCGCATTCGGCAATCAGTACACTGTTTGAGGAGGAAGTGGCCGAGTTCCTAAGGCAGGCCGGACATCAGGTGCAAATGAAAGTGGGCACGGCCGGTTTCTTCATTGATCTGGCTGTCTTTAATGCCAATCAGCCCGGTTCCTACCTGCTCGGCATCGAATGTGACGGGCCGGAATACAATCGGGCCCGCACCGCGCGCGATAGGGATCGCCTGCGGCAACAGGTGCTGGAAGGTTTGGGATGGCAGGTTTACCGCCTGTGGAGCGTGGAATGGTTTGCACATCCCGAGGCTGAACAGGCCCGACTACTGGCCGCAATTGAGGCCGCCCAACGCGGCGAGCCCGTTGACCCGCAGAGAGAGCGAGCCGAGGAGTCGGATCAACTTCGCGGCAAACGCCTAGAGGAACTCCGCAGTATTCGCCGCGAAGCCACCTCCGCCAAACTCACCGGTGCCCTGAGCCAGCCGGCCTACAAGAAGGCGAAGTTTAAGATTAGCACGGGCAAAAAAGATTTGGTGGAGACGCCCGAGGAGAAACGGAAGGAATGGATCACCAAGATTGTGGAGGCGGAAGGCCCCGTGCACGAGGATGTGGCGTACGCCCGTTATCTGGAATTAGCTGGCCGACGGACGGGCTCCAACAACTCCCGATCCTTTACCGAAGGCCTCCAGGCCGCGCAATCTGGTGCGCCCTCCACGGTTTGGAAGCAGGGTGAATTTCTATTTAGCAATGCCGAACTACAGGCCGTCGTGCGCGACCGGCGACGGCTAAAGAGTGAGGAGCGTAAACTGGAATGGGTGGCAGATGCCGAGGTGGATGCCTCGGTGCTGCTGGCTGTTGAGCAGAGCTACGGGATTGAGCGCGAGGATATTTCGATCGCTGCCACGCGTCTGATGGGCTTTGACCGGACTCTGGAACCGATGCGCGAGCGGATTGAAGCGCGCGTGGATGCACTGATGGTCGCCGGTGCTCTCATGGAACTCGAGGGCCAAATCCAAATCCCGGAAGGAGGCAACCATGGCGGATGATCCCCAACACGATTGGCTGAATACAAACGTTTCGCTTTATCGCCGCATGCCGGCTGATCTACAGGAGGAATTACGGGTGATGATCCCGGAATTCATCAGCAAGGTTCGTTGGCGCGGTAAAGAGGGTTTCATGATCACCGAGGAGATGAAAGTCTGTATTGCGGCCGAGGCCTGTATCCCGGTTTTAAAACTCCGCGGGGGTCTGAAGATTTATCGTCGATTCGAATCGATAGAGATTTTTCCCGAAGACTTGAGCAAGGTTCGTGGTCGCGGCGTGGTGCAGATGCTCTCCGGCGCCGTCCTCTTGT
>CAJWMQ010000196.1 GCA_913042895.1 uncultured Verrucomicrobiales bacterium | reverse complement strand
CTACCAAGCACCACGCCGATGGCCGCGGGTTCCCGCATTTTTACAAGCAGACCTACTTCCTGAAACGCGGTGATGCGAACCAGAAAGACGGCGAGGCTACGCAGGGCTTCCTGCAGGTGCTGATGCGTGGCGGCAAGAATGAGCAGTCGTGGCAGGTGGCACCGCCCGAGGGCTGGCGCACCAGTTACCGGCGGCGTTCGCTGGCCAATTGGCTTGCCGACACCGAGCATGGCGCGGGGCACTTGCTCGCGCGAGTGATAGCCAACCGCCTGTGGCAGCATCATCTCGGGCGCGGCATTGTGAATACGCCCAACGATTTCGGCCTGCAGGGCGAGCTGCCCACGCATCCGCAGTTGCTCGACTGGTTGGCGCTGGAGCTGATCGAAAACGGCTGGCGGCTCAAGTCCTTGCACAAACTGATCGTGATGAGCGCCACCTATCGACAGAGCGCCGCGCATGATGCCTTCAAGCTAAAGGCCGATCCGGAGAACAAGCTGCACTGGCGCCGCACACCCGCACGGCTGGAGGCGGAGGTGATCCGCGACAGCATCCTGAAGGTCAGCGGCCTGCTTGATGAACGGATGTTCGGTGCCGGCACCCTCGATGAACGCATGAAGCGGCGTAGCATTTATTTCATGATCAAGCGCAGCAAACTCATTCCCAGCATGCAACTCTTTGATTCGCCTGAGCCGCTGGTGAGTCAGGGCCGCCGCCCGGCCACCATCATCGCTCCGCAGGCTCTGCACTTCATGAATAACGGTCAGGTGCGCGCTTCAGCTATGGAACTGGCCAAGCAGCTGAAAGCCCAGCCCGATACCGCTTCGGCCGTGACTTTGGGTTACCAAACCGTCCTAGGCCGCGCCCCGACGTCAAAAGAGCAGAAGTCGATAGCTAGCTTCATCGACGTGCAGGAAAAATCTTATACCAACAACGGCCCCGAACTTGCCCTTGCCGACTTCGTGCAGGTGCTGTTTGGGCTTAACGAATTTATCTACGTGCAATGAACACTCTGAATCACTTCAACCGCCGCCAGATGCTTCAACGAGCTGGCATGGGCATTGGCTCGCTGGGTTTGGCGAGTTTGCTCCAGCAGGAAGGCTTGGCCGCGCAAAATCCGTTGGCGGCGAAGAATCCGGATTTTAAGACGAAGGCCAAATCGGTCATTTGGCTCTTCATTAACGGCGGACCGAGCCATGTGGATACATGGGATTATAAGCCAGAGTTGGCCAAGCGTGACGGGCAGGCGCTGGAGGGGTTCGATCGGTTTACCGGCTTCTTTTCCAACGCGGTGGGTGGGCTGATGAAAAGCCCGTTTGAATTTAAACCGCACGGGCAAAGCGGTAAGCATGTCTCGTCCATTTTTCCAAACCTCTCCAAGCACGTAGACAAGATGGCGTTCATTCATTCGGTGCACACGGAGAGCAACAACCATTCACCGGCGCTCTTCGCGATGAATTGCGGCCTGCCGCGCATGGGGTATCCGTGTGTTGGCTCATGGGTCACATACGGGCTGGGCAGCGAGAGCGACAGCCTGCCCGCGTTTGTAGTGATGAGTGACCCGAAGGGACGCGGCCTGCCTAAGGGACATGCGGCCAACTGGGGCGCGGGCTTTTTGCCGAGCGTCTATCAGGGCACTCACTTCCGGCCCACAGGCGATCCGATCGATAATCTCAAACGCCCCACCGGCATGAACGCCGAGCAGCAACGGCGGCAGCTTGATCTCTTGAAGACGCTGAACCAACAGCACTTCGAAGTTAATCCTTTTGAGGAATCGTTGGCCGCGCGTATTGAGAGCTTCGAGCTGGCCTACCGCATGCAGAGCGCCGCGCCCGAGGCGTTGGCGGTGGATAAGGAGCCGGAGCACATCCGCGCGATGTACGGGTTGGACGATGACAAATGTAAGCACGTCGCCGCCCAATGCCTCACGGCCCGCCGCATGGTGGAACGTGGCGTGCGGTTTATTCAGATTTACAGCGGCGGTATGGAAAACCAGCGGAGCTGGGATGGCCACAACGACATCGCCGGCAACCACTCGCAGTTCGCCGGCGAAACCGACAAGCCGATCGCCGCACTCCTGCAGGATCTGTCGCAGCGCGGGTTGCTAGATGAGACACTGGTTGTTTGGGGCGGGGAATTCGGACGCCTGCCGGTGGCGCAGAAATCCAAGAAACCCGGTCGCGATCACAACCCGCACGCGCTCACCTACTGGATGGCCGGCGGCGGCGTGAAAGGCGGCGTAAGCTATGGCGAGACCGACGAGATCGGCCACAAAGCCGCCGTCGACAAATGCCACGTCAACGACCTCCACGCCACCATCCTCCACCTGCTGGGCATGGACCACGAGAAACTCACCTACCGCCACAACGGCCGCGACTTCCGCCTGACCGATGTGGGCGGCGAAGTGGTGAAGGAGATTATCGCATGAGGCAATTCATCGGGATGGGCGCCTTGTTGCTTCTGGCAATCGGAAGCACGGCCGAGGACGCGCCGGACTTTAACCGCGAGGTGCGGCCGATTCTCGCGACGCATTGTTTCACCTGCCACGGTCCGGACGCCAACACACGTAAAGCCAAGCTGCGGCTGGACGAACGCAAGGCGGCTTTGGAGATCCTAGCGCCCGGCAAGTTGGTGGACAGCGAGTTGATACATCGCATCCTGTCCGAGGATCCCGATGAAGTGATGCCGCCGCCTTCATTGAAAAAGCCGTTGAGCGCGGCACAGAAATCGGTATTGAAACGCTGGGTGGCGGCCGGCGCGCCGTATGCCGGCCACTGGGCCTTCGCCCAACCACAGCGGTCGGAGCCGCCCAAGGTGAAACAGGCCGACTGGGCCCGCACGCCGATCGACCGATTCATTCTCGCGCGTTTGGAACAGGAAGAACTAAGACCGGCACCCGAAGCGAATCGCGAGCGGTTGCTGTGCCGGTTGTCGCTGGATCTCACCGGTCTACCGCCAACCCCGACGGAGGTGGAGACGTTTCTCAAGGATCAATCCCCGAACGCCTACGAAAAGGCGGTCGACCGTCTGCTAGCTTCGCCGCGGTATGGCGAGCACATGGCCGTGCCGTGGCTGGACTACTCGCGCTACGCCGACAGCAACGGCTACCAAACCGACGGCAGCCGCCAGCAATGGCCGTGGCGCGATTGGCTGATTCAGGCGCTGAACGCGAACAAGCCGTTTGACCAGTTTACCATTGAACAGTTAGCCGGGGACATGTTGCCCGAGGCGACGCTTCAGCAGAAGGTGGCCACCGGTTTCAATCGCAACCACCGTATCAACGGCGAAGGCGGCATCATCGCCGAGGAATGGCGCGTGGAGACGGTGATTGATCGAGTGGAAACCACCGGCGCCACATGGCTGGGTCTCACGCTCGGCTGCGCGCGTTGCCATGATCACAAGTATGATCCCCTTTCGCAGCGTGAATTTTACCAGTTCTTCTCCTTCTTCAACAACGTGCCCGAAACCGGGCGCTTGGCTGGCCAAAGCAGCAATACCAAGCCGTTGGTGAATGTGGAAACCGCCGAGCATCGCGCGGCCGTGGCCAAATTGGAGACGGAGATTAAACAGGCCGAGGCAGTCGCGAAACAGGCGACGGCCGAGTTGCCGAAACTGGTGAAGGCGTGGGCTCCGAAATTCCGTGAGGAATTGAGCGGAAAAAAAGTGATCTGGCAGGGCGTGGGCGAAGCGACGATAATCTCCAAGGGCGGCGCCAAGTTTAAACGGTTGGAGGACGGCTCCTGGCTACCGAGTGGACCGAATGCCACGCATGACACGTACGAGATTCGCACTACAATGACGGGCAAACACTTCACCGGTGTGCTGTTGGAATGCCTGCCAGACGCGCGTCTACCGAACAAGAGTTTGGGCCGGTATAGTAACGGCAACTTTGTGCTCACCCGCGTGGAAGGCGAGATCGTACCGGCCAACGGCAAGCCCTTACCGCTGAAGTTTACGCGGATTGAATCGGATTACTCGCAGAAGGGATGGGACATCAAGAACGTCAACAACGGCCAGTCCGGAAAAGGCTGGGCGGTAAACGGGCCTACGCGACGGGAACCCATCAAGGCACTTTTCCTCGCGAGCCAACCGGTGGCCGTGCCGAACGAAGCCATGGTGGTGATGCGGTTTGTGTGCGCGACCCTGAACCAGCACAACCTCGGGCGTTTCCGCCTGTCCCTCACCGGGGCCGCACCGGCGTCCGTGAGCCTGAAGGGCGACAGTATTCCCGCTGCGGTGCGGGCGGCCTTGGATACCGAGACCCCGACCCCCAAGCAGTGGGCGGCGTTGGAAAAATATTACCGCGCGCACGTGGCCAACCCAGCCAAGGCGGCGGATGACCGCGTGACCGCCAAACGCAAACAGCTGGCCGATCTCCGCAAGAAACTGCCGACGGTGATGGTGATGGAGGAAATGCCGGCGCCGCGCAAGGCGTTCATTCTCAACCGTGGCCAGTACGATCAAACGGGCGACGAAGTGCAGGCCGGGTTGCCGGCGTTTCTACCCGCGCTGCCCAAGGGCGCGGCGATGAACCGGCTGGGGCTCGCTCGTTGGATCGCCAGCCCGGATAATCCGCTTACCGCCCGCGTGTGGGTGAACCGCGCCTGGGAACATTTCTTCGGTGTGGGCCTGGTGAAGACGACGGAAAACTTTGGTGTACAGGCGGCGTTTCCGAGTCATCCGGCATTGCTGGACTGGTTGGCGCGCGAGTTTGTGAAGCCATCGCAGGGCGTGCAGGTGAACGGCCAAACGGCTAAGGCGTGGGACATGAAAGCCTTTCACAAACTACTGGTGATGAGCTCGGCTTATCGTCAAGACGCCAAGCCGCG
>CAJWMQ010000195.1 GCA_913042895.1 uncultured Verrucomicrobiales bacterium | reverse complement strand
GATCGACGCCACCCACCAAATGCCAGACCGGCAATTGGCGTGGCACCGTTTCCTCAAAGTAATCCTCCGGATATTGACCCGTGAAATCTACGGCCGTGCCGGTCGCCGGCTCCAGAAACTGCTCCAGCGAGCGGCTCATCCATTGGGCATTGTATGTCTCGTAAATATCACGTTCATGCAGTTGGCCATAGGCATCGTGCAGCGCGATATCAAACAGCGAATTACACACCAACGCCGCTAGCCACGGCATCGGCTCCGACCGGCCGACATTATACGCCTCAAGTAATCCCGGCAGTTGTTCCTTAATAAAGTCGCTGCCCACTTCCAGCGGATGACCGTCGGACTCAAACTGCGCCCAAGCTTCGGCGAGTATTTCGCAGAACGATTTCAGCGCCTCATGTCGTTCCTCGTACGACAAGGCGCTGGGCCAAACCCAAGTGACGCTTAAGGGTGTCTCGCCCCAACCATCCGCGGTGCGACCTTGCGCATCGCGCACGGTGATCCGGCAGCGGGCGCAGGTGACGTAGGTGACCGTTTCGCCGCCAAACTTCAACGGCATGCGGGTGTGTACGGGCAGAAAAAAAAGTTCCGAGGCGACAGGTCGGATGTCAGTGGGCAGGCTCATGGCGAGCCGCACGGTGGATTGAGCAAGCCGGTTATGTCGAGCTTTTCTCGGCCAACTCCAACGGCGCCTCGCGGCGACGCTGTTGGCGCAGGGTGTAGCCGATCAGCAAAATAATTCCCGCACCGGCGGCCAAATAGGCCAGCCCTGTGCCCGCTCCACCGGGCCCGCGGTTTTCCCAAGCCGACTGCTCGGTCAGGCGTTGGTCAATCTGCTGAAGATGTACGCGGGCAATATCGCCGCCGCGGAGTTGGCCACCGGGGCTGTCGCCAATAAAACCGTCGTTGGCTTTGGCAATGGCAAGAGCCTGCTGAACCGATTGCTTGGCTTCATCGAGTTTACCCTCAGATTGACGCAGCAGCCCCAAATAATAGTGCGCGAAAAATTCGCGTTTGGCGCGCTCGGCTTTGTCCGGTGTGCCACGCTCCACTGCTAACCACACATCCGACTCCGTCCCTTTGCCGGCGTACAACGCGTGCAGTTCGGCCATTGGCACGCGCTTCTCTTCGGGAGCAGATTTAATACTGTCGCGGGCGGCTTCCAAACCTTCCGTGCGGGCCACACATAGGAAATGCCAGAAGGCCACTTCCAAATCCTGCGTGTTGGTGGTGGCATGCCAATCGAAGCGTTTGCGGGCTTCCTCGTAATGACTCAGCAACGCGAAGCCCACGCAGATCTGCCAGTGTTCGGCTTCCTTGTCCGGCTTCAATTGCAGAAAAGCCTGCCAGTCCTGCACGGCGGCATTCACGTTACCGAGCTTGAATTGATTGCAGCCGCGCATTTGATAGACATCGGCGAAGGCCGGCCGATACGCCAAGGCTTTACTGAAATCCTCCACCGCCCTCGAGTTGTTGCCGATGAGATCAAACAACTGACCGCGTTTCACATAGGCAAACGGATTGGTGGGATCCAGCGGAAGGGCGCGCTCCAGCAGCTGCACCATGGCATCGGTCTTACCGGCATCCAACGCCTCAATGGCCTGCAGAAAGAGTTCCTCTTGCTCCACCTTGGGGAACGGCACAGGCGGCGGTTCCTGTTGAGCCTCGGCAAACACCGCGCTCAGCCCGGCCATAGCAATGCCCAGGTTTAGTGATTTTTTAAATAAACCTCCTCGCACAGTTGTGCACGCTAGGGAACGCCGCACGCTCCCGCAACGGGAACCTATTCACAGCCCCGAGCCATCCCGGCTATTTTCCCGCTGCCGGCTTCGGTAGCTTAATCTTGTTCAGCACGGCGTGCACGCGGGCGACGTCACCCATGTAACCGTGGCGATCGGCCACGGCGGCGGCGAGGCCGATGTATTTGTCGCGCAGCTTGAAGTCCTTCTTCGCCTCGTACCACAGGCCAAGATAGAGGTGAGCGTAAAAGAGCTGGCGCTCCAGGCGCGGGCCGGCGGCATCGTTCGCTTTGGCCTTGGCCAAGACTTTCTCAGGCGTGCTGTTGCCGCCGAAGAGCGCGTGCACTTCCATCATCGGAATGCGGCCATCGCCCACGATTGGGATCAGCTTTTTTTTCGCCTCTTCAATGCCCTTGGCGCGTGCCAGACACAGGAAATGCCACACGGCATTTTCCACGTCGTTGCTGTTCACTGTCTGGTGGCGTTCGAATTGCTCGTAGCCTTTCTTGAATTCATCGGCATAATAATAGCTGATGCCGCGTTGCCAATGATGCGGATCCTGGCGGGGCACGTCCTTCAAATAGGCATCAAAGTCGGCGATGGATTCCTTGATCTTGGCGGCCTTGAAATACGCCTCGCCGCGTTCCTGATGTAGATCGGTGACGATGGCGGCCGGCGGTTTCAACTCCAGCGCCTTGGTGTAGGCGGCGATGGATTTATCGTACTCACGCAGGGCGTTGTGGAGTTGGCCCTTGAAGAAATGTAGGCGCGGGTTCTTCGGCTCCGCCGCCACGGCGCGGTCGGCAAACTGCACGGCCTCCTTCACCTTGCCGGCGCGATAAGCCTCAGCTGCCTTGTCCACCCAGACAAACGGGCTGGCCTCTTTGTCTTCGGCCTGCAGCCAGTTGAGATTGAGGAGATTGATTGCCATCAGGAGCAGAACCGAAAACCGCACGTGCTTCATGCGTCCAGCGTAAGCACCAGCCCCGAAAGCGCAACGGCAAACATGGCGTGACAATCCCGCCGCTTCGGCTTACCCCTTCGCCCCCATGTTTGCCGCGCTGCTCTGCACTGTGTTGTTTTCCGCCTCGGCCGTTTCGGCGCGGAAAACCACCGAGCGTTTAGGTGGCACGGAAGCCAACTTTGTGCGGCTCATTTTCGCGCCCACGCTGATGCTTCTAGTTGCGTTGTCGTTCGGCCCCGCGTTGATGGGTTACTGGCATCCGAAGGTCTTTGGACTTTTTTTGTTGAGCGGCGCCATTGGATTCGGTCTGGGCGACATCGCGCTGTTCCGCGCCTTTCCCCTGCTCGGCTCCCGGCTCACCACGCTGATCGTCCATTGCGTGTCCGTGCCCGTGGCGGCGATCACTGAATATTTCTGGCTCGGCACCACCATGACGCCACAGCAAATCGTCTGCGCAGTCGTGATTCTGGCCGGCGTCGCCGTGGCGCTCGCGCCCAAGGAAAATCCCAACCTTGAACGTAGCGATCTGCTCAAGGGCATTGGCTGGGGCCTGATCGCCGCCTTTGGACAAGGGTTTGGCGCGGGCGTCCTGAGCCGGGTGATCACCGAGAATGTCGCGCCTACCACCGGCGTGGAACTCGATGGCTTTCACGCGGGCATCACCGTAGCAGTCCAGCGCATGCTGGGTGGCATGCTCTTTTCCGGACTGTTCCTGCTGGCCGTCCGTGCTTGGCTAAAACGCAAACCGGATTCGCCTCTGGCCGGCATGACACGGGCCGATGGCACCAATGACTGGCGGGGTGGCTATCCGTGGCTGCTGGCCACCGGCCTAGCCGGGCCGGCGCTGGGCGTCACCTGTTATCAGTGGGCCCTGCTGGACAACGCCACCGGCGTGGTGCTGCCCATTATCGCCACCACCCCGCTCGTGGTCATTCCCATGTCAATCGCGTTGAATGAGGAAAAACCCAGCTGGCGTTCCCTGGCCGGCGGCGTGGTGGCCGTGGCCGGAGTGGTAGGCATGGTGCTGATGACCAAGGCTACGTGAGCCATTTCCGTTGACACCTCCCGCGCATCCTGTTTGAATTACCTTTCTTTTATGATCCTTAAGACGAAACACAAGTCCGTTCGTCGACGTAGCCGCTAAGGCTGCGTTGGGTTTCCTTTCGTTTCCTGACGCCACCCTTCCCGAGATGAAGTCTTTTCATTCCATTGATGGTTCCATTGTTGCCCCGCAGGGTTTCCTGTCGGCCGGGTTATTTTGTGATGTAAAACGGCTCGGCACCGGTAAAGGCAGCAACAAAGGTCAAAAACGCGATCTGGCGGTGATTGTCTCCGAGGTACCGGCCACGGCGGCGGGGATGTTTACCACCAACCAAATCTGCGCCGCACCGGTGAAGGTGTGCGTGGAGCATATTGCCGATGGTAAAGCACAGGCGGTCGTCATCAATTCCGGCAACGCCAATGCCTGCACTGGCCCGCGCGGGTTGAAGGATGCGCAGGAAATGGCTGCGCTCTTAGCCGAGGAATTATTACTCCAACCGGAGGATGTGCTCGTAGGCAGCACGGGCCGGATCGGCTTGGAGCTACCCATGCCGAACATCCGCGCCGGCATTCGGCAGATCGTCAAGGAACTGGATGATGCCCCCACCGCGGCGCATCACGCCGCCGAGGCGATCATGACCAGCGACACGCGGCCGAAGCAGATTGCCGTGAAATTCAAGCTCGGCGGCCAAACCGTGCGGCTCGGCGGCATTGCCAAGGGCGCGGGCATGATTCAGCCCGGCATGAGTCCCACCGGCGTGCGACCCGCGAGCATGCCTCTGCATGCCACCATGCTCGCCTACCTCACAACTGACGCAAAAATTTCCGCCGGCACATTGCGCAAATGCCTACGCGAGGCCGTAGCCAGCAGTTTTAATTGCATTACCGTTGATGGAGACACCTCCACCAACGACGCCGTCACACTATCGGCAACCGGGAGCAGCGATGTTGCTATTCAGCCTAATTCACCTGACTGCTTAGTCTTTTCCGATGCGCTGACAAAGCTAATGATTGAACTCGCGCAGGACATCGTGCGTGATGGTGAAGCCGTGATTGTCGATGAGTTCACAGGTCGGGTGATGCCTGGCCGCCGCTGGA
>CAJWMQ010000194.1 GCA_913042895.1 uncultured Verrucomicrobiales bacterium | reverse complement strand
CGAAGCTCTTCGGGGGTGGATTCAATTTCCAGTAATACCTCCATGCCGCGCCGGACGTGTTCCTCGTTGTCGAGCGCTTTGTGCGCCATGATTTGGTAGTAGCGCACCTCGCCATCGTAACGTAGGTCGGGCTGTTCTTCGGCGTAGCGGTTGATAAAGGCGGTGGCGTGATCCTTGAGCTGGGTCCAGTTTTCGGACCGGGTTTTCTCGAGAATGGCTATCTCGCCGAGGATGCGTTTGCGTTCGTTCTCAAAGATGTTGCGTTGCAGGATGGCTTCGGGTGTGCCGGGCTGTTGCTGGGCCAGTTCCACCTTGGCTTGTTCGAGCTGGCGCTCGAACTGGCGGATTTGTTGGCGGGATTTATTGTCGGACTTGAAGAGTGAGCGTAGGAGCTTCAGCTCAACTTGTGTAAGATCAATTTCCTGTTCGCCACGCAGCATGTTGGAAAATCGATCGATCGATTCCTGATAATCTTCAGGAAGCTCGGCCGTTTCATAATAAGCGTTGGCGATTTGGCTGTATGCAAGATTAGCGATGCGGTTGAACCGTGTTAGGTTGGTGATTTTTTGCTGTGTGGTGGCCGTGAGTACATCGAAGTTGGTGGAAATGGCCCGTTCGGGCTGGCCGAGCTGGCGGTAAATCCACGCCTGTCGCAGGAGGATTTCAGGGATGTACGGGTCGGGTGCGGGTCGGTTGGCAATCACGCCTTTTTCGGCCAATTGCGGCTGGCCTTTCATCAGTCCTTCACTGCGGTGGATGTATTCGGACCAGAATTGCAATGCGAGCGCAAAGTTGCGCGCGATTTGTTCGGGAATCTCTCCTTCGGCGGGTTTGGTTTCGGGATGAATCAGCTTGGTGGCATGTTGGCGCAGGAGTTGTGCGGTGCGTTCCAAGGCCGCGTTTTGGCGGAGTAAATCGGCATGGCGCAGGGCCAGGGCGGCTTCGGGCAAGGCCAGCACTTGAGCCGGGTACGCGTTTAGCTCGTCATAGATTTGGGTGATGGAAAGATCGGGCACGGTGAGGTCATCGGGTTGGCTGGCCTCAGGCTCGGTGGAAAATGGCTCGCTGGCTTTGGTCTGGAGCAGCTCCATTTTCCGGCGGTTCAGCCATGCTATGCGTTCGTAGCGCTGGGCTTCGCGTTGCTTGATGGCAGCTCGAAATTGTTGTTCCTGCTGGTCCGCCTGTAGTGAGATAGCCTGATGCTCGTAGAATCGCGCGAGATAAATCACCGCCTGCCGTTTGGCATCCATTTTGATGGTTTCAGAGGCGTCCGATTCCACGATTTGCTTCAGGCTATTTATCTGCTGCTCTAGTGTGGTGGGATCTAGTGTATTACCCGAAAGTTGCAGAGCACCGGTGTTTTTTTTGCGAGTTTGGAAAAGCTTGAGGGCGGCGCGGTTGGCGCGTAGTAGCGAATCCGGCGTGATGGTAAATCTGATGTTGGTGTCGTGAACTCGTTGCAGTTCCACGAAATCATCCTGAGTTCCGGAAAGCTGCCAGCTCGGGCGGCTTTTATTGTCAAAACGCTGCTGCCACTGGAACTGGTGGATGTGCACCTGGCCATTGGAGGTGGCATGGATCTCGGCGCGAGCGGTGCGTTCATCAGGCATCTCGAGATTGGCCAGTACGCCTCGAGTGCGATGGAGTACGGTGATGTTGGGAATTAAATCCGGATCGTCGTCCCGCGCGAGGAATTTCCAGGTCACCAACTGAGCGGTGTTTTGCACGAGAGGTAGAGCCCCATCTTTGAGGTTCCACGCCCCGTCGGTGATGCTTTCACTGCCGGTGGGTGTGCCGGTGAGTTGGCCGCGGCCACCAATAAGTTTGTAGTAGTTGGCGGCAATCGTAAGATCCTTGTTGGCAGTGGAAGTGGGGGAGTTATAGGCGATCTGGCGCTTGGACACGATCACGCGGTTGCCATTTAACACGAGATGAGTGCCCACTCGGAGTTGATCCTTTAATAATTGCACCGTGGCCGCGCGAGCGGGTGCGGTCTCGGCGGCATTCAGGTTATGAAGTTGCTGTTCCCATTCCAAGGTCATGGTGGTGCGGTCAATTTGTTCAACGGTCAGCTTGATCCGGTTACCTTCTAACGATTTGGTGGCGGGCGGGACGTCGGGTTGGATTTGGCGGATGACTGCCTTTTTGCCGTTCACAATCAGACCGGTGCCGGGGGTGAGGTCCTGCCATGGGTTGGCAATGTGAGTGAGGCGTCGGCTGATCAATACGGTGTCTTCGGGGCGCAATTGACCGACCGGATTAAAAATGCGGCTGACGGTGACATCGCCGATGGTCAGGCCGTACTCCTCCAACGGCGTGCGAATGCCGGTGAGACCCCAGTCCGTGCTCTCGGGTACGGGAGTTTCGGCTGCGCTCAGCGATCCCACGCTGGCGAGCATCAACAGGATTTGCCGAACAGTTTTCATTTGATTTGGTAGGTGGTGCTGCCGCTGCGTTGTAGCAGTGGGTTCATGCTGGGTAAGGTAAAGAGGGAATTGGCATCCAGCCGGATGCGGCTACGATAGGTGCCGTTGGCGTCGGCATTAAAGTATTGGAGAATTTCCGGATTCAAAAAGGCATTTTGCGGTGTGGCTTGCCTTAGCTCGGATACGTTGATGCCGGCGGGTGCTCCAGACTGAATCATTTGGCCTGGGGCTACAAAGGTAGGCCGGGCTTCAATGGTAAAGGGTTGGATGGGGGCCACGCGCATGGCGGGAATGGTGATGCCGGCAGCGGGTGGTTGACCGTCACCTTGGGCAGGGTTGAGCGGTTGAGCTGGCATGCTGGCGGCCAGCGGGAGTGGCTGCGGATCGGGCGCGATGGGTAGCGAGGGTAGGGCATAGGCCGGCGGGCGGAGTTGCGGGGCCTTGCGCAAGGCAAAGGGTTCGCCTTCGTTAAGGTACCCAGGCTTGGCCTGGGCTTGCGTGATGGTGGGCAAACTGAGCCTGGGACCGCCGCGGGGCCGGTCTATCTCTGCGGACACCAAGTTCATCGCCAGCAGCGCGGTCAAGACCAAGGCTATGGGGCGGGACGGTTGCATTAGATGATTCCCTCGTACAATGAGCTGGGAGGCGGGTTGACTGGAGAAACCTGTCCGCTGCGCCCGTAGGTGCCGGCTACGGCACTGGAGCTGGGGAACATGTTCTTCATGATGGTTTGCATCAAATCCAGTGATCGCTTCAGCAAGATGTGGTTTTGCCGGAGCCATTTCTGAACGTTTTGCAGCATCTGGTTGATTTCCTGCACGAGCGCATCAATCAGGGGTTGCACTTCAGCTGGGAGCATCTCGGTCATTTGCCGGAAGGTGGTCTCTTCGGTGCCACCTAGAGAGTCGACCAGTTGTTGCCGGGCCAGTTCGCGTTGTTGCCGTACTTGTGCCACTTGTTCCATTTGGGAGTTGACGGTATTGAGATTGACGAGCAACTCGTTGGCGGCACGGTTGATGATCAGCTCTTGCTGTTCTTGCATGAGGGCCAACACTTCACCGTACTGCGTGAGTTCTTCGCGCAGGATAGCAATCAGGTTGTTGAGTTCCTCATTCATGGTTCGGTTGATCGGCTTGGGCCTGGGCTTGCGCTTCGGCCTGAGCGAGATTGCGGGGCATGAGCTGTTGACGGAAGGCCTGTGCTAGTCCGAAGTCGCCGGATTGGCTGATGGTTTCGGCCAGCGTCTTGGTGATCATGTCCTGATAAATGCTCTTTTGGGCGGGGTTCATACCCTCGCTTTGGCTCAACATGGGCCGGGTGCCTTCGTTGAGAAACTGCCGGAGAAGCATGGCCTCAAAATGCTTTGCTACCTCACCAATTTTCTCGGCTTCGGTCAACTTATTGTTCTGCGCGAGCTGTTCCACCGCGAGGTGGTTTTGGCTCATTGTTGCCATCTGGATGGGAATCGGCATGTTGGTTTGTTCAATATTGATTATCGCAGGTAATCCAGTAAGGAGGTGCGCAGGAGCATGCTTCCGGACTGGAGGGCTGCGGTGTAGGCGTTTTGGACCTCGTTAAGGCGGACGAGAGTATCAGCTAGGTCCACGTCGGTTTCATTAGAGATCAATGGCTCCACGGCGGCAATTTGCTGCGTGGTGATGGTTTCAGAGGTTTCCAGTCGCGCCAGCTTTGCGCCAATGCTGCTGAAGTGATCGATAAAATTCAGTTCGCTCTTATCCAGATTAGCCACCAGGGTTCCCTTGATGGTGGTAAGAGCCGTGCTTTTTTCCGATTCAGTCGCCGTGCTACTGGCGGCAGTGGTAAGCTGATCGCGCAGGGAAATCAGGCTGCTGACAAAATCGGTGCCCGCGGTAGAGGTTTTAAAAATACCATTGGTCCCTTCTGCGGAGTAATTGGCTTCCACAGTTGAGTGAGGGGCAATGTCAATTCTGGCGGAGGAGTCATTACCCCCGAAGGAGATACCTGAAATTTGATTAGTCGTGCCGTCGCGGGTGGCTGTGTAGGCTTGGGTGGATCCCTTTGTGCCGGAAAAAATGTAGACTTCGCGGTGCTTGCTGTTGGCGAGACGCACTGCTTCCTCAATCAACTGATCCACTTCCTTGGAATAGGCATTCAACGCACTGGGGCCTTTGGCACCATCAGCGATGACGGCGATTTCCGAGGCTCGATCACTCAGTTTCTTTAGACCCTGAACGGTGGAGTACACGACGTTTGTGTTTTCACGAACCGTGGTAATGTTATCTTGATACTGTCGAAGCTGGCCTTGTTGGTTGCGAAGGTCGAGCACGCGCCGCATCGCTTTGGGATCATCACTGGCAGTAGTGATGCGTTGACCGGTCGAGACCTGCTGTTGCAGGCGCAGCTGTCGCTCGGCTAGCCGAGTGATGTTGTGGCGTAGGTCGTTGTTAAAGCTGTTGGTCGTGACGCGCATGAGGTTTAACGGGTCATGTTCAGGACATCCTTCATGAGATCATCCATGGTGGAGAGCAGGCGG
>CAJWMQ010000193.1 GCA_913042895.1 uncultured Verrucomicrobiales bacterium | reverse complement strand
CTGACAATCGCGCCCGCCAATGAAATCTCCAGTGCCAGTGCCGAGGCGCAAATAATCTCCGCCAGTTTACGCGAGGAATACTGCCCGCCAGCGCAGCCCACCAACTGCAGATTGCCGTGCTGAGCATTCAACCGCGTGGCGCCGCCCACCGTGCCGACCGTGAGGCTCGGCATGCTGAGCGTGGCGTACAAATCTTCACCGCGTTTTTCGTAGGTGGCAATGCCGATGGCGTTCTCCGCCACACAGGCCACATCCTGCCCCAGCGCCAAATACAATGCCGCCAGCGCATTGGCCACGTGCAGGTTCATTCCCAGCAGGCCGGCCATCTGCGAACCGAGATGTTTATCCACCAACGCCTCCAAAATCTCATCAGCCGAGACGCGCAGCAGCTTTTTCAACACCCGATTGGGCACCTGAAAGCTGGCAATCACATGATGCCCGCGGCCTTTCATGAGGCTGCGTTGCGCAGGGTTTTTGTCCGCATTGAAATTGCTTTCCACCAGATAGCGGTATGGCGTGCCGTTAGAGAGATTCTCCACAATGTACCGGCAGGCGGCATCAGTGCTGAGCGTCACCATGTTCTGGCCGGCGGCCTCTGCAGTGTCGTAAATGAAATCCAGAATCACCCGGTTATGGATGGGGATCTTGTCGATGCGCAGCAGCTTGCCGTGGCGCGTGGTGCTCTCAGCGGCCGCCTTGATTTCATCGTAATGCGAATCCACCTGCTTCACGAACTCGAGTGCCTGCTCGATTTCACTGAAGCGAAACACCGGCGCGCGCGATAGCTCCTGCTTCACATGCCGCGTCTTGATGCCGCCGCTGCGGTGCGTGAGATAGAAGCCGCGCGTCATGGAAAGCGACAACGTGCCTTCCACCGTGCACAACGGCACATAAAAATCGCCCTGCGCGTAGGTGCCATCGATCTTGAGCGGGCCGGACACACTTTGCGGCAGGCCTACGAAGCCCACGTGATTCTCGATCAGGCCCTTGAGGTTATCCGGTTCATCCAGGGCAAACTCCGGCATCGCGTGCCCTGTCTGCTCCTTCAACCAGAGCCGGCGCGCCTCGGTATCCGCCTGGGTATAGCCCCGCGGTGGTGTGAGTTTATTCATTATGTTTGGCCAAAAATCCCCTAAAAGGGGTCACCTGCGTCGTTGGGTCTGTTGCAAACAGGCGGCCGAAATCTACCCAGACACCCCTCATCGTCCAGCATTACTTATGCTCCCCCCGCCCCAGCCACACCGGTAAAAGCACCAGCGCCGCCAGCAACGCCCCGGCCAGTCCCACCGCCAATAACAGCCCGAAATGCACCACCGGCGGAAAGACGGACACCCAAAACACCATCATCATGCCCACCAGAATGATGGTGGTCGCCACAATCGGCCGCCCTTTCACCCGCAATGCCGATCGGGTAGCTTCGGCCGGACTCGCACCCGCCTGCCGTTCATCCCGCCAATGCGTGATAAAATGAATCGTATCATCCACCGCCACGCCCAGCGCGATGGCCGCCACCATGATGGTGATCGAATTCAATGGCACACCGGCAAACCCCTGCAGGGCGATGATCATTCCTACCGGCAACAAATTCACCGCCAACGCCAGCGCGGCCAATCCAACCGACCGCCACAGCACGGTCAGAATCACGCCGATGACGCCCACGGACCATCCCACACTACGGCGTTGACTGCGCACAATCCGCCGGTCTGCTTCGAGGATGCTGCGAATGCCGTTTTCCGCGGAGACTGTCACATTGGTCGGCGCTGCGGCGCGCGCTTCGGTTTCCACGCGCTCTAGGAGATTCAGATATTCGCTGCTCGGCATATCGCGCGTGCGCAGAGTGAGCTGGGCGGTTTGAAAATTGGTGTCGCACAACATCGTCAGAAACGGCAACTGCTCTTTCTGCGCAGTCACAAGGCCGGAAAAGAGCGCGGTCATCAGTGGATTTTCCGGCAGACGAAACGTCCCTTCCCGGCCGCCTTCCCATACCTCGTTAATCGCCGCCATCAATTGCGTGTAGGAATACACCGCCGTCACCCCCGGCTCGCGCGCAGCCATCTGATGCACCGTATCGAGGTATTGCAGGAAATACGGATTGTTCAACCCGTTCGTCATTCCCGAATCCACCTTCACCTGCACCACGTTGATCCCGCCATAGGCTTCATCCATTTCCTCAATCATCACGCGCGTGGGGCTGGCGCGGTTCAGGAACTCCACCGCTCGCACATCCGTCCGCACCTGACTCAACCCCACCACCAGCAACACCGCGCTCAGCACCAGCAACACCACCATCGGCTGGCGCACCGCCTGCATCCGATCCGCCCAAGCCCGCCAACTGGAGTTATCCGCATCCGGTTTGCCGTCAGGCACTGGTTTAGCTTGAGAGGCAGATCGGTTTGCAAACAACAACGGCAACCATGCCAAGCCCGGCCCGAAAGTCAGCCCGAACAACATCGCAATCCCGCTCGCGCCCAGCACACCGAATTCGCGCAATTGCTCCACGTCACTGGCCAACAAGGCCAGCAATCCCGTGATAGTCGTCAGTGCCGCAAACCCACTGGCGCGCAGCACTTCCCGGCCCATTGATTTCACCGCCGCCATCGCCTCCTCGCCGGCCAACCAGGCCCGCTGAAACGAGGTCGCCACATGCGTCAACAGTGTGAGATGCACCGCGCTCAACAACGGCACCAACAACACCGTGAAAATGTTCAGCTGCTGACCGGACAACTGATACAGCGCCGGCAACAATACCAACCCCATCACTTGGTTCGCCAACACATAAACAATCAGGCGCGGTGTCCGGCGAAAGGTGAAGGTCAGCACCACCAGCAACAACCCCAACGCCGCCGGTACAAACCGCACGGCATCCGCCTTCACGGCGGTTCGAATTTCATGCTCAATCAACGGTAACCCGATCGCGTTCACCGAATGGCCGTTCTGCCTGAACTGGTCCAACACCGTGCCGATTTCTTGGTTAAACACCGCCTGCTCTTCCGGTGTCACCAACGGCCGGGTGTAATTGGCTAGGATCACCGTGTGCCGGCCGTTTTCTGCTACCAAAATATTCCGAGCATAAGGATGCTCCTGCGACCAATGCCGCAGCTCGCTCATCCCCGCGGCATCCAGCCTCGAAGGCACAATATTTTTCCAAGCTAACCCAAACCCCTGCCGTACCGGCCGCTGGGCGGTCACCAGACTGTGCACGTTGGTGGTAGAAAACACCCTACCTTGCACATTGGTCACTTCGGTCACCGCTCCGGGCACCTTACCGAGCGCCCAAGTTACCTCGCGGATCAATTCGAGCCCCGCTGGCGAGTAAACCTCGCCACAATCCAGGCTAACCGCAATCGGCACTGTCTCTCCTAACACCTCCCGGGCAATATCGTAGCTTTGCAGATTGCGTTGATCGCCCGAGAGCAGATCATCCATCTCCGTGTCCACTTCGAGGTTAGCCATCCACACTGAAATTCCGCAGGCCGCCAGCAACCCACACAGGGTGGCGCGCGGGAAATGCAGAAATGGATCACACAGCATCTTCACGGTGCCCGCTTTTACGATGAATACCGGCCGGGCACGAACCTTTTCAGGCAGTCGCCGGTCTAAAGGTAATCCGTGACAGCCGTCACGCACCCGTTACCATCACCCCATGCTTTCCCGCAGAAACTGGCTGCTCACTGCCTCCCTCGCTGCAGCCGCGCCACTGACCGGTCTGGACCGACTACAACCCGCCGCGCGCCCCGGCCGCACGGAACCGGGCTTTCGCATCAAAGACATCCGGCGCACCACCGTTGCCCTTCCGTATCGCCCCGTGCCCGCCCGCAATATGGCCCGCGAATTGCCGCATTGGGTGTACTCGGAAATCTGCGAGGTGGAGCTGGCCAATGGAATAGTCGGGTTTGGCGAGACCATGCTGTACTACACTTGGGGTGCCACCAGCGATGAGGACGTGAATTTCGCAAAGGGCAAAAACGCCGCCGCTCTTCTATGGGATGACGAACTCGGTGCCGGTTTACAAATGGCCTGCTTCGACGCCGTTGCTCGGGCCATGGATGTGCCCATCCACGCGCTGCTCGGTAAACAAATAAACAAACGTACACCGGTGGCCTGGTGGGATATCGATCTGCCGCCGGAAGACGTCGCCGCCGAAACCAAATCCGCTGCCGCCGCCGGATACACCGCCTTCAAAACCAAAGGCCGCCCGTGGTTTGATATCTGGGAACAAGCCAAGCAAGGCAACGCCGCCGCGCCGAAGGGGTTTTCGATCACGTTTGATTACAACGATACCCTGCTCGACGCCGAACGCGGCATCCCAATCCTCAAGGCAGTGGAGCAATATCCCATCAGCAAGATGGTGGAAACCCCCATCCCGCAGGGGGATATCCCCGGCAATCAACGCATCCGGCGTGAAACCAAATCTGCGGTGGCCATGCATTACGGCAAACCCTCGCCGGTCGTCGCCATCCGCCAGCGTGTGTGCGACGGCTTTGTCGTGGGCGGCGGCGCCACCAAGGTCATGACTGCCGGCCGCATTGCCGCCATGGCCGATATGCCCTTCTGGCTACAGCTCGTCGGCAGCTCAATCACCGGCGCATGGTCGCGGCAATTCGGGGCCGTCCTCAGCCATGCCACCTGGCCGGCCGTCACCTGTTTCCAGCTGTACGCCGCTCAACCCACTAAACAAAACGTCGAGGTAAGCAATGGGTTCACCACCATCCCCAATACCCCCGGTCTGGGCGTGGAACTCGATTGGAAAGTCATCAACCAATACAAAGTGCCCAAACCGCCCGCACGCCCCGAATCCGACCGTCTGCTGGAAACCCGCTGGCCCGACGGCCGCAAACTTTACATCGGCAGCAACGGCAACGTGAATTATATGCTGCGGAAATTCATGAAGCCCAGTAACCTCCCCTACTTTGAATCTGGCGTGACCTGCCATCTTCTAATGAACGATGGATCCA
>CAJWMQ010000192.1 GCA_913042895.1 uncultured Verrucomicrobiales bacterium | reverse complement strand
TGGGCTGGTTGGGGAAATTGTTCCGGATATAGAGAAAGTTCCCGAAACGAACCATGCGTTCGTGCGCCTGATAAACGTGCCAATTGTGCTCGGCAAAAACGTAATCACGAACGGTGACCTTGGGGTTCTCGAGAATCGGCGCGAAACTGACACCTTGGATGCGTTTGTCTTTCTTGGCCCCAGCCAGTTCCAATATTGTTGCACTAATATCGATACTACTGATTAGCGAGTGCGTCTCTGAGGGCGCAATGGTGCCGGGCCGCGCAATGAGGAAGGGTGTACGAATGCCGCTATCATAAAGACGAGTCTTACAACGCGGAAACGGCCGGCCGTTATCGGTCATATAAATGATGTAGGTGTCCTTCTCGATGCCCTGCCGTTTCAGTTCGGCGCGCAGTTGGCCCATGTAATAATCCGTGCGGCTCACCTCATGCATGTACTCGGCGAAATCCTTGCGGGTCACCGGACCGTCGTAGAGATACGGTGGCACCTCAATGTCCTCGGGCTTGTAGAGCGGCGCCTTGTCGTTGAGCGCCCAGCCGCGATGGGCGTCGCTGGAGGCGAACCAGAAAAAGAACGGTTTATCCTTCGGCCGCTCCTGCAACATTGGCACCCAGTCCGCCGACTTGCTCGGACCTTTGCCGCCGGAAACCTTGTCGAACCCACGATTCACCGCCTTGCCCATATGATGCTTACCAGAGATTGCCGTGTAATATCCGGCCGCCTGCAATGCCTCCGGGAACACCGGCTGATCGGCCGGTAGTTCCGTATGTAATTCCGCTGCACCTGTGTTGTGCGGATAACGTCCACTAATAATGCTGCAACGACTCGGCGAACAACTGCTAATACTTAGGTACGCTCCATGAAACAACATCCCCTCCTTCGCCATCTGATCCAAATGCGGCGTCTTCGCTACTTTGCTACCGTAACAACCAAGGTCATCCCAAGAGATGTCATCGGTGATAAAAAGAATAAAGTTAGGCTGCTTGCCTTCCAAAGTGGCAAACAAGAATATGGAACTGAAGAAAATGTAGAATCGGTTCATTTTTTACTTAGTCTTTGATAATACGACCCTGATTAATCTTCTCCAAAGCTGATGAGGAATGTTTGGGCTTATAGGGATACCAGTCAGGGGCGCCGAACCAGTCGTACATGACGGCGCGGAATTTTTCGATTTTCTCGGGGGGCTCTTTTTTCCAACCCATGTCGCCGGTCTCGGTGACCCAAGTGTCGAGCGCGGCACGCATTTCGGTGAGAGCCTGCAGATGTTCCGGGCGGGTGGAATCGATGAGGTTGTTCAGTTCGTTGGGGTCGGCCTCGGTGTCATAAAGTTGCTCACGGCGGAACTCGGTGAAGAGAGGCTTTAGATGTGGGTCGAGTTTGCCTTTTTTATAAAGGTCGCGCATGACCTGCTGCACAGGGAAACATTTCTCCTTATAAAAATTCACGTAGGTGCCGAAGTTGATCTCGGGTTGGAAGTTGCGGATGTAATGGTAACGCTTACCGCGGACCGATCGCAGGCGGAACTGCACATCATCCACACGATCGCGCGCGCTGAAAGCGTAACGGCGCTGAGGATCACGGTCTTTACCGAGAAATACGCGGCTCTGCATACCCAACGGCCGCGGCACGCCGGCAAGTGCAAGCGTGGTGGCGGTGAGGTCGAGCAGGCTGATCACTTCTTCATTCACCGTACCGGGCTTGAAGCCTTCGGGCGCGGGATAATTCTTGGGCCACTTGATGATCATCGGCACGTGCAGACCGGTGTCGTACACCCAATGGATGCTGCGATGATCAACACGACCGTTGTCGCCGAAGACAATGATGATCGTGTCGTCGAGCAGCTTCTCCTTTTCCAGTTCCGCCAAAACAATACCCACGCGGCGATCCATGTTGGATACGGAGTTCAGGTAGCGTGCCCATTCCTCGTTGGAGGTTTTGTGCTTGGGAAAATACGGCGGCGGCACGACTGAATCCGGCTTGGCATATTGCACGTGCTCCTCCTCGCCCCACCACTTGATGCGCTCGGGGCGGTTCGTGCGAAAATCGTAAATATCGTACTCCGCTTCCGGCGTGTTCACCTGTAAAAAGAAGGGCTTACCCTTTTTGATTTCATCCCAGTTGGTACTCTCAAAAATTTTGCCTTCATTCACAAAATTAAGATCGAGCTTACCAGAGCCCACGACTTGATCGCCCATTTTTTTGATCGAGCCGGTAAGATAACCCGCACCCTTTAACCGGTGGGTTAATGGCTGCACGCCTTCAGGGAGCCTAAAGCCATCATCCCGGTGATCAGGAAAGTGATGCAGGTTGACCGAGGTCTGATACATGCCGGTCATGAAAGCCGAACGGCTGGGGGCACAAACCGGTGCTGTCGCAAATACCCGCGTGTATCGTACCCCCTCCGTCGCCAGTTTATCCAGATTAGGCGTGTGCACCCCTTGCCGGCCGAAGCATCCAAAATCCAAATTACAGTTATCGGTAATCAACCAAAGGATGTTTGGCTTATCTTTTGAAAAAATAGGATTTGCCGGAAACAGCAATAGGAAACAGAACAACAAGTACCTCATGGAGGAGGTCATTGTGAACGTTCAATGAGATAGGAGCAAGTTTTCAGCTAAACATAAAAACTTGTGGTTCATCTCATAGCAGTTGCTTAACGTTCTCGGGCGGCCGACCAATCACTGCCTGCTTACCTTTAACCACAATTGGGCGCTCCAGCAGGATTGGATATTTTATGATGGCCGCGAGTAGTTCCTCTTCATTGGAATCCGGAGAGAGTTCGAGTTGGGAATAAACCTCTTCCTTGGTACGAATGACCTCATGAGCTCTCAATCCCAGTTTAACTAGCAATTCCTTTAGTTCCACCTCATCCGGTGGCGTCTTTAGGTATTCCACAATCTCCAGTTCCACTCCGGCATCCTCGCAGAGTTGCCTTACCTCCCGGCTTTTGGAGCACCGAGGATTGTGATAAATGCGCATTACGCGTAATTGGAAACGTACGGGAGTTTTTCGGCGACGGTTTTGGCAGCTCCGAGGTTTTCGAGGAGACCGGCGCGGGCGTCCCAGGAGCCGTCGAGGTATTGGCCTTGGGCGCCGGGTTGGATTTCCAATGAAATGGTTTCGCCGCCGGCGGCGATGGTGGCAGCGGCAACGTCGATGGAAAGTTCGGCGGCGGGATCGGCTTCGATGGCGTCCTGCAACTTGGCGCAGGTGGCGTGATCGGCGGTGAAGCACGGAACGGCCAGGGAGACGCAGTTGCCGTGGAAGATTTCGCTGTAGCTCTCGGCGATGATCGCGCGGATACCCCAGCGTTTGAGGGATTGGGGGGCGTGCTCACGACTGGAGCCGCAGCCAAAGTTCTTGTTGGCGACAAGGATAGCGCCGTTGGCGAATCGGGCGTCGGCAAAGGGATGGGTTTCACCCTTACCGGCGAGGCCTTTGATGTCGTCAGCAAAGGCGTGCTCGCCAATGCCGTCGAAGGTGACGCACTTGAGGAACCGCGCGGGAATGATGCGGTCAGTATCGATGTCGTTGCCGTGCAGTGGGATGCCAGGGCCGGTGACTTGGCTAATGATTTCGCCTGCCATGTTAGTTTACCAAATGTTCACGTACGTCGGTGACTTTACCTTCCACTGCGGCGACAGCGGCCATGGCGGGGCTCATCAATAGCGTCCGGCCGGTGGGGGAGCCTTGGCGGCCCTTGAAGTTGCGATTCGAGGTGCTGGCGCTGATTTCGTTACCGGAAAGCTGATCCGGATTCATCGCCAGACACATGCTACAGCCGGCTTCACGCCACTGGAAACCCGCTTCATTGAATACCCTATCAAGACCTTCGTTTTTAGCGATTCGATCCACTTCCTGTGAGCCAGGTACGGCGAGGGCGCGCACGCCTTCGGCTACTTTTTTACCTCTAACAAACTTAGCAGCCTCGCGCAGGTCGGACAAGCGGCCGTTCGTGCATGAGCCGATAAAGACGACGTTGACCGGCGTACCAACGATGGGTTGGCCTTCCTCGAAGCTCATGTATTCATAAGCCTCGCGGACGACGAGTTGATCGGAGTCGGCGAAGGAATCCACCTGCGGCAGATCTTGCGACACGCCGACGGATTGGGCAGGTGTAATGCCCCACGTCACGAAAGGCTCGATATCTTCGCCTTTGATCTCAATGACATCGTCGTACTCGGCATCGGCATCGCTGGCGAGGGATTGCCAGTCGGCCACGGCGCGTTCCCATGCCTTGCCTTCGGGGCAGTAGTCGCGGCCCTTCAGATAATCGAACGTGGTTTGGTCGGGATTCACATAACCACAACGCGCGCCGCCCTCAATGGACATGTTGCACACAGTCATGCGCTCTTCCATGGTCATGTTGTCAACGATATCGCCGCCGAATTCGTAGGCGTAGCCCACGCCGCCATTCACGCCAAGGTGATGAATGTACGCGAGCGCCACGTCCTTGGCGTACACACCGGGCTTGAGGCTGCCGGTGAAATTGATGCGGCGAACCTTGAGCTTAGCCATCGCGAGCGTTTGTGTGGCAAGCGCATCGGCGACCTGGCTGGTACCAATACCGAACGCCAGCGTGCCAAACGCACCGTGCGTGGAGGTGTGTGAATCGCCGCAGGCAATCGTCATGCCCGGCTGCGTAAGCCCACGTTCGGGGCCAACGACATGAACCACACCTTGCTCGCCCTTTTCCGGCGAAAAAAAGTTGATACCGTGATCGGCGGTATTTTGCTCGATGTGTTGGAGCATCTCCTCGGCCAATGGATCCTGCAACGGTCGTTGGCGCTGACCGGTATCGGTAGGGATAATGTGATCAACCGTAGCAAACGTGCGCTCCGGAAATGGCACCGTAAGCTCCTGCTCACGAATCATCGCAAACGCCTGCGGCGAGGTAACCTCGTGGATCAGATGCAACCCAATGAAGAGTTGATACTGCCCTGAGGGCAACTGCCCCACACAATGCCGATCAAAAACTTTATGGTATAAATTTTGTCCCATCAATTGGAAAAGGGGCGAGAGTATATCAGCGAACCCGGACTGG
>CAJWMQ010000191.1 GCA_913042895.1 uncultured Verrucomicrobiales bacterium | reverse complement strand
CATCGTGCGCATCAACGGCCGCAACGTGGAGGCCGCCGCTGAGGGCGTGTTGTTCCTTATGAATAACGTCGACAAACCCGGGATGGTGGGCTACATTGGATCTTTGATGGGTGAGCATCAGGTGAACATCGCCAACATGAGTCTGAACCGTGACGAGGAGGGCGGCGAAGCACTGATGCTGCTGAATCTGGACCACGCCCCCCCAGCAGCCTTGCTGGACAACGTGGCCCAAGATTCAGAGATCACCAACGTAAAGGTGATTTCGCTTTAATTCGTTTTAAAATCGAATCATGAAATGGCACGGACGCCTGTTTTTAGCACTTTTGTGCAGCGTATTTCTTATTGAGCCCGCTACAGGGGCCACTAAAGTGGTGGCCAGTGGTTTAGGGTTTAACATCACGCAGGACGAATTGGACGGGGCTTTTCGTCGCATCGTCCTATCACGGGCGGTCAATGGAGTGGACTTGCCCTTGGCAATGGAGCCGTTTTTTAAGAAACAACTCCTTGAAGAACTTATCTTAGCCAAGGTGACCTCCCTTCGCGCGAATCCTGCAGATCGCGCCCAGGCGTATATTCAGGCGAAGGATAATTATACCATACTACGCGAGCAATTTGCCTCCGCTACTGCCTTTAGTCTCAAGATCGAGGGCATGGGCATGAGCACCAATGCGTACCGTTTATTTCTTCAGGAACAGGCCTTGACGCAGGAAGTGCTCAAGCGCGAACTCAAGCAACAGACCATGGTGAAGGAAGTGGAGGTATTGGAATTTTATAACGAAAATCTCGCCTTATGGAAAACGCCTGAGTACGCCGAGGTGGAGCACGTGTTGCTGGCAAAGGTGGACTTGGCCACGGGCCGGCGTTTGAACCCTGATGAACGCGCGGCCAAGCAGGCGACAGCCGCCAAGGTGCAGGCTAAGGCCGTGGCCGGTGTGAATTTCCCTCAGTTGGCCAAGGAGTTTTCCGAAGATTTGGCGACCAAGAATGATGGCGGTAAATTTCGACTCTACCGGTCAGTGGCCGATCCCAAGATCGCCGAACGGGTGTTTTCCATGCGTATCAATGTGCCGGAGCTGGTGGAATCGGAAACCGGCTTCCACATTATTCGCGTGATGAAGCTTGAGTCGGCTGGCGCAAAAAAAATCGGCGAAGTGCGCGCCGAGATTCGGGAACATTTGTACCAAAAGAAGCTGAACGAAAAGTTGCCAACTTACGTGAAACTCCTACTAGAGCAGGCGCGGGTAAAAACTTTTTTGGACTAGGCGCTAGTCGTACTTCTTAACGAACCGTTTGCGGCTGCCTTCGTCTTCGTCGTCTTCTACATCCTCCTCTTGAGATTGATCCGGGGCGGTGGCTTCAGGGGAGGTTGATGGTGCGGAAGATTCGGTTGGATTGCCATCAGCTTCCGGAGTGTCGGTCGATTCTGCGGCTGGGGCCTCATCTTGCTCCAAGGCGTCTTCAGGCCGCTGGCCGGCGGCACTCACGTAGGCCATGCGTAGTTCCTGCAGGCTTTGCTTGAGGAGTTGTTGCTCGTCCAAGCTGAGTTTCGCGGCGTTTTTTTCGAGCAACTCAAGTTGTTGAATCACCAACTGAACACGGACGAGATCCTTGACCGGTTCACCGGTCGCTGGGGCGGTAACCTTGCCTAGGAGCATGGCAGCAGTGCGCACTAGAGTGATGAGGCATTCGCTGAAAACGGCGGCAGCGATTTCGTTGGCCGTCTCCGGCATGCGTTGTTGGGGGAGATCCATGTTGTCCACACGGCGAGTGTGGCGGGAAGCGTTCCCGGGGCCAATACAAAAAGCAGAGTTGCGTACAGCCTGTGAGTAATCTAACAGCAATCTGTTGACACGAGCTCAATAAGTTTCGCGTGTCACACAATTAACTCATGGCAAGATCAAGACCCACCATGAAGGACAAAAAATCTATCGCCATTGTGATGCTGGCGGCGATTACCGCAGGAATCGGTATTTTCTCGATCGTCAGCAATCAAAGTAAACTCGACGCTTATGCCAAGCTGGAGACCGAGCGAAACACTATTCAAAAGGAGCGTGACGCTACACGTGCTGAGCGTGACGATTATCGCACTCAACGCGATCAACTCGATACCCAACGACAACAGCTGGAGGAAACGGTGCAAACCCAAGACAAGCGCATTGTGGAGTTGAATGCTGAGGTGGAATCCGAGATGACCAAGGTCACGCAGCTGGATATGAATCTTACTCAGAAGACCGCCGAGATGGATACGTTGAAGCTCCAGCACGCTCAGGATTTGGGTGCTGTGGAAATCAAGCTGCAGGAAGTGAACACTGCCAAGGTGAAGGCCGAGGAAGAGCTGGTGAAATCGGCGGCAGACCTCAAGGCCCAAACCGATTTGTTGGCCGCCAAAACCACGGAACTAAAAGAATTCCAGGCCAAGGTGGCCGACGAGACCAAGCAGCGCGTTGAGTTGATTGCGGCTTTGGAGACCAAGAATGACACGCTCAATCAGGAAAAAGGCTCGTTGGAGGTGAAGATCGCCAATCTCAACACGGAAATCGCTGAGACCAACCAAAAGCTGGAGGATTCCGAAGGCGATCGCACCTTCTTGGAAGGGGAGCTTCTGCGTCTTCAGGATGAGAAGGCTGAGTTGGTGAAACAGATGAATGATATTGAGTTTCTCAGTGCTCAGGTTAAGCGTATAAAATCTGATATTGCCGTGGCGAAGCGCTTGGATTGGATGCGCCGTGGTATCGGGATATACGCTAAGCATCGGCCTACTCGGTCAGCTTATGCAGCTTATTGGGATAATAAGAGGCAGGAGGGGAAAGTCTCAAATGCCCAGCCTCAGAAAAAACAGAACGTTTCTGTGGAACTTACCAGTGATGGTCGCGTTATCATCAATGGCAAAGTGATTGAGCCAGAGGCCGAAGCTACTCCTGAAAGCGAGCCAGCCCCGAAAACACCTGCTGCTCCAGCCCCGGTGCCGCCGGCAGAAACACCGGCTCCGACCTCATCGGACGAGTAATGCGGTTGCGCTCTTACCTGTCGCGTTGCAGAATAAGCCCGTGACACGATTGACTGATGCGCATGGCCGACAGATTCGTGACCTCCGCATTAGCATCACCGATCGCTGCAATTTCCGCTGCCTCTACTGTCTCCCTGAGACGGAAGAGGCAGCGAATTTTTATAAACGCACTTCTTCCGGTGCGCCTCGGCCCATTCAGCACGAGTGGAAGCCGCGTTCTCATTTCCTGACCTACGAAGAGATTACCCGGGTTGTGCGGGTGGCTTCCGGGTTGGGGATAAGTAAAATCCGTTTGACCGGAGGTGAACCGCTCTTGCGCCGGGATGTGCCGCGCCTAGTGGAATCCATTGCGGCCTTGCCGGGCATTGAAGATCTGGCATTGACCACCAATGGGTTTCTCTTCGCAAAATATGCGCAGGCACTCCGCGATGCGGGTTTGCGTCGGGTGACTTTCAGTCTGGATTCATTGGAGACCGGTAACTTTAAAAAGATGACCGGCCGGGATGGCTTGGAGGAATTGCTTGGCGCGATTGATTTGGCTCAGAAACTTGGGATGAATCCTGTGAAGGTGAATGCCGTAGTAATCCGTGGCCTGAACGATCATGAGGTGCCGGCCATGGCAGGTTTTGCCCGAAAACACGGGTTGGTGATGCGGTTCATCGAATTTATGCCGCTCGATTCTGGCCGGGCATGGCAGGCGGATCATGTGGTAACCGGCCGGGAGATCTTGACGCAGTTGCGGGAGGCGTTCGAGCTGGAGCCGCTGAATGACGAGCACGCAGCGGCAACCGCAAAGCGCTGGCGGTTCCGGGAAGGTGCCGGCGAGGTGGGGTTGATCATGCCGGTAAGTGAACCATTTTGTGGGCAGTGCAACCGCATTCGAATGACCTCCGATGGCCATGTGCGTACTTGTTTATTTAGCCTCCAAGAACATAACCTAAAAAAACAGATGCGGGATGGAGCTGGTGACGCGGACCTGGCGAAATGGTTGCAGGCGGTTGTGCTGCACAAAGAGGCGGGGCATCGCATCGGTCAGGCGCAATTTCAGCAACCGGACCGGACGATGAGTGGGATCGGTGGTTGACGCGTCTTGAATGTCGCGCGGCTTTGGTGCAGCATCCGGGCGATGCGATTCATTCGCGATATTCTTCAGGAAGCGACCGAGGCAGGGCGTCCAGTAATTTCCTGCGAATTTTTCCCGGCCAAAACACCTCAAGGTGAGCAGTCGCTAGTCGAGAAAATTGTACCGCGGCTCAAGGCGGTGAATCCGGCATTTTTTTCTGTGACCTACGGTGCCGGTGGCAGTACCCGCGAAAAGACGTTGGGTATCGTGGATGCCATCCAAAAGCAACACGAGGTACCAACCATGGCTCACCTCACCTGCGTGGGGAGTACGAGGAACGATATTGGCGCGGTGTTGGATGAAGCCAAACAGCGTGGCATTGATAATATTCTCGCTCTGCGCGGTGACCCGCCATCCGGAGAAGCCTTTACCAAGCCCGAAGGCGGTTTTGAATACTCCCACGAATTGGTGGAGCACATTCATACCCGGAATGAATTTAGTATCGGCGTGGCTGGCTTTCCAGAGGGACACATTGCCTGCACAGAAGGGCGCGAAGTGGATTGGGATCGCCTGAAAGCCAAGGTAGATAGTGGGGCCGATTTTGTGATCACCCAACTCTTTTTTGATAATGCCGACTTTTATGCCTTTCGGGATTATCTTCGTGAACGGGGCATGAACCAGCCGATCGTGGCTGGGATCATCCCGATATTGAGCGCCCGTCAGATTCAGCGCTTCACCGAATTGTGCGGCTCTAAACTCACTCGGGAGATTACTGCGCGCCTGGATGAACTGGGTGATGACGACGAGGCGGTCAGCACCTTTGGGATCGAGTACGCCACCCGTCAATGCGCGGACTTGATCGAGAACGGCGTGGAAGGGCTTCACTTTTACACACTAAACAAATCCCGCGCCACGCTCGCCGTCGCGGAAAATCTTGGGTTCATCCAATGAAACCCCGCGTCCTCGGCCTGACGGGCGG
>CAJWMQ010000190.1 GCA_913042895.1 uncultured Verrucomicrobiales bacterium | reverse complement strand
CGCGGCATTGATCTCACTGAGCAGGAAAAGGCCCGACTCAATCACGCACGCACCACGGCGGATCTCATGCCGGCGGTGATGCAAAAGCTCGGACTGAAGCAACGCCAAAGCGAGGCGGAGATCAGCAAGGTGTGGACGGAGTTGATCGACCCCACGGTCACCGAACACGCCACCCCGGTGGGCATCCGCAAGGGCACGTTGTTTGTGAATGTGGACAGCAACGTGTGGCTCAGCGAGATCGTGCGCTATCGGCGCCATGAAATTCTGAAGCGCCTCCAGCACGCGTTTGGCTCGGAGATGATCGCGCGAATTTCGTTCCGTGTCGGGTAGGGCGAGGCCTTAGTGCCCGCCCTGCTCTTCACTGATCAATGCGCCGTAGCCTTCCCGGAAGTTCGGGTATTTCAATTGCCAGTTGGTTGCCTTGAGTTTGGCATTGCACACACGTTTGTTGGTCATCGCTCGTTTGCGTTTTTGCACTTCGCCTTCTGGCGGCACTGTTTTGTCCAGCTCCTCAGCCAACCACTCAAAGAACGCGCGTTGGGTAAGTGGCTCATCATCGCTCGTATTATAAATGCCCGGAGGGATGTTCAATGCAGTAACCAGAGCGCTGACGACATCATCCCGGTGAATCATGTTGATCCAGCGCGAGCCGCCTTGGGTAATCACGGCTTCATCTTTTAGAAACTGACGGTAAAGGTAGCCGCGCTCCGGTCCGTATATGCCGGCCACTCGCAGGATGGTCGCCAGTTGGGGACTCTCTTGAAATAAAGCTTCAGCCTGTAAAAGGTTAATGGCGGTGCCGGTAGCGCCATCGTGGTTGGCTGTTTCGTCAACCCAGTTGCCATCAGTTTGCGGATACACACTCGTGCTGCTGGTAAAAATTAATCGGGTTGCAGTATCTCCCAGCCAGTTCAGAAGATGAGCGGTGCCATCCACAAACACAGCTTGGTGCACCAAAGCATCTCCGCGTGAGGAAGATGGGGTGTAGTAAATGACATCAAAGTCTCGGGGGATGGCATCAAAGCTACTGCGGTCCGTGACATCGAGCGCGTGCGGCGTCACGTCTGCGGCGGAAAACTCGCTGCGTCTGGTACCGTGCACCTGGTGCCCCATACGCGCCAACGTTTGCGCCAAGGGAAGGCCGACGTAGCCACAACCGATTATGAGGATCCGCATATTAGATTGGTCGCAGCGCCGCTCGGGCGGGGGCCCCATCGCTGCCGATTAGTTTCATGGGTAAGCAAGCCAGTTCATAGTTCCCGGGCTCCACGGCGCTAAGGTTCAGGCCTTCGATGATCCATACCTCGGCACCGAGCAATTCCACATGTGTTTCTACGCCGTCTTTCTTAAAGCCGCCCACGCTGAGGTAGTCCACGCCGACCGTCTGCACGCCGGCGGCGGTGATATGCCTTGCGCCATCCTGAGCTATGTAAATGAAGTCCTCATCAAAATCATCGCTTTGCCAGCTGCGCGTGGAGTTGCGTGTCTTGAACAGGATACGCTCGCCGCGTTGCAGGTTTTGCGGTTCGAGTTCGGCGGCCGTGATGGCGGTTTGGTCATTAATTTCAATCACCCGACAGGGTCCGAGTACGGCATCCAGCGGCAGGGCTTCCATGGTGATGCCGCCATCGATGAAGTGCCGCGGGGAATCCATGTGCGTACCGGTATGCGCGCTGAGGCTCATGTGGGTGAGATTGCACGGACTGCCGTTGGCGTCGCCAATGGTTTTGTGCAGGCGCGATTGGAACCCGGGATCACCGGGCCAATGCACCATACCTTCGCAAACAGGAATGCTGATGTCGATCCAGCTCATGCGGAGAAACTAAATCTTAAAACCAAAATCCAAAATCCTAAACTAATCGAGACCGCGGGCTTCCAGGTCGTCTTCGTCCATGCCGAAATAATGGCCGAGTTCGTGTAGGTAGGTGATGCGGATCTCCTCGCGATACGCCGCCTCATCGGTGCCGGCGAATTCCCAGAGGTTTTCGAGAAAGAGAATGATTTGAGTCGGCTGCGGATGACTGCTTGGACCGTCGGCCAACGATTCACCCAGAAACAAACCCAGCGTATCTGGCGCAATGCCGTCTGCCACAAAGCCGGTATTCGGGCTGGGTTCAAAGGTGACGGGTACAGACCGCGCGCCGGTCTGCAGGGCCTCGGGCAGTTCGTCCTGAGCGGTGGCTATTTCCTCATGTGCCACCGTGAGCAGGTGATCGAACGAGCCGGCCTGCATCATTTGCCCCTGGAAGCTCCAGCCGTTTGGGCTGCACGGGAGGTCTTGAACTGCGCCAGCACTTCGGGGTGTTGCTTGAAAAACATTGTGAGATCGGCCAGTGTCTTAAGGGTGTCGACACTGAGATGGTGTTCAATTCCCTCAATATCGCGTGCCTGCGTTTCGGCGTCCAACTCGAACAACGTAAAAAACCCGGCCAACACGTGATGCCGATCTCGGATTTGCTCCGCCACCGCCCGGCCGGCATCGGTCAACGTGAGCGCCCGGTATTTCTCATAATGAAGATACCCCTCATCCGCCAGCTTCTGCACCATACTGGTGACACTCGGCTGCCCGACCCCAAGCGATTGGGCAATATCGGCCACATGCGCCGTGCCCTTGCTTTCCAGCAATTCATGGATGCGCTCGAGATAATCTTCGGCACTTTGACTGGGCTTAGAAGGCATGCCAGCAGGCTATAGATAAAACTTTGATGAGCCAATATATTATTGCCTCAAACGAAGCTCCCGAGGTGCCGGTTGAGCCTTGAATTACTGTTGTGAACCGCCGAAACAAAAAAAATTCATGTTCAGCTGAAAAAAGGCTTGTGAAAAAATTCACACGCCCTAATTTCAACCGCGCTGAGTGCCGCAATAGGCGGTTTTTATGCGTGTTTTTGGGTAAAAATGGATTTTAAGCGAATACTGGCCGCCATGTTTCTCATGATGGCCGTGCCGTGTCTAGTGGCCGAGGAGGCTTCGGGCACTTCTGGGCACTTGATTCAGGCATTCCCCTTGTTTTCTGAGTTGATGGTGGGCGGGGGTCTGCCTTTCCTGGGATCGCTGCCCCCAAACGCGGTGGAATTATTTAAAATTGGACCGCTCCCAGTCACCAATTCTATGGTGGTGACTTGGATTGTGGCGCTTGGGATCATCTTCGTCGTTCAGCTGGCCACCCGCAATGTGAAGCTCGTGCCGGAAGGCATTCAAAATTTCGTAGAGTTTTTGGTGGAGGGCTTGTACGACTTTTTCCGGAGCGTGGTAGGGGATCATATGATCCATCGCACCTTCTGGTTTTTGGCCACCGCCTTTATCTTTATTTTATTTGCCAACTGGTTTGGCCTAATCCCCGGATTGGGCACCATTGGCTGGGCAGCGCCGGGCCACCACAATGAACATATCACCGAACCATTGATGCGCGGCATGAACGCGGATTTGAACATGACGCTCGCCATGGCGACCATTTTCATGGGCTTGTGGTTGTACTGGAGCCTGACTGAGCAGGGAGTGGGTGGATTTGTGGGTCACATTTTTTCGGTGAAAGGTCACGGCGGCGGGTTGCTTGGCACGTTCCTGGTAATCGTCTTTATTTTTGTGGGACTGATTGAAGTGGTGTCCATCGGCGTGCGCCCGGTGGCATTAACCTTTCGTCTCTATGGCAACGTGTTTGCCGGTGAAAATATCTTGGAAACGGTGATGGCGATGGGCGGCCTGTATTTTGGCTGGCTGGCCGTGCTGCCGTTTTACCTGCTGGAGATTCTGGTAGGGTTAGTGCAGGCACTGGTTTTTGCACTTTTGTGCGCGGTGTTCACGGCTCTCATGTGTGAGAAGCACGACGACCACGCACACTGAACAATTTCGACGCCGGACCATGGGCAACCCGTGGAGGCGTTGGGAACAACTGAACAAAAGGAAATATTATGTTGGAAATGTTAGCAGCAGCAGCCCCTGACGCCGCCGCCGCCGCCCCGGCGGTAGCCAGCAAATTGCACGTCGGCTTGGCCGCGATTGGTTCCGCACTGGGTGTGGGAATCATCGGTATGAAAGCCGCTGAGGCCACTGGCCGCAACCCTGATGCCGCCGGTGATATCCGGACGCAGGCGATCATCTTCGCCGCGTTGGCTGAAGGTGTTGTGTTTATTGCGATCTTCCTTGGATAGAGCGCATAAACCTTTATCTGGGCGGGGATACCCCGCCCGGTAACCAATTTACTTAGACATGGAAAACTTGATCTTGTTTGCGGCAGACGCCGGCGGGGGTGGGCGAGTGGATGAAATCGTCAAGACCTTCGGCGTCAACTGGCCGCTCTTTATCTCGCAGTGCATCGCCTTTCTCATCGTGGCGTTTGCGTTGAAGAAATTTGCCTACGGTCCGGTACTGCAAGTGCTGGAAGACCGTAAGCAGCGCATTGCCGAAAGCATGGAGAATGCGGAAAAGATTAAGACCGAGTTGGCAGAGGCACAGGCCAAGAAGGATGAGATTCTGAGCCAAGCCAACGACGACGCCAAACAGTTAATCAAGGAAGCCCGCGAGGCTGCCTCCAAGGTGACCGAGACGGAGAACCAGAAGGCCATCAAGCAGGCCGAGGAGATTATTGCCAAGGCGCGCGAGGCCAGTGAGGCTGATCGCGACGCGATGATGGCTGAGCTCAAGGCCGAAATTGGCCGTTTGGTGGTGGAGACCACGGCCAAGGTCAGTGGTAAGGTGTTGAGCGATGAGGATCAGCAGCGTCTGATCGACGAGACCAACAAGGAATTGGCCGCTTAATTTCATGAAAGGCAGCAAGCAATCCCGTCGTGACGCCAAGCAGCTCTTTCAGAGTTGTCAGGTGGATAGCGCGCTGGACGAGGCGCGTGTGCGGCAGGCGGTAGCGTTGTTGATTGAAAAGAAACCGCGCGGGTACTTCGGCACCTTGCAGGAGCTGCAGCGGTTGGTGAAGTTGGATGTAAACAATCGCTCGGCCCGCGTGGAAAGCGCAGTGGCCTTGAGCGATGCGCAGCAGCATGAAGTGCGCGCCAGCCTTGGTCGCCTGAAGGGCGCCGACGTGGAAGTGGAATTTTCCGAGAACGCCGACCTGATTGGCGGCATGCGCGTAAAGCTCGGTGACGATGTGTAT
>CAJWMQ010000189.1 GCA_913042895.1 uncultured Verrucomicrobiales bacterium | reverse complement strand
TGCGCGACCTGAAGCGCCCGGCGCGGCAGATAGGGGCCGAGCGCGATCTGCCAGAGGAAGGGCGTGACCGGGAGGGTGCGGAGCTCGAGCGGCTCACCCGCGCGGACGGTCGCGAGCGCCTGCTGGAGCGCCCCGCGGTGGCCCGTGCGGTCGCCGATGAGATGGCCCTGCGCGACGCCGCAGTGGTCGCAGGCGGCAGCCAGGCGATGAACGCCATCCCGATTTCGGCCGCCATGTATGCCGGCCAGCCCTATGGCTTCGACGATCCCTTCACCACCTCGCCCGGCTGGGTGGCGCGCTATGGCGATGGCTTGCTGAACCAGATCGCCAGCGCGCAGATGATTGCCGACACCCCGCGCTTTTTCCCAATCACACCGAACATCCGGCAGGTCGATGCCTTCAACGCCTACACCGCCGGCTGCGGACACGCGTTCGCCACATCGGCGGCGTTCCCGGAAAAGTACCGCAACCGCACCGCCTTCGTCTGCGCCCCGACCGGCAACCTGCTTGGCACCTATCGCATGGAGAAAAGCGGTGCCGGTTACGTCGCCAAAAACGGCTTCAGCTTCGTGGCCAGTGCGGACGAATGGTTCTCGCCGGTCGTCGCCGAAGTCGGCCCGGACGGGCATCTCTGGATCGCTGACTGGTACAACTTCATTATCCAGCACAACCCCACCCCGAGTGTCGGGCGCGGCGGTTACGCGGCCCGCAACGGCCGAGGCAACGCCCACATCAACCCTAACCGCGATCGGCAACACGGCCGCATCTACCGCGTCGTCCATCGCGGTCACGCCCCCAAACAGCCGACGCTCAAGGCCACTGCCGACCTTATCAGCGCGCTTGGTCACGACAATCTGTTCTGGCGCCTAACCGCCCAGCGGTTGCTCGTCGATCAACAACGCACGGACGCCGTGCCTGCTCTACAGGCCAAACTCAAGACCGGCGGCCATGCCGCCCTCCACTCGCTATGGGCGCTCGAAGGACTCGGCAAACTCGATCGCAAGACCCATCGCACCGCGCTGATCGCTACCGACCCCGCTCTGCGCCGCAATGCCCTGCGCGCTCTTGGCACGGACCAAACCGCAACCGAGCTGCTCTACGACAGCGCCACGTTGGCCGACAAGGATCTGCATGTACGCCGCACCGCGTTCACCGCGCTGGCGTCGTTGCCCAAGAACAACACGCATCGCAAGACCGCGTCGCTCCTCATGCAACAGCCCGAGAATGCCAAGGATGAATGGCTCCGCGCGGCCCTCGCCGCCACCGGCGCCGCGGAGTTAAATGTGATCGGGTACAAGCCCAGCGCCAATATGCTGCCCAATGCCTCGTTTGAAAAAATGGGCGACAACAAACTGCCGAGCGACTGGGCGACACGCACCTACAGCGCGCGCCGTCCCGACCTCAAGCACACGGTTGAGACCCGCAAGGAATACGTGCGCACTGGCAAGCATTCCCTGCGCATCAGTGCCGAGACACGGCACGACTCCAGCCTGTTTGCCCGCGTACGCCTCAAGGGCGGCCGCAACTATATCCTCAGCGGCTGGGTGCGCACCGAGAATTTGCAGGGTACCGGCAACGGCGCGCTTCTGGGAGTGCACGAACTGCAACACGCCGCCAAGACCAAGGGCGTCCGTCAGACCGCCGATCAATGGACCGAGGTGAAAGTGGAATTTAAGAGCGAGCAAGACCGCGAGGTGACTGTGAACTGCCTCTTCGGCGGCTGGGGCCAAAGCACTGGCACCGCGTGGTGGGACGATGTTTCGCTCGTCGAAATCCAGCCCATCTACAAGGAGAAGGGCAAGGATCCGGTCAAGGGCACTGCCTTGGCCGGCAAAAAGATTTTCGACACCCATCTCGTCGCCGGCTGCATCCGCTGCCATAAGGTTGGTGACAAGGGCGGCATCATTGGCCCCGCGCTCGACGGCATTGCCAGCCGCAAGGACGCGGACTACATCCACCGCGCCCTCGTCAACCCCACTGCTGAATTGGCCGAAGGCTTCGACAAACTCGGTGCCAGCCCCATGCCCCCCATGAACATCATCCTCAACGATCAGGAACTTGCTGATGTGATGGCGTACCTGCTGACGTTGAAGGACAAGAAATAGATCAGGGCAGCAGAGAGGAATTGAAGGGGCTAGGTGGAACTCGCCCCCCGGAAGGCAAGTTTTCACCTTGCCCCAAGTCGTCTCCACCCAACTGAACCATTTGCTTCCCCTCCTTGGCAAAACACGCCAAATTCTCTGCACCGTTTCCCAATGAAAATTGTCTTCACCATTATTTGCGCGTTGTTCCTGAGCTTCAACGCGGCGGCCAAGCCGACGCAACCAAACATCATTTTCATCCTCATTGATGATCAGGGCTATTACGATCTCGGTTGTTATGGGGCAACGGAGATCAAGACACCGCGGATTGATTCGATAGCGAAGGAGGGTATGCGTTTTACCGATTATTACGCGGCCGCCCCAATTTGCAGCCCCTCGCGCGCAGGTCTGCTCACCGGGTGTTATCCGCGCCGGGTGGGCAATCACATCTGGGTGCACCGCGCCGATTCGGCCACCGGCATTCATCCCAACGAACTGACCCTCGCCGAGTTACTCAAGGCCAACGGCTACGCCACCGCCTGCATCGGCAAATGGCACCTCGGCTTTCACGAACCGTTCCTGCCGCGCAATCAGGGATTCGATCATTATTACGGGCTGCTGCACAACTTAGATCCGGTGGAGATCGGCTATTTCGAGAAACAAGGCGGCGTGCCGCTGATCCGCAACGGCAAGGTCATCAAGCGCCCCGCCAACCCCGCCGAGCTCACACGCCTATACACCGATGAGGCCGTGAAGTTCATCGACGCCAACAAGGAGCGCCCATTCTTTCTCTACCTGCCGCACACCATGCTGCACGTCCCGCTCGGAGTCAGCGAACCCTTCAAAGGCAAATCCAATTGGGGCGAATACGGTGACGCGATTCAGGAGCTGGACCATAATGTCGGCCGCATTATGGATGCGCTGAAAAAGAATAAAATCGATGACAACACCCTCGTCATCTATTCCTCGGACAACGGCCGTGGGCCTGGCCGTACACCAAACCAAAAGCTGCAAGGCCGCAAGCTCTCAACTTACGAGGCAGGCATCCGCGTGCCGGCCATCGCGTGGGGCCCCGGCCTCGGCGTCAAGGGCGACACCGCTTCTCGTGCGCTCACCCGCGCGATGGATTGGTATCCCACACTGGCCACCTTCGCCGGGATCAAGGTGCCCGAAGGCCGTGTAATTGACGGCCGCGACCTTGTGCCCGTGCTTCAGGGCGAATCCACATTCGTCCCCGGACCAGCCCAGAAAAAAACCATCAATGCCGCCGTGCCGCTGCGCCGCACCTGGAATCCGCCCGGCGAATGGGCTGCCCTCATCCAGCGCCACGAATATCTGGAGGCCTTCTTTTACCATGGCAGTCAGGGAGCACTATCGGCTGTGCGCTGGCGCAATTGGAAGCTCTACCTCAACCCCAGCCTACAATTGTACGACCTCGCAACAGATCCGGGCGAAACCAAGCTAGTTCGCAACCGTGAAATTGCCCGTAAACTGCGTGGCATGTCGATTTTGTTCCAACACGAAATGCGCACTGACGCTCGGCCGGCCGGCGAAGTTGCCGTCCGCCTGGATGGACGCACGGAGATCCCACGCAGTACGCTGAATCAACTCAACACCCGACAGGAGGTCACCTACGCGCGCTACGACGATCGCACTTTGGAGATGGATATCTACCGGCCCAAAGGCGAATGGGGCGCCCTGCCCGCGCTGGTGTGCATCCACGGCGGCGGCTGGGCCAAAGGCGACCGGACCAGCCACGCCAAGATCGCGCAGGCGCTCGCCGCACGCGGTTACGTGGCGGCCACCATCTCCTACCGGCTCAGCGGCGAAGCGCCGTTCCCCGCGCAAATTCATGACTGCAAAGCCGCAGTCCGATTCCTCCGTGCCAATGCCAAAACCTACGGCATCAATCCGGATCAAATCGGTGCCATCGGTCTCTCGGCCGGCGGCCATCTCACCGCCCTGCTCGCCACATCCGGTAACGTCAAGGAACTTGAGGGCAACGGCGGCCATGCCCAGTTCAGTAGCACCATTCAAGCCGCCGTGCCCATGGGCGCGCAGACCGATCTGCTCTCCGATCGCACGCGAGAAATTTCAGCCATCGAAGCGCGCGGCAAAATCTGGCGGCAATTTCTGGGTGGCGCCTTGGCCGACCAACCCGCCACTTACCGCCTCGCCTCGCCCCTGCATCATCTCGACAAGGCCGACCCGCCCGTCTGGCTCATCACCGGCCAGAACGACGATCCCAGCACGCACGCCACTGCCTTCCGCCAACGCATGCAACAGCTCGGCCTTCAGTCCGACCTCACCATCATCCCCGACGCTCCCCACGCCTTCATCGGCCGACAAATGTGGTTCAACCAAATGATCCAACGCACCGACGCGTTCTTTAAACAAACACTGAAGTAGCCGCCCGCGGAGGAAACCTACAAACAGGAGCGAGGTGGCACTTGCCCCATTCATTATTCTCTGCCCCACCGCGTGAGCATTTGCTTTCACTCCGCCACAGAAACGGCCAGAGTGCGGTGAACATTTCCCATGAAAACCACCATCCCGATTCTGTGCGCCCTGCTGTTTTGTCTACCTTTTGCCCGGGCCCAAACCAATGACGATCACAAAACTCTGCGCGTGTTTATCTTCGCCGGTCAATCGAACATGGTAGGATCGGATTCCAAAGTGCATGATATTAAACACTTCCCGCCGTATTCCGGCTTGGAGGCGGCACAGGAAAAGGTGAAGTTTGTTTACTGTCTCGGCCGTGAAAACAAAACACGTTCGGAAGGCTGGGAGGCGTTGGCACCGGTCAACGACATCGTCGGACCGGAGCTGAGTTTTGCCCGCAAGGTGACGCGCCACATCAAAGCACCCATTGCCATCATCAAGGTGGCGGCCGGCGGCACGCATCTGGGCGGTGATTGGAATCCCGATGAATCAATCGGATTCAAGATGTACCCGCTCGCGCTGGAGACCATTCGCAAAGCCTTGGTGGATCTGGATCAGCAACAGATCAAATATCGCCTCGAAGGGTTCATGTGGCATCAGGGTGAGAACGACATGTTCAACCAGGAGTACATGCCCAACTACGGCAAGAACCTGAAAAACTTTTTGGCCAAATGGCGGCGTGACCTCAAGACG
>CAJWMQ010000188.1 GCA_913042895.1 uncultured Verrucomicrobiales bacterium | reverse complement strand
CCCGCCAGCCGAGCCCGTGCTCTCCGGCACGTGGCGGTTTCGCTTCGAGCCGCTCTTCAGCGAATTTCTGCCTATGAATGGCCCATTCGCCAATGCCCAAGTGGAAAACACATCCTGGCGTTACAACCCCGCTGCCTTTCAGGCACGCCTGCCAGATGTGCCCACGCACGCCGTGGAGTACACCATCACCGATCCCACGGATAATGCCCGCCTCGCCGCCGGCCCGCTCGACGCACCCCTGCAGCCGGACGCCCAAAACGACTTCACCACGTCACGCGAAGACGCCTATCCCTTCACCACCCTGCAGCTCAATCTCAGTCCCACGGAAATCAGCCAGCTCCTTGGGGTATTAGAGAAAATCACCGGCGACGAGGAACTGCCGTTGGGCGAGCTGAACGAAAAAATCATCACCTGGCTCCACACGCATCATAAGTACACCCGCCAAACACGCATCCCCGAGGATAAGCAAAACGATCCGGTCGTTCGCTGGATGCTCACCGAGGAAGCTGGCCATTGCGAATATTTCGCCTACAGCTACACTCTGCTAGCACGGGCCGCCGGCCATCCTGCCCGCATTGTATGTGGATTTGCCGGTGGCGAGTGGGATGACAAAACGGAAAGCTGGACCAATGAGAAAACCGACGCCCACGCCTGGGCCGAGGTATTTGACGGCACCCAATGGATTCGCGTGGAAGCCACCCCGCCCGAGGACAATCAGGGCGAAGGCGAAGAACCGGAACAAAACCCCAACAACGGCCAACAAGGCGACAGCCAGGATCCCAAAAACGGTGAGGGCGACCCGAACAATCCCAATAACGAACCCGGCGATCAACAGGGCGACCAACCCACCGATGAAGATCGCGACGAAGGCGATCTGCCTCCCGAATTACTCGAAACGCTCCGCCAAGCCGAACGATTGCTCGACGCCCTGAAAACCGACGAGAAACCCCTGAGCGCCATCGAAGCTAAGAAAGGCCAACCAGGCCTACGCATTCGCCGGCCAAAGAAAGATTGGTAATGGCCCGGCTCCTCCTCAGTTTTCTGGCCTTAGCCTCCGGCGCTTATGCGGCCACCCTCACCGCGACGCTGAAACCAGCCACGGTCAATCTCGGTAAGAGCGCCACCCTCACCCTCGTTTGCGAAGGCGGCATTGCCACCACGGTGGAGCAAACCGCCGCCGCCCGTAATTTGGCCCTGTCGTTTGTCAACAGCACAAAATCCATCGACATCGTGGGCGGCGTTACTCGTGAATCCACCACGTTCACCTATCAGGTCACCCCCCGGGTCGCCGGCCGATTCGCTGTTCCGGCTTTCAAGGCCATGATTGGCAACCGGGAAATCCGCAGCGACGCCATTATCCTTACTGTGCTCGATGCAGACGGCAACAACACCCCCAAGAACATCGCAAAGACCCCCCCCCCCGCTTTGTTGCGCGTACACACCACCGCCACTAAGGTGTACGCCGGTCAGGTTTTTCCTGTTTCCATGGAACTGCTCGCCCAAGGCCTTCGACAATCCCACTTACCCGTGCCCCAACTGGTAACCGAGGGCATCCGCTTCACACGTATCCGGCCAGAGTACCGCCAAGCCAGCGCGCGTTCCCTCAATGGGATACTCTACCAAAACGTGTTTTTATTTGAGACCGGCGCCGTGGCCATGAAGCCCGGAAAGCTGAACCTAATCTTCGAGCTGGACGTCATCGTCATGGATTACCGGCAGGATGTATTTGGCCGGCAACGCAACCTGCATCTCACCAGCGACCCCATTCCGATTGACGTGTTACCCTTACCCACCAACGGGCAACCGAAACATTTCACCGGCGCGGTGGGGCAATACCAAATGACCGCCACCGTGGAAACCAATCGTGCTCAAGTGGGCGACCCCATGGAGCTGCGCATCAGCCTCGCGGGTAAGGGCACGCTGGACAACACGCCCGTGCCCGAGCCGACTGCGTGGCAGGGATTCAAAACACACCCGGCCACCAGCGAAGTCGAATATACTGACCTACGCCACCTCAGTTCCCGCAAGCAATTCAAACGAATGATCATCCCCACCGATCCGCAGATCACCCATGTGCCAGCCCTGCAGTTCAGCTTTTTTGATCCGGATACCGAACAATATGTCACCCTGACCGCGCCGCCTACGCCGGTGAAAATCACCGGCAGCACACCGCCACCCAATCCGCGTGGTGATCCGCCGGGCCTAAATGGACTGACCCCGGCTGATGATACGCCAGCCATCCAAACCATCCGCCATTCCCCGGGGCGTTTGGCCCAAATGCAGCCGCCCTTGATCGCCCGCCCCTGGTTTCTGGCCATTCCCGGCGTGAGCTTGCTAGCGTTTCTCTTGGCCTTCGGCTGGCGGCAGCGGGTTGAATATTATGAGGCCCACCCGGAAGCCGTGCGCCGCCATCATGTGCGCCGCCTCACCCGTAATACCCTGCGCCAACTGCAGTCCGATGCCAGCCGGAAAAATCCCGCTGAGTTTTATGAAGGCGTGCAGTTGATCTTGCGCGAGCAAATCGGCCTTGCCATCAATCAACCGGCCGCCGGGCTCACTGCCAATTCCATGCTCACCGCGCCGCTGGATATCCCCGAGGAAGCGCAGACCGCGCTGGCCCGTTTACTGGAGCAGGAGGAAGTCACCCGATTTAGCGGCGCCATTGCCGCGCTCGATGTGGATGCGGCGCTCAACGACCTGAACTGTGTCCTCCGTGCCCTGAAATGAAGTGGCTCGGTCTCATCCTGTGCCTGAGCAGCCTGTTGGCGTGGGCCGAGGACCGGACGTTATCCCCTTTCGAACAGGGTAACCAAGCCTTTGATGAGGGAAGGTTTGCAGAAGCTTGGGATCATTACTCGGTCCAGCTTGAGAGCGGCCATGTTTCGCCACCGCTTCATTTCAATCTCGCCACTGCCGCGCTGCACAACGGTCATTTGGGCCGGGCCATTTATCATTTGCGAATTGCACAAACCCTGAAACCGCGTGATTCGGATATCACCCAAAACCTCCAGATCGCCCGCGACGAAGTCCACAACGGTACCCCGCCGAAGGCCGGCACTTGGCACCGGCTCACCGGTTTTCTCAATGCCGACGAATGGGCGCTACTGGCCGCGCCGCTCCTCACCGGCTGGCTACTTTGGCTGGCCCTGATTTATTGGCGGCCGGAGGCGCGCCCCAAGGCGGCAGTGTTCCGGCCCATTCTCGGGGTCTTGGCTCTGGCCCTGATGGCCGTTGCCCTACTGGCTTGGAAGAGCGAAGCCAATAACGATTGGGGCGTGATCAGCAGTGAGACGGGGGTTCGGTTCGGGCCAGTGGAACAATCGCCTGATCAATTCAAATGGTTTGACGGCACGGAAGTGCAGGTTAGCCGGCGCCATCAGGATTGGTTCTTGGCACGGGATGTCACTGGACGCCAAGGCTGGGTGCATACCGACGTACTACTCACGCCGAAAGGGTGAGGAATTAAAGTTGACCGGTGCGGGGCGAAGTCTAGCATTCCAGCACGCCATGAAACGCTTGTTGCGATTCCTCTGTTTGGCCTCGGCTTTGCCCGGCATTTCTTTGCTGGCCGATGGCATCACCCTCACTCCCGCCGATGGCCGCATTGATGTAAAGATCGGCGACGACCTGTTCACGAGCTACCATTTTCGCGGGGTGCCCAAACCAGCCCTCTATCCCGTACGCTGGATTGATGGCACGGGCATGACACGCCGGTTCCCGATGGAGAAAGCTTTGCCCGGCGAATCGGACGATCACGTACATCATCGCAGTGTGTTCTGGGGACATCGCCATGTGAAAAGTACCGACGGCACGGTGCATGATTTCTGGGGCGAAAACGCCAACAGCGGCAAACAGGTCACCTACGACATTGAGGCCACCAAGGATAGTCGGATTTATTCCAAAACCAAATGGGTGAGCAAAACGGGCAAAACTGTCGCCACGGATTTTCGCAAGATTGGTTTTGTCACCACCGAATCAGGCCGGTTCATTGACTATGCTATCACGATTAAAGCTTCCGAGGGCGATATTGTGTTGCAGGATGAAAAGGACGCCGGTATGGGATTCCGCGTTCCGGATACCATGTGTGTTTCCCCGCACGGTACGGCCAAAGTGGAGGCCGAGGGTTACATGCTCAACAGCGAAGGCCACACCGGCGGCGATTGCTGGGGCAAACGCGCCAAGTGGATTTCCTACTCTGGCAAGGTAAAGGGCAATTTGCTGGGTATTGCCATGTTTGATCATCCGGAAAACCCGCGCCACCCCACCAACTGGCATGCTCGATCCTACGGCCTGTGCAGCGCAAATATTTTTGGCAAACGCCACTTCGAACGGTTGCCCGACAAGACCGCAGGCAATTACATCCTGAAGAAGGGCCAATCGCTCACCTTTCGCTACCGCCTCTACTGGCATGCGGGCAAGGGCGACGCCAAGAAAATCGAGGCGCAATACCGCGAATGGGTTGCCGCCGCCCCAAAAAAACCTTAACCTCAACCCACATTCATTATGAACAAACAAACACGTCGTAACTTTCTCAAAACCTCCCTATACGCCGGTACCACGGTGGCCTGGACTGCCAAGAGCTGGGCTCAGGTGAAGGGTGCCAACGAAACGCTGCGTTGCGCCACCATCGGCTTTCGTGGCCGCGGCAACAGCCACATTGGTTCCATCAAAGGCATGCAACAGCGCGAACAAGGCGTGAAGCTCACCGCCCTGTGTGATGTCGACAAAAAAGTGCTCGAAGCCGGCGCAGCCAAACACAAAGTTACTGGCTATCAGGACATCCGCGTGATGCTTGAGAAGGAGGAACTCGACGTGGTAACTGTGGCCACCCCGAACCACTGGCACAGCCTCGCCGCCATCTGGGCTGTCCAGGCCGGCAAGGATGTTTACGTGGAGAAGCCCGTGAGCCACAACGTGTGGGAAGGCCGCCAGCTGGTGAACGCCGCCCGGAAGTACAAAAAGATTGTCCAAACCGGCACACAAGCTCGCAGCTCCAAGTGCATTCAGGATGCCGTGCAATGGGTGCAGGCCGGCAACCTCGGTAAGATCAAGGTCTCCCGTGGTCTTTGCTACAAGCGCCGCGGCAGCATCGGTGATATCCCGAGTACAAAGGATGTGCCGCGCGAGGTGGATTACGATCTCTGGCTCGGCCCGGCCCCCAAGAGACCCCTCACCCGTGAACGCCTTCATTACGACTGGCACTGGATGTGGGATTACGGCAATGGC
>CAJWMQ010000187.1 GCA_913042895.1 uncultured Verrucomicrobiales bacterium | reverse complement strand
ACCCGATCCAATATGTGGTAATGGACCATGGAGTCATGTTCTTTCAACAGGATCCGCAGTTTGCCAACACTGTGACTCGGACCTTTACGCTGAATTTAAACACTCGTTCTCTGGCGCAGTTGGGTATCCAAACACCTCAACTGGGTGGTGGGGGCGGCCAAGGCCAAGGTGGTGGTCAGCAGGGTGGTGGAGGTCAAGGTCCTGGAGGTCAAGGTCCTGGTGGTCAGGGGACTGGGGGCGACTATCCTGATGGTGATGCAGGCGGTGAAATGATGCAGAAGCAAAAAATTCGCCCGTTTAACAGTATGGGTGGCTATTACAGTCCCCAGCGGTTTAACTCCTTTTCCGCGCGGCCGACGCCGAATCCGAACTTCAGGCGATAATTCCGTCCTGTACGTGGCCGTGGACGTCCGTAAGGCGGAAGTCCCGGCCTTGGTACTTGTAGGTCAACTTCTCGTGATCGATGCCAAGTAGGTGGAGGATGGTGGCGTTCATGTCATGCAGATGCATAGGGTGATCTATGGCTTGGTATCCTAGCTCATCGGTGTCGCCATAGGTGATGCCGCCTTTCACGCCGCCGCCGGCGAGCATCATGGAAAATCCCTCCTTGTGGTGATCGCGGCCCACGTTGCCGGCAGCCCCGTTGTTGCTGTTGCCTTGTAGCATGGGAGTACGGCCGAATTCAGCTCCCAGAATGATGAGTGTTTCATCTAGCAATCCGCGTTGCTTTAGATCTTTGATGAGGGCAGCCACGGGTTGGTCAATTTGCTTTGCCTTGCGCGGGATAGAATTGAACACGCCGCTGTGGTGATCCCAGCCTTGGTCGAACAGTTGCACAAAACGAACGCCGCGCTCCACGAGGCGCCGCGCCAATAGGCAATTGTTAGCGAAGCTGGATTTGCCAGGTTGGGTGCCGTACATCGTGTGGGTGTCGGCGGATTCAGTTGAGGTATCCATCAATTCCGGAACGCTGGCCTGCATGCGAAAGGCCATTTCGTATTGAGCGATGCGCGTATTGATTTCGGGATCGCCGACGGCGTCAAACGATTGGCGGTTTAGGAAATTGATGCCGTCGACAATTTCACGGCGATCATCCCGGCCAATGCCCTTGGGGTTGGAGAGGAACAGGACCGGATCGCCGTTACTGCGGAACTCGATGCCTTGGTGGACAGTGGGCAGAAAACCGCTTCCCCAGAGACTGTTGCCGGCGCCGGCGACGCTGCCGGTAATCATCACCACATATCCGGGCAGATCGTTATTTTCCGATCCCAAACCGTAATTGATCCATGAACCAATTCCCGGCCGGCCAAAGCGGCCAAAACCCGTGTGCATGAAGAGCTGTGCCGGGGCGTGGTTGAAATGTTCAGTGCGAATTGATTGCACCAAACATAGTTCATCGGCCACGGTGCCGAGTTGCGGGAGGTGTTCGCAGAGGGCGAGTCCGCCTTGGCCGTGTCGATTGAATTGAAACCGGCTGCCGAGCAGTAGTGGGTGTTGCCTGATGAATGCGAGGCGTTTGCCTTTAAACATGTGGTCCGGGCATTTCTCGCCGTTGCGCTTGGTCAGCTCCGGTTTGTGCGAAAACAAATCAAGCTGTGATGGCGCGCCAACCATGTGGAGGTAAATGACGTGCTTGGCGCGCGGGCGAAAGTGTGGCCGGCGGGTGGCGGCATGATCGGCAAAGAGATTTTGATTCAGGACACTACCCAAGCCCAGTCCGCCAATCCCGAGGCCGCTGGACTTGAGGAATTCGCGCCGTGATTCGCGGGCGTAAAAATGTTGGGCGGCATTCATGTCAGCTCTTGGTGATGGTTTCGTCGAGGTTCAGTAGAATGTTTGCCAGATAAAACCACGCGGCCAATTCAGCGGGGTCCGCGCCTTGAGGGGCTTTCCAGCCTTTGACGTTATTGACCAGATCGGTGGCGGCCTTGGGGTTCTTCTGAAAATAGACGAGTCGTCGGGTGAGAAGTGGTTTGAGGTAATTTATTTCTGCCGCCCGAGCTTCACGGGATAGGGCGCTTCGGTAGGCAAATTGAATTCGGGAATCTACGGTGGCTTCGTTTATTTCGGTGATCCGATGCGCAAATGCCATGGCCATTTCCACATAGGCTTCGTCATTCAAAAGGGTGAGCGCTTGCAGGGGGGTGTTGGTGCGCGGGCGGCGGACGACGCAGGCTCCGCGGTCCGGGGCATCAAAGTTGGTGAAGCTCACATAGGGTGCTCCGCGCCTCCACACGACATACACGCCGCGGCGGAAACGATCTTCATCCGTGGCCGCCACATATTTGGGCGCGTTCCTGCCCACGTGACGCCAAATGCCACCGGGTTGGGGCGGGTAAACGGGCGGGCCATGCATTTTGGTGCTGAGCAGGCCGGAGATTGTCAGGGCATTGTCACGAACCATCTCTGCGCTCATTCGCAGGCGTGGAGTGCGGGCGTGCCATTTGTTGGGAGCATCAGCTGCTTGAGTGGCAGGCGTGACGCGGGAGGATTGTCGGTAGGTGGCGCTCATTACAATGAGTTTATGAATGCGGCGCATGGACCAGCCGCGTTCGATAAATTCTACTGATAGCCAGTCGAGCAGGGCTGGGTGGGTTGGGGGTTCGGATTGGGTGCCAAAATCCTCCTCACTAGAAACAATGCCACGCCCCATGATTTCTGCCCACCAGCGGTTTACGGTGACTCGACTCAGTAGCGGATTTTGCGGGGCCACCAGCCATTTTGCAAAGCCGAGACGGTTGCGTGGAAGGTCGGCGCTCATGCCGTGTAAAATTCCCGGCGTGGTGGCAGTGACCTGGGCGCCGGGATTGAGGTATTCGCCGCGCTGCATAATGAAGGTTTCGCGCGGTTTATCTTCTTCCACCATCACGAGGGTGGTTGGCGGTTTGATGGCGGCGATTTTTTTATTGGTGGCGGCTAGCTCCGTCTCGGTGGATTTCAGCAGCGGGTTCTCTTTCTGAAAATATTCGGCCAATTGTTTGGTCTCCTGCCGGGAGCGTTTGGTCTTTTTAAGGATGGCAGCGATGTTGTCGGCAAGATTGGTTGCGCCGGGATCACCGTTCATGGCCGAGAGGCGCGGGCGGCCAATTGTGCGGCCTCCACCGTAGTTTTGGGCGATGGAAAACTCAAGGGATGCACCGGGCTTGAGGGCTAACGGCTTCGTCAATTTATAAATGGCCGTAGCGGGTTTTCCGAATTCGGGATTGATGGCCCAGCCGGTGGCGGGGTTGCCATCGATGCTGCCTTTGACGTGCCAGCGCGTCTGGCTGAAGGACGCGGTGACGCTGGCGAATGCAATTTTTTGGCCGTCAACCTTTAGTTTGAATTCGTTGACAATGAAATTGGGGTTTTCCTTGGGGGACTTGTTGCGGCCCGGGCCGCCTTTATGCATTGAGGGGTGAGTGAGTGCTTCCAGTCGTATGGCGGTGATCTGTGGGAGGTTTGTGTTGGTGCGTAAGGTATAGGTACTCTTGTCAGGGTTGGGGCCGGTGACGACCACGCTGCCGTCGGGTTGAAGTTCGTGCTGGGGATTGCCGCTGGCGCTGAATTGCTTGATGCCGAGGACGCTCCATTCGGGCGCGTTTTGTAGGGCGGTTAGTGTTGTTTTTTCCCAATTGGCTTGTTGTGCAGAGGAATCGGTTTTCAATTTTGCGAGTTGTTGATCTAGCCGCTTCTTCTGGGCGGTTAGTGTGTCTAGTGCCTTTTGTTGGTCGGTGGTAATGGGGAGGTCCATGGTGGGGCCGTAAAACTCAAAGGTCACGCTGTTGCCGTTTTGCTTTACCTCAAGCGGGGTGTTGTTGAAGAAAGCAAAGAGGGAATAGTAATCCTTGATGGAAAAAGGATCGTATTTGTGGTCGTGGCATTGGGCGCATTCGAGGGTGGTGCCGAGGAAAACGGTGCCGGTGGTATTGACGCGGTCGAAAACTTGGTTGACGCGGTTTTCCTCGGGATGCACGCCGGCTTCCACGTTGCAGGTGGGCGTGCGGTGAAAGCCGGTGGCGATCCGTTGACTGGGCGTGGCATTGGGAAGTAGGTCGCCGGCGATTTGTTCGACAACAAATTGATTGAAGGGCATGCCGCTATTGAAGGCATCAATCACCCAGTCGCGATAGGCCCAGCTATCCCGGAGTTGGTCGGCCTGAAATCCGTTGCTGTCTGCGTAACGGGCCAGATCGAGCCACGGGCGCGCCCAGCGCTAGCCGTAGCGTTTGGAGTGCAGGAGATCGTCGACGATTTTTTCGTATGCGGCATCACTGGGGTTTTTAAGGAACTGGGCCACGGAATCGGGCGTTGGAGGCAGGCCGGTCAGATCGAGATGCACCCGTCGCAGGAGTTGGCCGGGCGAAGCGGTGGGCGAAGGGGCCAGTTGGTTTTCCTTTTGCTTGGCGAGAATGAAGTAATCGATGGGGTTGCGCGGCCAGTCCGAATCGGTCTTGGGCAGAGCGGGGCGCTTAGGCGCAGTATAAGCCCAATGACTTGGCGCTGCGAAGCTGTGCAACGTGAGGGCCAAAAAGATGGGCAAGGCGGCTCGCATAATAATTTAGCTTAACTTAACAGCGTGTTTCGGGCAATCTCACAGTCGAGTTATCCTTGGGGATGGTCAGGCGTTTACATTTAGGCTGTGGACTGCTAGGGAATGCGCGTGGCGGTTTCGACCCGGCAACTTTGGAGGAAGCTCAGCAACGGTAAATCCCTGTTTCTCATCGCAGGCCCCTGCGTGATTGAAAGCGAGGAATTATGCCTGAAAGTGGCGCGTTCATTGCGGAAAACATGCGAGCGGCTGGGGGTTACCTATATTTTCAAAGCCAGTTATGATAAGGCGAACCGCACTTCAGGTAAAAGTCGCCGGGGGCCTGGTTTGGAGAAGGGGCTGCAAATCCTGAGGGCAGTCCGCGAAAAAGTGAATGTGCCGGTGTTGACGGATATTCACGACGAAGCCCAAGCGAGAGCCGCAGCGGATTTGGTGGACGTGATCCAGATTCCGGCGTTTCTCTGCCGCCAAACAGATTTGATCGAAAGCGCTTCGCGCACCTCAGCTATTGTGAATTTGAAAAAAGGCCAATTCCTCTCGCCACAGGAAATGGGGCAAGTGGTGAAGAAGGCCGAAGCGGCCGGAGGGAAAATGATGTTTGTAACCGATCGCGGGACGACCTTCGGCTACAACAATCTGGTGTCTGACATGCGTTCCATGCCGATCATGCGAGAGTTTGGCTGGCCGGTGGTGTTCGATGCCACACATTCGGTGCA
>CAJWMQ010000186.1 GCA_913042895.1 uncultured Verrucomicrobiales bacterium | reverse complement strand
ATTTTGATGTTATGGATAACCATTACGTACCCAATCTGACTTTTGGCCCACCAATAATTAAAAATGTGCGCGGTGCTTCGAATAAGATATTTGACGCGCATTTGATGGTGTCAAATCCTGATCGTCTTTTAGAGGCCTACGCCGAGGCTGGTGCGAATTTTATCACTGTTCATGCAGAGACCTGTCCACACCTTGATAGGACAATGTCAAGGATAAGGCAGCTTAAATGCAAGGCGGGTGTCGCCTTGAACCCACACACAGCTCCAGATTGCCTAGCTTATATTCTTGATCGGATTGATCTTATCTTGGTGATGACGGTTAACCCCGGTTATGGGGGACAAGAATTCATTAGCGAGATGTTAGAAAAGATCGCCGTTGTGAATGAAATGGTTGGCGAGCGGGACATTATTATTGAGGTAGATGGAGGTATCACTGCTGAAACTGCCGGACCCGTTGTGGCTGCTGGCGCTACCGCCCTTGTTGCTGGATCGGCCATTTTCAGCAGTGAAGACACCTCTGCTTACGCCAACAACATCACAGCCGCCTTGGAAGCCGAGCGCATCAATATCCTTGCCCCGGTGCCCGGCAAGAGCACGGTGGGTGTGGAAGTGCCCAACCGCGTGAAGACGAAGGTCATCATGCGCGATTTGCTCGAGAGCGATGAATGGAAGAAGAGCAAGGCCAAGATCCCCGTGGCTCTCGGTAAGGATGTGTACGGCAAACCGATGATTGCTGACCTGGCCGAGATGCCGCACCTGCTGATCGCTGGTGCCACCGGCGCGGGTAAGAGCGTCTGCATGAACAGCATTATCGCGTCGTTGTTATATAAATTCTCTCCGGACGAAATGCGTATGGTGATGATTGATCCCAAGGTCGTGGAGTTGCAGATGTACAACAAGCTGCCGCACCTTGTGGTGCCTGTGGTGACCGACCCGAAGAAGGTGATCCTTGCCCTGCGCTGGGTGGTGCAGGAGATGGAGAAACGCTACAAGATTTTCGCGCAGGAAAACGTGAAAAACATCCACGCATTCAATAAACGTTCACCCAAAAAACCGTTGCCGGAATCCGAGCCGGAGTTGCCGCTCTTTGGCGGTGCCGAAGAACGGGTCGAGGCTGGTCAGGACGGCTTTGCCGTGGAGATCGATGAGGAGATCACCGTACCGCGTGAGCAAGAATTGGAGATTCCAGACAAGCTCAGCTATATCGTCGTAGTGATTGATGAGCTGGCCGATCTCATGCTTACCGCGCCGGCTGAGGTGGAGAACGCCATCGCGCGCATCACGCAAATGGCTCGCGCCGCCGGCATCCACTGCATCGTGGCCACCCAACGCCCGAGCGTGAAGGTGATCACCGGCGTGATCAAAGCAAACATCCCAAGCCGAATCGCCTTCCAGGTTGCGTCCAAGATCGATAGCCGCGTGATTCTCGATGAGATGGGCGCGGAGAAACTGCTCGGCAAAGGCGACATGCTTTATCAACCCCCGGGCGCGCCCAAACCCATCCGCGCGCAAGGCCCGTTGGTGGAGGATCATGAGATCGAGCAGATCGTCGACTTCATTGCCGAACAAGGCAAACCGAGTTACGAGATGGAGATCCATCAACAACTTTCCAAACCCACCGCCGTGCTGGATGCCGCGCCCAGCGATGAGGAGGAGGAACTCATCCAGCAATGCATCGAGGTCATCCGCAGTGAGCAAAAGGCCAGTGTTTCCAAGCTCCAACGCCGCTTGCGACTAGGCTACAACCGCGCCGCGCGTCTGATGGATGAACTTGAAGATCGTGGCATTGTGGGGCCCGCACAAGGCAATGAACCCCGAGAAATTCTCATCGACCTTGATGGCACCGGCGCCGATGGCCGCGGCCAGACGATGCATACGATGGTGTAATTTGCTTTGCCCACGCGCATTGTGGGCGTAGATTACCTTCATGGCAGAATTGCCCAACATGCAGCGAACCTACAAGGTGTGGGCGGCTGATGATGTGGTCTATGGACCGATCGATTTTCCGCTCCTCTCCCAATGGGTGCGTGAGGCCCGGGTGGCCCGCGATAACTGGGTGTTCACCGAGCAGACTGAGAGCTGGGCCTGCGCAGCTGATTTGCCGGAGCTCGGCCTGTACTTTGAAGAGGCCGGCGGACTCCTCAAGCCCGGCACCATCGACGGCCCTATTGATCCGCTCATCCCCGGCGTGCCCGTGGGTACCTTGCAGCAGGTGGATATTTTCCAGAACATGACCGACCGCCAACGCGGCCGGTTTGCCCAATGCATGGAGGTGCAGAAGTTCACCAAGTTTGAACCCTTGGTGAAGGAAGGGGATCCCGGTGGAGCGGTGTACATCGTGCTGGAAGGCATGGTGCGCGTGCGCAAGATGATCAGCGGCCGCGAAGATGTGCTGGCCACACTCGGTGCCGGCGAAATGTTTGGCGAGATGTCCCTGTTTGATGATTCCAAACGCTCGGCAGATATTGTGGCCAATAGCGATGGCGTGTTGTTGCGGCTCAGCCTCGATGTGATGCAGCGCATGGTGGATAAACAGCCGGAAGTCGTCGTGCCATTCCTCGTGGAGGTTGCCAAGAAAATGGCCGAACGCATCCGGGCCGACAACGAGCGGCACAAGAAGGACACGATCCTGATGCAGTCCCGCCGATAACCGGCGTTACAACGTGATCACGTCGCCGTCGTTCAGGAACGTATGCGGTAGATCGCCCAGAGCCGCGGCGGCTTGCGCCTGCATGCCCTCCAGATTCGCTCGACAGGGCCTCGACAAGTGCGTGAATGCTACCTGCCCAATGTGGCCCTCCGGTTGATCCTTCAGGTACGCGAACAATTCATCCGGCTCCACATGCGCCAATTCGCAGACCAATAAATCCACCGGCTGAGTCAGCAAAACCCTCAAATCCCCCAGCCCGCCAATATCCGCTGAGTGAGCAATGCGCGTGTCCGCATTTTCTAGCACAAAACTGAACGCCTCAAAGCCGGCCGGATATTTCTCGCCAAAGGTGGTCTTGAGCTGATCCAAATGCGTCGTGAGATGGGGTGTCATCGTGATGCCGCCCACCTCGAAGGAAGTGCTACTTTGCAACGGTTCAAAATTGAGCGCGCACGCCATGAGCTCCTCAAAGATATAAGCCGCATCCAGCATGCGGCGCACTGGCTCTACACCTTCGGCCGGCAAATGCACCGCGAGATCACGCGTGCGTTGATCCAGCCAAAATCCCTGCATGAGCATGAAAAAACCGCCCACATGATCGCAGTGCAAATGGCTCAGAACAATGCCATCGAGGTCATCGGGCTGCACTCCGGCCGCGCGCAGCCGACGGCTTACCGGCTCACCGCAGTCCAGAAGCAGCGTGCTGTCCTCTAGCTTAAAAAGAAACGCCGAATGCCCCCGGCGATCGCTGGCCCAGCCGTCGCCCGTGCCGAGTGCCTGAAAGGTAGCCTTGCTCATGGCGCAGGCCGCACCCTAACGAACAGAGGCCGCTTTTGTAAACGCTGCATCTGGGGCTGTTCACAGAACAGTTGGGATAACTTTTGATCGGATCAACCGCCCGGAATTCTACTTTCGGGCTGTGGCATCCGTTGGCGATCAATTGCGTCAAGCTCGCGAATCACAGGAACTCACCATTCCTGAGGTCGTGGACCAGACGAAAATGAAGACCGATCAGGTTCAGGCGCTGGAAAGCGGCGACTGGTCGATCTTTGCCGCACCGGTGTACACACGCGGGTTTGTGCGCAACTACGCCACGCTGCTCAAGCTGGATCCGGAGGCTTTGCTTAACGATCTTGATGTGGAGCTGGGGCAAGCCCAGCCGTCGACCGCCAAGGCCGATGGCGATTCCCCGTTACGCGCCGGCGTGATCGATGGGCTGATGCTTCATTTTTCCGGCGTGAAATGGCGCGCGGTTATTCCTATTTTTTTGATCGTGACCATGGCGGTGGGCGGATTTTTCGCCGCCGATTATTGGCGCGACTATCAATCCCGCGATCATCTCGAAGGCTTGGGCTCCGGCCTGAACGATGCGCCTGTCCCGGGGGATGAGGATCAACTCCCCGTCATCACCAACGCGCCGCCCCCAGCGGCCAAGGGTTCTTGATTTTCGTGGGCTGCTCCCTATGCTTCCGCGGCTGTGATCAACACCGCGCCCAATCCTGATGCTGCTACCACGCGTGTGGGTATGATTTCGCTGGGCTGCGCCAAAAATCTGATGGATGCCGAAGTCATGCTCGGTTCGTTGATGGTCGATGGGATGGAAATCACCAATGAGCCGGCGGAGTCGGATGCGCCGGATATCGATGGCTGCGTGTATGTGCAGGGCGAGTTGCCTGTTGGCGATTTTTCTTGGGTGCGCGTGATTGGGTGCACCGATTATGATTTAATAGCTGAGCCGGTTTAATTCCCGATGAATCTGCCGAACAAACTCACGACCTCCCGCTTTGCGATCACCATCGTGTTCGTGGTCGTGATGTTGTGGGACACCCTTCCTTACCACACCTCGTGGGCGGCGCTACTCTTTTTCATTGGCGGTATCACGGATATTCTGGACGGCTATCTGGCGCGCAAGCACGGACTTCAAACGGATTTTGGTGCGCTGATGGATCCGCTGGCCGACAAGGTGCTGGTGTGTGCGGGGTTCATCTTGTTGGTGGGGATGAAAGTAAATCCGGAAACCCAACTGGGTTCCTATAATTTGCCCGAGGCACTGGCTGCGCCGGGGCCGGAATTGCTAATGCCGGCGTGGATGGTGATTGTGATTGTGGCGCGCGAGTTGGCGATCACCGGCTTGCGGTTGTTGGCGGCCAACAAACAGGTGGTGCTGCCGGCGGAAAATATCGGCAAACGGAAAACCAATTTCCAGTTTGTGGCAGTGATCTCGATGCTGGTGATTGTGAGTTACCCTGAATGGGGCGACGGATGGGTGAAGTTTTTCGGGGTGGAAATTGCCGGTTGGCCGTGGAGCATTTGGTATACGCTTATCGCCACGTGGGGCGCGGTGGGGCTTACGCTGGTGTCAGGCGCACATTATCTCTGGCAAAACCGCGACCTCTACTTGAAGGATATGTAACGCATGGATCACCTAATTCTCCTGCTCGCCCGCGGTGGCGGCCTAGGCCTCGCGCCCAAGGCGCCGGGCACAGTGGGAACCTTGGGCGGCTTCCCTCTCACGGCGCTTTTGCTGGTGCCTGGAAATTTCTGGATCTACTTGGCAGGCTGCGCGGTCTTGATGCCGCTTTCCGCATGGGTGTGTGGCGAAGCCGAACGCATCCTCGATCGCAAAGATCCGGGTGAAATCGTTTTAGATGAAATCATTGCCGTGCCCATGTGTTT
>CAJWMQ010000185.1 GCA_913042895.1 uncultured Verrucomicrobiales bacterium | reverse complement strand
GGCGCCGAGGAATCCGAATGTTTGCTTCAAAGAAGTACTCATCGAGTGCCAAGATTCTACACAGTTTCAAACAAAAAAACATCCTAATCTTGAGCCACGAGGTGATTACAGTATCGACAAAATTATTTATCCAATTATAATTCCAAGCATCCCGGCGCCTAGTTAACAACGCTGGCTCACGCCAGTATATAAACAAAGGAATAATATATGGCTGGAACAATGGTAATAAGTGAATGGCATGTAGGCCATCAACCTGATTCTAGTGGCGCGTATGTCTCCATACGCGGTCGCCAGGCGGGGCTCATTTCGTGGGTCCTCTCAATATTGGGAGTTGAGCGAGGGGTTCGCCTGGAGGCGGATACGAAGCACATTAAGTTCAAGGAAGGCGATATGGGCGGATCATCCACACGAGTCATCCACCTGGACAGCATCTCTTCAACGTATTATGGGTTTAAGAAACCATGGGCAGAAGCCATAACGATGGTGTTTGTGTTGGGCCCGCTGTTAGCCCCATTGTTTACAGCATTACTTAACTCCGAACTCGGGTTTATAATCGGGGGCTTGGCAACACTCGGCATCGCTGCCCTATATTACATGTTAAACAAGAGAATGACCGTGGGGATTGTGGAGAATTCCGGAGTGCAAAGCCAATTAGTCTTCAAGCGTTCCGTCCTAGAGGGACTTCAGTTAGATGAAGCCTCTTCAGCTCAAGCCAGTGACGTACTCCAATGGTTAATGGATGCGGCTAGAACGGGTAAAGCGGGCCCGGCAGAAGGGACTACTCAGCAAGGTCACATCTAGGAATCAGGTTTATTACAGAAAATAGCCGCGTTGCTTATCACTGATAGGTAACGCGGCTTTCTCCATTACCGCCAGCATGTCTTCCCAGATTTTGCGTTTTTCAGCGAGGGCTTGGTTGCGTAGTAGGTAGGCAGGATGGAAAGTGGGCATGAGAGGAATTTGAATGTAGGTCTGCCAAGTGCCGCGGAAGTGAGAAAGCTGAATTTTCTCATTTAACATCACTTCTGCGGCTGCCTTACCCAGCGCCACGATTATTTTAGGACGGCAGGATTCAATTTCCCTCTGCAACCATTCGGACAAAGGTGTCCTTTCCTCAATTTTTGTTGTTTGGTTATGGGAGCGTTTAGTCGATTGTGATGGATGTGGTTTCAGGATATTTACGATATATATTTCGTCATAAGAAAGGTTCATTGCGTTAACAATTTTACCCAATAATTGGCCAGGTTCACTCTCAAGTAGTTTTTCTGTTACACTATTATTCCGATTAATATCTTCAACGACAAACAATAGGTCGGCATTTTTGTTCCCGGAACCAAACCCAAAATTAGCTGCTGGGAGAACCGGCTTTAAAATTTTTTCCTCAGTGAGGGATGCTCGCAGTTCTGTGAAGGATCCACTTTTAATTTTAGTCTCCCTTTTGCTTTCTGGATCTGGGGTGCTTTTGGTTAAAGCTCTAAGCTTAGCGGAATCCACTACCACATGGCGTTGACCACGGTCTCTCTGTTGCTGCAGATAATCGACGGTGGCAGCTAGTAATTGATGGTAGGCGCTCACTCTCCTTAGGCTAATCTGAAGGCTGGTTTTAACACGGGAAACTTGTCCCGAGTTATCCCCGCTGACAAAACATTCAAGTGTTTTATGAGTTCAATTACGGAAACGATTGACCCGCTTTTTTAAATTTGTTGAGGTTTCTGAAATGATTCGATCATTGCTAATCTTGTTCTGCACGGTATTACCCTTGATGGGGGCTGATAATAATCCATTGGAAAACCATAAGTCCGTGAAAGCATTGGCTGTCAAAGGGGATGCTGCTGCTCAGTTTGAGTTCTCAAATCTATACCGATACGGAGGGCAAGGGGTTGAGCCTGATAATGCAAAATGCTTATCTTGGCTTAAAAAATCCGCTGATCAGAACTATTCTAAAGCTCTTATAAACTTAGGTGAAGTTTATCTGAGAGGTGAAATCGCACCCAAAGATGAGGCAAAGGGAATTTCTCTAATCAAAAGATCGGAAGTTGGTCTTTTGGGACTCGCGCAGTCTGGAGACGCGTTCGCTCAGGAGAAAATCGGGGCTCTATTTCAAAGCGGTAAACAACTTGGAATTCGAAATCAAAACAATCGAGCGAAGGCTTTTGAATGGCTTCTGAAGGCAGCAAATCAGGGCCGGGTTTGGGCTCAGAAATCGGTGGCTATGCTCCTTCATTATGGCGAGGGCATTAAAAAAGATCCGGAAGCAGCCCATAATTGGGCGAAAAAAATTATCTCCAGAACTGATCTCGACCTAGAAAATGATCCAGCTGATTTGGAGAGTGTTTCTCATGCGTTGTATTTACTCGGGGTGCAATGTGAATCAGGTGAAGGCACCTTGATGAACTCAAAGCAAGCAGCAGATTGGTATATTAAATCAGCGGAGCTAGGTTATGTAACGGCTCAGCACAAAGTCGCTCAGTTATATTTGAAGGGCGAAGGAGTTAAAATAGACTATTCAGAGGCGTATAAATGGACGTTGATTGGCTCCAAGCAAGGGGATATTCGCAGCAAAAAACTTCTCAATGAAATTAAAGATACCTTAACGGATGAACAGCGGTCTAGAGCCCACCGCAATTCAAGAAGTTGGGTAAAAAAAACATCTTACGAAGCCGCGGTCATGAGTTCCCGAGTTAAAACCGAAGGGACTGGATTTTTTATTACTTCAAATGGATATCTCATAACAAACCAGCATCTTGTGAAGGATGCCGCTGGAATTTCGGTTCGCACTTCCAAGGGAGAGTTTACTGCCCGTGTTGTGAAGCTTGATATACTGACTGATTTGGCGGTGTTAAAGGTAGATGAGGAACACGTTTGCCTGCCGGTATCTTCTAGCCGGAAAGTTGGTCTAGGTGATAAGGTCTTCACCATTGGATTCCCTCAAAGAGGAATCCAGGGTGAATCCCCAAAATACACACATGGAGTAATAAACAGTTTAGCAGGATTGAAGGACGATCCTAGGCAGTTTCAAATAAGCGTTCCTCTGCAGCCTGGTAATTCCGGAGGTCCCTTGGTAGACGAAAATGGGAATGTGATTGGCGTGGTAACCGCATCTCTAAAGCCGCAAGCCGGGAAAGTGCCTCAGCTCGTGAACTACGCAGTAAAAGGCTCGTATGTTAATTCATTTCTTGAGTCTCTGCCTAGTGTACTTTCAAAAATGAAGGAGCCGAACGTTGGGGGCCAAGTGGATCGGAGTAAAAACATCCGATCCGTCCAGGATTCAATTGGAATCATTATCGTGCGATAATTGGTAACGGCCGGAAAAATCCATTGGGGTTTAAATCAGGTTTGGCAATACTTGCTCTGATTTGCTCACGCTTTTAGATTGAAGGCATGACACGGCATTGCTTCAACTGCGGGTGGGAGTGGAAACTGGCGCATTTGCCAGGCCGGCGCGATACCTGTGATGAATGTAATACCGACCTGCGCTGCTGCCGCAACTGCATCCATTACGACATGATCGTCGCCCACCAATGCCGCGAACGCCGGGCTGAGCCGGTGGATGAAAAGAACCGCAATAATTACTGCGAGTACTTCGATTTTGCGCGGCGCAACTTTAAGAAAATCGAGCGTTCCGAAGGTGATCAAACCCGCGAGGACGAGGCCAAAGAGACGCTTCGCAAGTTGCTGGGCGATTAGGCCCATCCACTTTATCTGGGCCTGTTCCTTTTTAAACACACTACCAATAGTGTGAAATTATCTCATGCCGTTCTTGACAATCGGGTAAAAAACCGTTTCCCTGTTCATGGCGGTGCCACCAAGGAGGGCGTTGCCGGACCCAGAAACAAAGCGAATTTAGGTTCTGATCCAGTACAATCGGAACCGATACCTGCAGTAGCCTACTTGTACTGTTTCTGTGTTCACCGGACCAGGCAGGCCGCCTTCAGGCCACCTGGTCCGGCTTTTTTATGGGGTGACCGGCTGCAGCCACGCGCTCTCCCGGGCGTTGGGCGTAGTGCCGTTCTTCTGAGGTTTTGAGGAAACGATTTTCGCGCGCACGTAAATCTCATCGCCTTGTAACATATAACGTGCACGCGGCCCTTTCACGGTGGCCAACACCTGGCCGACCTCGGCACTGTAGCGATGCGTGACGCGGAGCTTGGTACCGTTGGCCAAGGTGATCGGTTTGTGGGTGGCATCGTATCCCCGGCGCGTGCCGATGAACTGCGTGGTATACTGCACGCCCTCCGCGGCCTGAATGGTTAGGTCGATTTCTTTGGACGATTGCTTCAAGGATTTTAGGGTCACGCCTGTGCTGGAATAAAAATCACCCTTTTCCATCGCTAAGACCAGCGAGGCCGCATCGAGTTTGGCGGCACGCACCATCACCCAGCCGCGGCCGGTGTTACTGCGGTTGGCCGCCATGCCGTGGTAATTGTGGGCGTCGTCGGTGGCCAGGCCATAGAGCAGGCCGAGCTTCAATTCGGTCAGCCGGCGGGTGTTGATGATGTCCCACATGCGCTCGGTGCTGGCGTGGGTCGCGTCGCCCAAGTCGCGCACGGAAGGATGGCCGTTGTACACCTCGAAAAAGCGCTCGCCCTTCACGCGCATGAGCTCCTCGGCGGTGACGCCCCAGCCGAAGTTGGGATGGTTCAGGTGCAGAAACATCGGCTGCTCAGTGGCTTTCCGCTGGGCCAATAGGGCATTCATGTTCCGTTGCATGACATCGAACACGCTGTCGCCGCCCTGCGGCGTAATTTTGTGGCGCAGGTTGGTGGCGTTCATGTGAACGGGCGCGGTCTTCCAGCGGTCAGTGACTTCCTCGGATTGGATCATGAGAAATCGGTTGGGTTCCTCCACGCGCTTGCGAAATTCTTCCAACGTGCGCAGTCGAACTTGCTGTCGACCACCCTGATCGCGCTGTTGCACCCAGTCTTTCCCCCACGCAGCGAGGTACTTCTGCAGCGCGGGTGGCCCGCCTTTGCTTTTCATGACATCAATCCAGCGTTCGCCGACCTGTAGGGTGTTGTGGTCGGATAACGCCAGAAAATGGTAGCCGTGATCTTTGTACCATTTGGCAATTTGCTCCGGATAATCGTCGCCATCGCTCCACATGGTGTGCGTGTGGAGGTTGCCTTTCCACCAGGATAATTCGGCGCCCGATAAGGACAGCGGCCAGGTCGCGGTTATCCAGAGAGCCGCGACAAAGGGAAGCAAATGGACCTTCATGCGGTAACGGTAATCGTGCGTTGGAAGCGGCGCAAGCAGCTATTGAAGAAACTAGGGGAATCGCGCGCCCTGCGATTTTCCGTGATTGGTGCGCCGGTCATAGTCCTGGTGCAGGGCTTTGTGTATGGTGACGACTTCTTGGGCCTT
>CAJWMQ010000184.1 GCA_913042895.1 uncultured Verrucomicrobiales bacterium | reverse complement strand
CTTCCACTCGCGGCCCTGAGGAGGGGCGTTCGGATCAAAACTTTCGGTAGGCCCTGTGGGATTGGACACGGGACTGTTCCCGTAATAGTTCGGCATGTACCAATCCGAGCACCATTCCCAGACGTTGCCGCCCATGTCGTAGAGGCCATACCCGTTGGGCGGATACTTGCCCACTGGTGCCGTGGTGTAGTATCCGTCTTTCTCCGTGTTTTCACGAGGAAAGCGCCCCTGCCAAATGTTTGCCATGATTTTTCCTTCCGGCTCTTGTTTGTCGCCCCAGATATATTCCTTGCCCTTCAAGCCGCCGCGCGCGGCATATTCCCATTCCGCTTCAGTGGGCAATCGATGTTTGATCCCCGTCTTTTGGGTCAACCACCTGCAATAGGCCACGGCGTCGTGCCATGAAATATGGACAACCGGATGATCCATTTTCTCCTTAAATCCGGTCTTGTCCGGTCCTTCCGGCAAACGCCAACTAGCCTCAGGCACCATTTTCCACCACGCCATAAATGCATTGTGGTTTTTTAGCATTTCAATTGGGATATCCTCGTTTGGGGGTGCAAACACAATGGAGAAAGGCTTAATGTTTGCAAATTCAGCCGGGGGAATGTTCGGATAATCCTCCGGTTTTGGCTGCCGCTCAGCAATAGTCAGATAGCCGCTATCTTTGGTGAACGCCTCAAACTCCGCGTTCGTCACCTCGTATTTCCCAATCCAAAAGCCATCCACTTTTACCTGGTGCACCGGTTGCTCATCCTGTTGGCCCGCAGCAGAACCCATTTGAAAACTCCCGCCATCCAACCACACCATCGCATCCGTATCGAACTCAACAGAACCACTCGCACTCGGCAGCGGCACCTTAGGCCCGGAACTTTCAGCAGGTTTTTCAGGCTGACATCCCAAAGCCAGCCCTAACAACATGATGGTGATCGGATGGAAATAGTTATTCATGAATTGCCTTCGTTTTCGTTGAGTTCTTTTCGTTTCCGTAAGCATCCAATCCTTCACGCATCTCGCGTTCGGCTTTGGTTTGCTTCACGCCCCAAATCATCCAGGCCACTGTGAGCCCGATCCATAAGACCACAAATCCTCCCACCCAAATAGGCCACTGATACGATTGGGTTTTCTGCTCTGAATCTTCCGAAAAGTCCACCATCAGGGCCCGAGAACATAACTGTGCCGGATAAAAACGCAATGCGAATCTGGTGGACGGCAGGTCTTAGGGCGTGTTTCATCCCGCCATGCCGCCTGCGCCGCTCCAGCCCGGTACGCTGTATCTCGTTGCCACGCCTATTGGGAATCTTGAGGATATAACCCTGCGCGCCCTCCGGACGCTCCGCGAGTGCACGCTGGTAGCCGCGGAAGATACTCGGCGCGGCCGCCAGCTCCTCAAGGCGCATGAGATTGATCAGCCCCTACTCAGTTGTCATAAATTCAACGAAGCCAAACGATCGGGAGAATTACTGGATCGCCTATCCCAAGGCGAAACTATTGCCCTGATTAGCGATGCCGGCACGCCCGGCATCAGCGACCCAGGCGAACGCATCATACGCGCTGTACTGGGGGCCGGACATCGTGTGGAAAGCGTACCGGGCCCATGCGCCCTCGCCACCGCCCTGCCCACCAGTGGTTTGCCCACGGAGGAATTTCATTTTGCCGGATTTCTTCCGCACAAAAGCGGTGCCCGCGCCCGCAAACTGGAAACGCTGGATACCGTGCCCGGCACGTTGTGTCTCTACGAATCCCCGCATCGGATTGTCAAACTGATGGGGGAACTCCACGCCCAATGGCCCGAAGCGGAGGTCGTGTTAGCGCGCGAGTTGACCAAAAAATTTGAAGAGTACCTGCGCGGCACTCCGGAGGAATTGGCCGCGCATTATGCCGAGCGCAAGCCGAAGGGGGAATTTGTGGTGTTGGTGCATCGGGCTTGAACCCGCCCTACCGACATGCTTTCCTCCGCGCATGGCTCACACGCTGTACGTCGGCAACCTGCCTTTCAAAATTTCAGACGAAGAACTAGCCGCGCATTTCGCGTCGGCCGGCGAAGTAGTGGAGGTGACCCATGTACGGGAGCGAGGCAGCGATCGCTCCAACGGGTGTGGGTTCATCGAAATGGCTGATGCCACGGGAGCTAAACAGGCTGTGGTCAGCTTGGATGGCTCGGAACTAGCCGGCCGCACGCTCACCGTGGGTTTGGCCCGGCCCTAAAGAAATTTCCCGGGATTCATGATCCCTTTGGGATCTAGGGCATCTTTCACCGCCTGATGCAAACGGCGCACTTCCGGGCCGGCAGCCACCGGCCACCAGCGTTTCTTGGCAATACCAATCCCGTGTTCGCCGGTGATTACTCCATCGTGCTTGACGATCCACCGGAACAATTCATCCAAGGCGGCATCCCGCCGCTGTTCGTGGCCGGCTTGCGTGTCATCCACCATCACGTTCACATGAATATTGCCGTCGCCCGCATGCCCGAAACAGGCCACCGGCATGCCATGTTTTTTTTGGAGCCGGGCGGTGAACGCCAACAGATTCTCCAGACACCCGCGAGGCACCACAATATCCTCGTTCAGTTTTACGAGACCGGTATCGCGCAGTGAATAGGAGAATTCCCGGCGCAACTGCCAAATATCTTCCACCGCTTCGGCGCCCAGCGCCTGATCCACAAACCGCGGCTTCAATGGCTCCAGCAGGCGTTTCACGTCCCGCAACTCGCTGCGCACACTCTTTTCCTGCCCATCCAACTCGACAATTAAATGCCCGTGACATCCGGACAACCGCCGACTGCCAGTGCGTTGCGTAGCCGCCTTGAGGGTAAATTCATCCGCAATCTCCAGCGCGCTAGGCAGAAAACCCGCCCTAAAAATGCGCCGCAACCCTTTGGCCGCTGCGGCAATGGACGACATACCCACGGACAACGCCGCGCGATACGGCGGCAACGGCAGAAGCTTGAGCGTGACTTCCGTCACCACACACAGCAACCCTTCGGTGCCCGTGAAAAAGCGCGGGAAATCGAAGCCAGTTTTGTTTTTATGCGTGCGACCGCCCACGCGCGCGATCGTGCCATCGGGAAGTACTACTTCCAGTCCCAACACATAATCGGAAGTGACCCCGTATTTGAGACAGCGCGGACCGCCGGCATTGGTCGCCACGTTTCCACCTATGCTGCAATCCGCTCGGCTGGCCGGATCAGGCGGATAGTACAATCCTTTGGCCTCGGCCTTGGCCTGAAGATCCGCAGTGATCACTCCAGGCTGGGTCACGGCCACGAAATCGTCCTCATGGATTTCCTTGATCCGTCGCATGCGCGCGACAGAAAGGGCTATACCGCCGCGCAACGGCACGCACCCGCCCACGTATCCATAACCGGCACCTCGCGGCGTCACGGGGATTTGATGGCGATGCGCGAATTTCAGAATTGTGCTGACCGCCCTGGTAGAACGGGGCAGAGCCACGGCCTCGGGCTGGCCGGTGGCGAACCATTTATCGCCCTGATGTACCTCTAACGTGGCCGCATCGAGCTTCAATTCGCCCGGCGCCAGCTGGGCCTGAAGTTTTTTCCAGAGCTTAGGATTCGTTTTCTTCATCCGCCTCGATCAACCGACGCGCCTCGGTTTCCTGTGCAGACGGAACCTGCACGCGAATGCCACCGGTGGCAAGCGAGTAACCTTCCATGCTCAGCGCGGCCGCCTCGCCTTCCACGGTGGCATCCAGCCCGGCTGTTTGCAGGCGCGTATTTACGATCTGCGCCTGCACGGGATTGAAAGCCGTGAACACCGTTACGCGATCCATCTCACTTGGGCTTCACGCTGCGCGGCGGATTGATGAGCCGCTCGGGTTTGGGTTTGTAGAAAATCCCGCGGGCATTGAGGTTGCTGGCGAGATTTGAAAAATGGATGGCCGTTCCGTTCAGGTTGGCGAGCACGGTTTGAAACTGCAACCGCATCTCCTCGTTCTTCAGGAGTCCGCCCGCCAGACCTTGGCCGGACTCAATCTCCATGAGAATCCGGTTCGCGCTCTGGGTAATGCCCTTGATGCTCTCGGTGGCCGTCGCTAGGTTCTTAACTATCGCGGTGATATTAGTGCGGTTATTGGCGAGCGTAGATTGCAAATCGGCTGTGGTTTTATCGAGCTTCACGGAAAACGTCTCAATGTTGCTAAGCGCGCTTTGGACGGTGGGCGCGTTGGTAGCAATGAGCACCTCGAGCTCCCCGGCCGAGGCGTGGAGGCGACGGGTGAACGCCGCGAAATTGGTTACGCTGGTGTGGATAGCAGGCGCGTTCGTGGCCATGGCCTCACGCAATTGCTCCGTGAACTCCGAGAAATTGGCCATGCTGGTGTTGAAATTAGTGATACTGGCCTGTAGCACGGGCGCATTGGTTTGCACAGCTCCGCGCAGTTCCTTGGCGAAGGCACTCAGCTCGGCCACCCCGGTGGTCAAGGCCGGGCCGTTAGTGGTGATCAGGCCGTCCACTTTGGTGGAAATTTGATTCAACTTCTCGGAGGTCAGCCGGAATTCCGCAATGGCCGCGGTGATGTTTTCAACAGAATTCGAGCTCAGCAAATTGGTGTTTACATTGCCAACCAGCAAATCGATCTTTTCCACCGCTCCATCCACCCGTTCGATAAGACCACTGACCTTTTGCCCCACCTGCTCAACATCAAACGGAGATTCACATGGATGCTCCGAGCCCTCGGCCAGCTCTTTGCCCATGGTTTCACCGGGGAACACCCCAATGAATTGGTCTCCCAAAAAACCAGTAGATTTTATGCGGAACGTCACACCCTCCCGCACGCGAGTCCTATACTCCGGGTATAACTCCACATTGATCAATACTTCGCGCCCGTCTTCCGTCAGATGAAGGGCCTTCGCCGGTTGGTTCAAGGCAGTGATATTTGCCGCCTTGTCCGTTGGGTCTCCAGTGATCTTGTAGACCGGTGCCGAATAGTCGGTGAACACCGAATGCTCCTGTCGGTTCTCAATAACCAATCCCAGTACCTGGCCCCCAATATCTGACACTAACTATTGGCGCATGTGCGGCACAGACGGCCCGCGTCTACGGCACACATCGACCATTCGCCGAATTTAGATTTGTAAGAACTAATAAGTACTTAAAATTATTGGTATCAGTTCCGGATGGGTTGTGAACGTTTTTTGTAAACAGTTTGACGTAATTTGGCGGTGTCCTGTTACGCAAACCGAACATTCGTGTGATTTTCAGGGACTTGCGGGCTGTGACGCGCTGGGCCACATTCCTCCCATGCGAGACGGATCCGATTATCACGAAAAACTGGACGACGCGGAAACCTGGATCTTCGATCTGGACAACACGCTCTATCCGGCGACCTGCAACCTGTTCGATCAGGTGGACAAGAAAATGGGTGCCTT
>CAJWMQ010000183.1 GCA_913042895.1 uncultured Verrucomicrobiales bacterium | reverse complement strand
CCGCCATCGCCGCCGCCATCGCCGCCGCCATCGCCGCCGCCTCCAGGATTGTTGCCTTCACCGCCGCCGGTTCCCGGTGCTGGCATCCCTATTCCTATACCGGGTGGAAAAGTTGGAGGAACTGGGCCTGGACCGCCGCCTATACCTACTTGGCCACCACCTCCATTGTTTCCGCCTCCATTGTTTACACCTCCATTGTTTCCACCTCCATTGTTTCCGCCTCCATTGTTTCCGCCTCCTGGATTTGGACGAGGGGGACGAGGGGGACGTACCCCACCGCCACCGCTGTTACCGCCGCCTCCTATGGGCCTAGAAAACAAGGTTGTTTGAACGGGCGGACGATGCAACAAAGCGGTCTGCTTGTTGCGCTCGGTGTGTTTGCGCCGATTTTCCTCTATTTGGCGCCGCTGGCTTTCGCTGTTGCGAGATAGAAATTCATTACGTTCCCATGGCTTGCGTTCACCACCGCTTGCTGATTGGGTATGGCCACCTCCTTCACGACCACGCAATCCACCACTTTCAGTGCTGTTACGGACCAATCGCAGAGGGGCCCGCAGGGCCAAGCGCCGTTCCACGGCGGACGTGAGTTGATCAATGGTTTGTTCGGTCAAACGGCTTGTCGCACCAGCCCGGGCAGTGTGTGTTTCGCGGACCACTTCGCGGACTACCTCGCGAATTAAAATCCGCAATTGGGGCATACTTACCTGAAAGTTGCGGGAACCACCTTGGCTGCCGTGGGTAGCTCGACCGCCAAATTGTGCGTGGATGCTCTGTGGGGCCATACCTATCAAAAGTGCGGCGGAAAAAATTAAATACTTCATTTCTCGTGGTTCCTTTTATTAAGCACCAATCCCAAAATTTGGTGGGATTTTTAGCCTATTGCAACGTTATTTTAAGTCTTTTTCCCATACGGGAAGTGATTACTCAGCACAAGATATGCCACTGATAGCGAATATGGACGGTTTCCCATAAAGATATCCGCAAGAATGGCCCCAATAAATGTCATGATTCACATCGGCAATATCTTGATAACCTTGAATAATCATCTAATTTACTGTAAAAAAACGCATTGTCTACCAAATCACAGTCTATTTTTGGCTGAGGTGTGGTTTTTGTGCTGCTTTTTATGACTCAGAATAAGAAACACGATTTGAACAGCTGGCTCAATTTGGGAGTGGATTTCAATCCCGGCTCGCCGAAGTACGGTGAAATGGTGCGGGTGATTGAGGGTAAGCTGGAGAATTTGGCGGTGCAGGATTTAGCGCCAGTGGATCAGCGCATCCAGCTGTTTATGGATGAGGTGTTTGGCGAAAGGGCGCCACAGGTGATTCGCGAAACGTTCGCGCTCGATCAACATGGGCTGGCCCGCACGATTGCGTTACCGCGCGAGGGAAATACGTACAGTAATCAAATCATCAACAGCTTCCGCGTCACGCAGGGTATCCTGCATAACCCCTCGAAGGATAAACGTACAACCAAGGGCGTGTTTCACGTGGTGGAGCATGGGCTACCCATTCCCGATGACAAAAAAGCTGTGCCAGTGAATGCCGCAGCGGAGATTTTCAAGGCAGCACTTCAGGCACCCCATTGGCTTACGGAAATGCCCTTTGCCGCAGGATCGGACCGGCCGGTGAATACTTGGCTGAGCCTGTTATTACGGCCGGTGGTATGCCCGGAGGTGTCGGGGTTTGTAGAGGAGAAATCGTTGGAGGTGCGTTTCTTTGCGCCGGCTTCCATGGCAGCGAATTTGGATTTTGTGGAGAGCGTGTTCGGTAACGGCGGCGATCCGGCTGATCCGGCCAATGACGCCGGATTGGATGTCAGACATTGGACCGGCCATACCGGAGGCATCTTCTTGGCCCCGCATTTGATCGAGCTGAAGAAAAAGGATCTCGGCCTGCCTCATCTCAGTGAGGCCACCGAACGCCAGGTGCGTGACGGCATGTGCTGGGAGGATCCGGATGAGCTCTACAATGATGGCGGCGCCTTCAAGCTCACCTGCCGCGATGAACAAGGTCGTGTGATCACGGTGATTGCGGACAACTATTTTGGTTACTGCAAAAAAGAGGTCAAGACGCAGATCGGACTTTCGGCCAACCTCTTTGGTCTTTCGGAGGAGGAACACGCCGGCGGCGCACAGGTGCACGCAAGTTACAACCTAAGCCGGACATTTCATGCGCAACGGATTTTGCCGGACCAAAATTCTTCCTTCGCCGAAAACATCAAGCGTTATGGCGAGTCGTTTATGAAGCTGGAGGAAGGCGGCTATGCGAGTGACCGGAATTATCCGGATATTTTTTACGTTCCCGAAAGCGCCACCTTCAAACTGCAACGTCAAGAGATCACCTGGAGCAATCCCGATGGTTCTGCGGGCGAACTGCAGATTCAGCCGGGCGAAATCTACATGTTGCCCAGTGGCTACAAGGTGGAGATGCGCAAGAGCAAGCACGACGGCAAATGGCGCCTGATCGGCACCATCGGCGAAGGCTTTCTCTGCCACAAACCCTGTACGGTATCCGGCGGCGGCAAATCGGAGATTTCCAAATCCCTACATGACATGATCCTCAGCGGTCCCGTGTTTGTGCAGGACCTCAAAGAGGATCTCACCCAGGCTCGGGCCATCATTAGCCGATCGTACAGCGATCGTTTTCGACATCCGAAAAAACACGAGCACCGAGGCCGAACCATTCTATCCCCACTGCGCTCAATCGGTTCAGTCATCAAACTACTTACACCGTCGGACACCATTTACACCGATGAGTACAATGACTGGCTGCGCTCCATTCCTTCGCATGTGAAGGAACTGGTCTTCATCATCAAGCGCGAATACCGCGAGGATTGGGGCGACGACTGGGATCGCCGGTTTACCGTGGATACCGTGGATGGCAAACCCGGCAACGAGCTGCGCCTCAATGGCGTGAAGCTCAAGACCAATTTTCTGCGCGTCGGCTTCGATGCCACCGAACGCTGGAGGCTCTACCGACTGCGCGAGGATTTCGAGCCGGCCATGAAGATCATTGCCGAAGACGACATCTCCGCCTCCACCGTGGCCCCCGTGCGCCACACGCCCAAACTGGGCCCGGGTGACTGGAACGAGTCTGCGAAGTTCGTCCACAACTGCGAGTACCGACTCTTTCAACGACCCGACGATGCAGTGATCCGTGGGTATGATACCGTGACCGAGCGCGACTTCTCCGCTCCGGGAAATTTCTTTAGCAACTACGCCCCAATTCCTGTTGAAAAAATTCGTGAACAGGTAAACCAAACCCTCGAGTTTGAAACCTACACCGAAACCCTGCAAGAGCTGCTCGCCGAGGCTGCCGAAGCCAGGGAAGGCTACGTGTGCTCCTCCGCCAACCCGCGCATCATTGACGGCAAACCCACCGCCAACCCGCGTTATCTACAGATCCGGCCGGATCTCCAGCAGCAACGCAAAGTCTACGTCGCCCAAACCGGCACCCGCTTGCGGCGCGAATTACCCGCGGAAGATTCCGTGCTGTACCCCGTTCGAGGCATTCTGCCCGGCCGCCGCAACAACGGCCCCGATCGCGAACAAGGCATTCCTCCGCTCTGCTGTTTTGCGCCAATTCACTACGTAGAATTGCCCGAGTTGTTCATGGATTTCATTGCTAGCCTCACCGGCAAATCCCCCAGCACCACCGGTGCTGGATCCGAAGGCGCCATGACCAAGGCTCCCTTCAACGCCCTCCTGCCCATCCACGATCTCAATACCGCGCTCGTCGCCTACGCCACCACCGGCCAGGGCGTATTTGTCACCTCCGCAGGACGCGTTGGCCCCCACTACAAAGTGGATCACGATATCTCACTACTCATCCCCGAGATTTGGAGCCGTTTTCGATTTGGCGAAAACCTGCCTGAACGCATGATCTCTCAGGGCTATCTCGAGCGCCTCGAAGATTATCAGCACGCCGGCAAAACCATCGCCGCCGGCCGCCTTGGCTACCGCATCACCCAGCGGTTTGCCCACGAATACTTCGGGCGCATCTTCCACGATCCGGATTCCGTGTTCCCCGAAGACATGCTCCGGCCCGAAGAGCAGGATGCCGAACTTTACGCCGAGAGCATCACCACCATCACGGACACCCAACGTCGTATTGCCAAGGCCTACTTCCGCGACGGTGCCGCCACCATTGCCTGCCCGCCCTTGCGCGCCTTGCTCGAGATCATGGCGCAGGATACCGTGGACGACACCCGCCTACGCGATCCGGAGTTTCGCGCCCTCTTTGAGCCCGCCAACATCCTCGCCAGCGATTGGTATCAGGAACGCATCGATTCCCTCGTCGCCAGCCAACAAACCTTCTGGCAAAACCGCATCGACTATCTGGAATCCTACAACGGCCCCGGTGCCCCCGAGGAACCCCTCGCCCACGCCCGCGAACAACTCACCATCCTCCAGGCCGAAAATGCCCGAGACCATTACCTCGGCACACTGGGCCGCGAGCGCAATTTCTACGTGGCCTCGTAAAACAAGTCCCAAGCTTGCCCACAGAATTGGTAACGGCCTTTCCCATGGAGAGAGGTTGGCTGAAGGGATTCTTTTCCCACCCTTGCCAGCCTCCCTGTCCAAAGTTACCCTGCACGTATGAAAACCACCCTGCGTTTACTGGCAGCCCTGTCGCTGTGCCTTTCCATCCTGAGTGTCCACGCTGAACGACTCGTTTTAGTTGGAGCCTCCTACGGGAAAAACATCCTCGCCATCACCGACGCTAAGGGCGAAGTGCTGTGGTCCCACAAAACCGCCGGCCCGGCCCGCGGCCATGCTGGTCATCACGACGTCCATTTACTGCCCAACGGCAACATCCTCTTTCACGATACCTGGACCACGCTCAAGGAAATCACGCTCGATCAAAAAGTGGTCTGGACTTACGACTCTGCCAAGCAAAACGGTAACGCCGGCAAACGCGTGCATGTCCACGCCTTCGCGCGACTCGCCAATGGCAACACCATGATCGTGGAGAGCGGCGTCGGACGGGTGATTGAAGTCAACACAAAGGGCAAGCTCGTCCATCAATTCCCCCTCAAGCCCGGCCCCACGCAAAACACCCGCTGGGCCCGTCACACACCCGAAGGCACCCTGCTCGTTTGCTCCGAAGTACCTGGCGTAGTCACCGAATATGATCGCACCGGAAAAATCATTTGGGATTACCTCATCAAGACGCGCGTGTACGGCGCCATCCGCCTCGCCAACGGCAACACGCTCATTGCTTCCGGTGGAGGCAAAAGCGTCGTCGAGGTCACGCCCGAGCGCAAGGTGGTCTGGGAAATCAAAAATCAAGTTGCCGGAGCCAACATCGACCTCGGCTGGATGACCTGCCTGCAGGAACTCCCCAACGGCAACCGCATCATTGGCAACTGCCACGCCGGAGAGAATAACCCGCAGATCTTTGAAATCACCAAGACCAAGCAGGTCCC
>CAJWMQ010000182.1 GCA_913042895.1 uncultured Verrucomicrobiales bacterium | reverse complement strand
CCTGAAGATTCCCTCCTTCGGGAGCTGCCCCAGCGTATAGTTGATTAGTTGAGAGACCCAGCAGTCCGAACGCCAGCAAACACCAAACCATTCTCATCATGTCATCCTCGAATACGGGGCGTGAAGTCCAAGGTAAAGGTGCGCTTGGAATCATTCGAGCCCGAGGGGAAAGGCTTGCCAATGCTGCGCACGCGGTCAAGTGCACTTTGTACAGAACGATCCAAAGCCGCATCACCGGTCTTGCGAACAATCTTCGCACTGAGCACTTTGCCGGTTCGGTCCACCGTCACTGAGACCACGGCCACTCGTGAACGCGCCAATGTTTTCGGGATCAACGGCTCCCAAGTCCGCCGATAAACCGACACCACATACTGCGCATAGGAGGTAAACGCCGCCGCGTTCGCGCCGGAGACATTCACCTTGATGCCGGCGGAAAGTTGGGTTCGGAGATTTTTTACCGTTTTCCCCAATCCCTCGGTATTGACTAACGGACTCTTAGCCGGAGTCACCGGTGGCCGCGAGGCGCTACCACCACCGTTCACCCTTTTGGTGCTGGTATTGATTTTAATGGCCGGCCGTTTGTTGGCGGGCGTGCTTTTGGGTGGGCGAGAGGTTTTCTTGGGTGTTGAAACCTTTTTGGGCACGGGCTTAGGCGTCACCTTTTTTGGAGGAGTAGGCGTTGGCACTGGCGCCACTTTTTTCGGTGGGCGGGGCGTGGGCGGCTCAGGAGTTCGATTCCGCTGAACGGGCGGCTGGGGAGGCGTTGTAGTGGGTGTTACTCGTGCTTGAGCTGGCGTCGTTTGCGGGTTCAACAAATTATCCAACACCTCCGGCGCAATCATGCTCAGCGTGGGCGTCACCTTTTCCGGTTTGGTGATGAAAAATGCAGCGGCCGCGATCAATAACGCCGCCACCACCACATGCAAGCCGACGGAGAGGAAAATGCATTTTTTAAGCAATCGAGTCATCGTTCGTCCTCCTTGGTGCGCAGCGAAAACTTGGTCAGGCCGTTCTTTTGGCAGACATCGATCACCGCATACAAATCCTTGTTAAACCCATGCTGATCGGCTCGGATATAGACCACCGTTTCCGGGTTGTCCGCATGAGCCGCCTTAAGCGCCTTCTCGAGCTGCGCCAACGACATCGGTTTGCGGTCCAGAAGATATTGGCCATCGCGACTGACCTCAACTGTACGCACATCATCGCGCTTGACCGCCGAATCCGCCGCACCACCATCAGGCAGTTCAAGCTTCATCCCCTGCTCCAGCAACGGCGTAGCGATCACGAAAATAATGAGCAACACAAACGCCAAGTCCAACATCGGCGTCACGTTCAGGTCACTCAAGGTAACCAACTGGTTGCGCTTGGAAAAGCGCTTCATGATTCCACCTCCGTATCCGGCGGCAACAAATCAGGCTGATCGTTTTCCTTGGATTCCTGAAGCACCTGTGTTTCCTCCTCCGCTGTGGGTTTAGGCTGTGGCTTTACTTGCGGGGCCGGAGTTTGAATGGGTTCTAGTTGTGGCTCGGCCGTTGCCTTTTCCATGACGGCCAGAGGTTCGCGCGCATTGACAGGCACTTCCTGCAGGTATTCCGCCTCAATTTTGGAGCTTAATTCTTGGGCAAAATTATCCATCTCCACGGTGGCCACCCGCAGATTGTGTACCAGCCAGTTGTAACCAAACATGGATGGGATTGCCACCATCAGGCCTGCCACCGTGGTGGCTAAGGCCGCAGCGACGCCGGGAGCCACCGTGGTGAGCGAGGCGTTACCTTCCTGCGCCGCCGCACTGAACACTTCCATCACACCCCAAACTGTGCCCAACAACCCCATGAACGGCGCCCCACTCACCGCAATGGCGAGCAGAATAATGCCGGACTCCAACGCCACCGATTCACGCGCCACCGCGCTCTCGATCAGGCCCTTGATGTGTTCCACAGATTTCAACGATACGTAACGGTGGCGGTTGCCCTCCTTGTCGCGCAACCTTTCCTCCAAGGCAATACAGCCTTCGTGATAGACGTTGAATAGCGGACATCCCTCCGCCGAAATCCTTCGCTCGAACATTGCCAACACGCGCGATTGGCTACGGAACTCCTGATCAAAGTAACGGTTGTATTTGCGCGCGCGCCGCAGCTGAAGTGCCTTAAACGCCATCACACCCCAGGCACAGGTGGAAAACAGGACTAGGATGACAATAATCGCCAACCCGGGGCCTTCCAACTGTTCCCAGACAAACAAATACGTAGGCTGCGTATTAGCCGTAGCCGACGCTGCTGCTGCCAAAAATGGTGCGTTTAACATGCCTTACCTCCTGAAAGGCAAATCTCCTCGGTTCAAAATTGGTACCAAGAAACCCTGTTTTTGTCAACTTTTTGGGTTTTTTGGATACGTATGTAAGAATCACCCATTAACAGTGCGCGTCAAATGGACGATATCCACATTTGTGAATCAGGCCCGACAGAAAACCGAACAGCTCAAGGGCGGCAGTACAAATTCCGCCGACCACGGCTGGTCATGCCAAGGCACCTCCAGCGAATAGACACCACCGTAATTACCCTGATTTGTGCCCCCATAGAACTCCGAATCACTATTTAAGATCTCATGCCATTCACCTGGCTGGGGCAAACCGATGCGGTAGCACTCCCTCGCCACAGGCGTCAGATTCAGCACCACCAGCACACACCGGTCGAACTCAGGCGTTTGCCGCACAAAGCAAGCCACACTGTTAAGGTGATCTTTGCAATCCACCCAAAAGAACCCCGGCTCGGAATAATCCCCCGCCCACAGTGCAGACTCGTCGCGGTAAAGGTGATTCAAATCACTAACCCATTGCTGCAAACCGGCGGGCAAATTGCCTGGCTCGATACTATTCCAGTCAATTTCCTCATCCTCATCCCACTCCGCACGTTGCCCAAATTCGCCACCCATAAAGAGCAGCGGCTTACCAGTAAACAACCATTGATAGCCCAGCAAAACCTTAAGATTGGAAAACTGCTGCCATTCACCGCCGGGCATGCGTCCGAGCAACGAACGTTTTTCATGCACCACTTCATCGTGCGACAGCGGCAACATGTAGTGCTCTTGATCGCGGTACGACGAGGCAAACGTTAACTGATTTTGATGCCAGGGCCGATGAACGGGGTCTCGCATAAAATAGGCCAGAGTATCATGCATCCAGCCCATGTCCCACTTGAAGGTAAAGCCCAAACCACCTGCCGCCACTGATTGAGTCACGCCTGGCCAAGCGGTGGATTCCTCGGCGATGGTCGCCACACCAGGAAACTCGCTGTTTACCACGTGGTTCGTATGCCGCAATAGCTCAATTGCCTCTAGGTTCTCGTTGCCGCCATTTTCATTCGGAGTCCACTCCCCCGCTTCGCGTGAATAATCCAAATACAACATGGACGCCACCGCATCCACACGTAGGCCGTCCACATGAAACACATCACACCAAAAGCGTGCATTGGCCGTGATAAAATTGCGCACCTCAGGCCGGCCGTAATCGAACACTGCTGTCCCCCAGTCCGGATGCTCACCCCGTTGTGGATCGGCATGCTCGTACAACGGTTTCCCATCAAACTGGGCCAAGGCCCAATCATCCTTGGGAAAGTGCGCTGGCACCCAATCAATAATCACCCCAATACCGGCATCGTGCAGCGTATTGATGAGTGTCTGGAATTTTTCAGGCGAACCGTAGCGACTGCTGGGCGCATAGAAACCTGTAACCTGATACCCCCACGAGGGATAATACGCATGCTCAGCCACTGGAAGAAATTCCACGTGCGTAAAACCCATCTTTCGAACATAATCCACGAGCTTTCCCGCAAGCTTCTTATAACTAAAAGATTCGCCTCTTTTCTTTTTCCTCCAAGAACCTAGGTGCAATTCGTATACACTCATTGGTAGTTTTCGAGGATCTTGCTGAGCTCGACGCTGCAACCAATCTGAATCGCTCCAGGCATACTGTGAATTATCCCAGACAATGGATGCAGTCTTTGGAGCAATCTCGAAAAAGAACCCAAACGGATCGGTCTTCTCTAGCACTCGCCCATCCTGAGTAAGAATCTGAAATTTATAGTGGCTTCCAACTCCACAACCCGGAGCAAATAGCTCCCATACTCCAGACCGTCCCAGAACCCGCATAGGATGATGCCGAGCATCCCAACCGTTGAAATCTCCCACTACACTGACACGCTTTGCATTCGGTGCCCAAACCGCAAAGCTGGTGCCTGCCACTCCATCGATCGTGCGCGGATGCGCCCCCAGCTTTTCATAGATCCTCCGCTGATCGCCGCGCCCAAAGAGAAACAAATCGTCTTCGCTAATTGTGGGCAAAAAGGAAAACGGATCGCGCGTTCGCCATTGCTCTCCGCTTCCCCAAGTAATCGCGAGATCGTACGGGAACAATTCGGCCTCTTCTTCCGCCACGCCTTCAAACAAATCCGAGTTCCCCACGCGCCGCAGTGGGATGACCGGCTTATTTACTTGATCAGTTGGCACAGCCACTACTCCTTTGGCCAAAGGTAGAAAAGCTCGCACCACCACTCCGCCGTCAGTAAGACGGTGCATGCCCAATAAATCATGAGGCGACGCATGCATGCCACATGTGATTGACTCAAACTCAGTATCGGACAGGATCATTTTCCACTGGTGAGCTTAGGTGGATCACCGGGACGGGAATCGTCATCCTCCACCGACACATCGACCACCCTGTTATTTTCCTCAGAGAGGGTGGTTTTTTGGCGTATCAACCATAACAACGCTCCCACCATGGTTGCTTCATCGAGGAACGGGATCGGGTCAGGGATCAGCAGGTTCAACAACAACAACACCGCGACCACCACAATTCCCACCACAACCATCTGTTCTTTTTTCACGATAAAATCTCTTTCATTTGGTCCATCAACAGCTCAGGCGCACCCTCGTTCCAGAGGACATAGTCGGCCAGACCCATCTTTTGGGCAATGTCCATTTGCGCTGCAATGCGGGCTGTGATTTGGGCATCATCCCAATTTCGCTCGCGGAGACGGGCTCGCTGAGTGTTGGCCGTGCAGGTCACGCAAAGCACCACATCAAATGAATCCTGCAGGCCAACCTCAAACAACAACGGAATCACCACCATCCCAACCGGTCGTTTTTGTTCGCGCCATTGTTCAATCCGATTTTCCCAGCCATCACGAACGCGAGGATGGATGATGGCTTCGAGCCGTTTCCGCGCGGCTTCATCCTGAAACACCATGGACGCCATCTTGTCGCGATCCAGCGAACCATCCACCTTCAGGAATCCCTCCCCAAACCCGTTTACAATCTCGGCCAACCCCTCTGTACCGGACTCCACGACCTCTCGCGCTAAGTCATCCGTATCCACCACCGGCAAACCGGCTTTTTTCAGCAGACGCGCCGCCGTGGATTTCCCCATCCCCACTCCGCCCGTCAGGCCGAGGACGCGGGGTTTCATTGGATGAACCCAAGATTTTCCGC
>CAJWMQ010000181.1 GCA_913042895.1 uncultured Verrucomicrobiales bacterium | reverse complement strand
GCCTCCGACCACGCCTCCGACCACGCCTCCGACCACGCCTCCGACCACGCCTCCGTCGGGTGGGGGGGGGGCGACTCAATCACCCATCAACATTATTCCGACGCCGTGGTCTGGTGGCACGACTCGGTTGCCGGCCAGAACGAATCATAACATTTTAATGAACGGCAATTCTGTAGGTGTCGTCCGGCAGACGCGTGGGCCTCAGGCAGAGAAGGTGATTTACGATTGGAACGGTGCTTTGAATGCTCGCTTGATGCTGCGAAAAAATCGGCAGTTAACCTTGTCGTTCTCCCCCGTCATCTCTAATACGGTTGACCGGGGTATCAAGCTTTCTTCGCTTCAAGTCGATCGACCCCCCAGCAAAGTGGTGGTGGGATTGACCCGGCCCACAAAGTCCCAATATCGGGCGTATCAGGGTGGTTTTGTGCCGCGAGCCGTACAGTCCTTTGTCAGTGGCCGGATGCAGCGTTAGCGTCTTTGACCCGACAATTTGCCCTGATTTTCCACATCATTTGCCTCAGCGTCCCTGTCTGTCCTTTGGCAGAAGAGTTCGATGAGGTTAGATATGGGTGAATCATGCGGGCGAAATGGGTTCATTATCTTGGCGTCGTGTAGCTAGTAGTACGTGTGCGTACTATCTAATCCAAGACATAATGATAAAATAATTCCCTAAAAATATTTGCATGATATGCGTACGCCCGCAAAGTTATTTGCATTATTACGAAAAAAGTGGGCGGGCAGAGACACACATGAAAGCCCCTGCCCGCCCTTTTGCGTTTATTATGAGACAACGATCAACGCAATTTATAAAACTGGCCCGCCGTTGAGTTTAGTTGTTAGACTCCGGGCGGAACGGGTAGGTCCAGTTGGCAAAAGCCATAGGATGGCGGGTTTGTATCCAGACTTTTCCTTGGCCTGCGAAGCGGCAGACGAGGCCTTCCCCAGAGAGGAACAGGCTTTTTAGTCCGCCAACCGATTCCACGCTGTATTGCAGGCCGCCGGTGAAGGCGACGACGTGGCTGGTGTCGACCACGTAATTGCCATCCACGGGTATTTCGATCATGGCACCGTAGGTGTTGAACCACAGGTCGCCATGGCCGGTGCAGCGGAGGAGGAACAGGCCCTCGCCGGAAAAGAAGCCCTTGAAGCCCTGCCATTTGGAATCAACATTGACCTGCATGCCGGAGGCCACGTAGGCGGAGCTTTGGAGGAAAATCTCGTCGGCACCGGAGAGGTGTACGTGATCCATATCGCCGGGGCTGCCGGGCGCGATGCCGATTTCTGCCGAGCCGCCTTGCGCAGAGAACTCGTTGATGAACAGGCTTTCCCCGCCGAGGAACCGACTGAGGCCGCCTTTCATTTTGGTCTTCATCACCATGTTGGTGGACATGGTGGCCATCGCTGATGCCTCAACCTTGAGGGTTTGATTGGCGGGTACTTGTACTGTGAGATAACTAAAGTCCGGTTTGCATTCGATACGAAATTCATGCTCGTGCTCACCGGTTGGGGTATAGGTATCGCCATCCTGTGAACCGATGACGGGCGGCTTTTCCACTGCTTCTGGCAAATTGTTTGATAGTTCGCTTAAGGGAACCCATTCGGATTCTCCCTCCACATGGCCCATGTCTGTGGGTTGTGCCTGGCCTGAATCGAGCATTTCGCGTACTTGCTCAAGCGAATAGGGGCCATAGTTTTCCCCGTTGCGGTTGATGGTGATTTGCATGGCTCTGGTTTAACGGGGTTTTAGGTTGGGGCCGAGGGAAGCACCGAAGCTTCCGGCATTGTGGCTTTGGCACCAGACAGTGCCTTGCCCGTGGAATTTACAAACTAATCCTTCTCCGCCTAGAATGGAGGAGAGCCAGCTCTTGCCGGCCTTGGATACCTCGTAGTTTAGTGTCTCTTCGAAGGCGACAATGTGGCCGGTGTCTACGATATATTCTCCATTAACTTGGATGGGATAGACGGCCCCGAAAGAATTCAGGATAACGGGACCTTGTCCTGACAGCCGAATGAGAAACATGCTTTCTCCCGAAAACAGGGCTTTCCCAAAGCCTTGCCACTGGATGTCCATATCCACTGAGGGTGATGAAGCAACGTAAGACCCACCTTGTACCATTATACCCGGCCCATTCAGATTGTATTCCATCATGTCTCCGGAGAGAGCAGTTCCGAAATAAACTTCACCGGGGCCCCCGGAAGGGGTGAAATGATTCAGGAATAGGGATTCCCCGGTAACCAGCCTCTTTATCGCTCCAAGGATAGAGCCCTGATCCTTTTTGTGGGTGGTGGTTTCCACCTGCATATGGCCGCTCATGGCAATCATGGCACCACCTTCAGCGGTAATGGATTCACCGGCTTCCAGCGAGACCTTTGCCGCAGAGTTACCAGGACGATGAGTGATGTTAATTTGCATGGTTTTACCAGAGGCGGGGGTTGATCCAGTCGGCTAGGCCGCTCATGCTCCGCGTTTGCACTACGATTTTTCCTTTGCCCTCCACTCGGGTGACGAAGCCTTCCCCACCGAATAAGCTGCTGAAGAGGCCTCCAGCCAGTTGGATGTTTAATTTCATTTGTGGTTCGTAAGCGACCAAGTGGGAGGTATCCACGATGTACTCCCCGTGAACTTCTTTTTCGAGCAGGCCTCCATAAGCTCCGTACCAAACGGTTCCGGTTCCGGTGACTGTCAGTTTAAACAGTCCTTCGCGGGCAAACCATGACTTGAAGCCCGCCCATCGGACTCCGAGTTGAACTCCCGGTGTGCTGGCGATGTAAGCACCGGGCTGAAGGCAGAGTTGTTGCCCATTTAGTTCCACTGCCCGTGTATTTCCGGGAGTACCCTGCACGAGTGTCACCCGTTGGGTGCTCGAGGTGTTGTTGGTAAAGTGATTAACAAACAATGATTCTCCGCCGAGAAAAGCCTTGGCTAGACCTGCAAAAAATCCGCCATTAAATTTGGCTTCCATATCTAGGTCAGCGGCCATGCTGCTCATGGCATCACTCTCGCCGATCACAGTTTCACCGGGATCCAGATCAATATTGATATAGGCGAATGCCGGGCCGCCTTCGATTGTGGATTGCATGGTTTATTCGTTCAAAATATTTTTGAGTTTTTCCTGAAACGCTTCGAAGTCCAAGTCAATTATCCGGTAAGGGCCCGAACCCGCTTCATTTTCAATGAGCGCGTTCAGGTTGGCGATCCGCTCCTTGGTGGCTGGGTGAGTGGAAAGCATGCTCAGAGCACCATCCATATCCGGAGCCCCTGCTTCGTCGTGCTCTTTTTGAATTTTCTCAAAAAAAGCAACCATGCCGCGTGGATCAATGTTGGCCTTCATCAGATATTGAAAACCCATTGCATCGGCCTCTCGTTCATGATCGCGCGAGAATTTCATTTGCATGAGATACGGCGCGTTATTCACTAAAATGGCGGCAATCCCGCTTACGTCGCCTAATACAGCACTGGTTATTCCGTAAAGTCCCACCATCTCTACGAGGTTACGCATGGAATGTTGTAATTCTACGTGAGCCATTTCATGGGCCATTACGCCAAGAACTTCCTCTGCACTTTCGGCTTTTAGGATTAGTCCGGTGTGAATGGCCATTTTTCCACCGGGTAGGGCGAAAGCGTTCAGTGTCGTATCTTCTAAAATATGAAATTCGAAGGTGTATCGTTCACTCTCAACGGCCTCGATAAGTGGATCAGATAGTTTCTTGAAATCCTCTAGGATAGCTTCTTCGGTAACCAATTTATTGGCTGGGGCATGAGCTGAGAAGGCGGCGTCGCCAATCTTCTGCTCCATTTCCACGGGTATCTTTCCAGCCACGGCCGCGGCCATTGGATCCTTGGCCCACCAGAGGCCGAGCGCAATTGCCAACACGATGCCGAGAAAAGTGAGTGCCGAGGCACGGCTCATCCATTTGGTGCGACGTACGGAACTGCGAGCTCCGGCCATACGTGCGTCCCGGGCAAATACCGGATGCTCCATGAGCGCGTGGTCCGTAGTGAAGAAGGTCCAGTCCGGTTGCTCCGGATGTTTAAGGAACAGCATTCGGTTTGCGGATCCGCCCAGTTCCATTTGCAGTCCGCTCACCGGCATCTCCACCGTGCCGGCATCGGATACAAACTTCACGCTAACTGGGCTCACCTCCAGTGTGCCCGCCGTCCGTCCTTCCGGCAGGGATTCATGAAATCCGCCGCCTTCGAACTGCCATTGACTCTCGCCCATGCGTCGATGAAAGCGTACGCAGGAAGGGGCGAAAAGAAAAAACCGCCGTTCCCTAAGGAAGGCGGGTGTAAAAGTCAGTTGGTTTTATGCCTGGCGTGCTGGGAGTTTCTTTTCCACGGAGATTTTCTTGAGCCGGGCGAAAGCTGGTAAACCGCCTTTCGTGGGTAGGTGCAATTCGCCCTGAATCAATGGTCGGGCGTAGGTTTCAAACTTCTCATTTGGTAACCAGCCGTCTTCGGAGATCCAGTCACGCGGGATGAAATGTTCCAAATTAGCGATGTCATCCAGCGGCTGCAGACCAGTTTTCCAGCGGTAGGGTTCATCGCTTTCGCGGACGAGCTTCACCATGTAGCCGCTCTGGCCCTGCACCGCGGCCTGCACCGCAGCTGTGCCACAGGCGAAGGCCTCGTCCACATCCGTTTGGCTGGCGTAATGCGCCGCGGCGCGCTGGGCGTAGCCTAACTTCACCGTGCGGGTTTTGAGGTTCAGTGCCGGCTCCACAATCTCCGCCAACCGATCGGCGGCACCAGCCAACACGGGGTGACCAAAGGCATCGAGCTTGGATTTGTCCGCGCCGATTTCGTTACCCTCGGCGTCCTTTAGGCCTTCGCCCACCACCACGACACAACAGCCGCAGGCATCTACCACTTCCTTCACGCGGGCGAGAAACTTGGCTTCATCAAAGGCGATCTCTGGCAGCAGAATAATGTGCGGCGGATCGTTGGGTTGTTCCTTGGCGAGCGCAGTACCGGCGGCGATCCAGCCGGCTGCGCGGCCCATCACCTCGATGATACAGCAAGACCCGTCGTCGGTGGCCATGCTGCTGACATCCGCGCCCACTTCCATAACGGTGGTGGCGTTGTACTTGATCACACTGCCGTAGCCGGGGGTGTGGTCAGTGTGCGGGAGGTCGTTATCGATGGTCTTGGGCACGCCGATGGCGCGGATGTCGTAACCGCGCTTGGCAGCTTCTTGATGAACCTTGTTGGTGGTGTCCTGACTATCGTTCCCGCCGGCATAGAAAAAGTAACGGATATTGTGCGCTTCGATTACTTCGAACAAGCGATTCATATCCTTCTCCGCCTGTACGGGGTCCTTCTTAAAATTGATCTTGTACCGGCAGGTACCCAAGGCGGCGGCTGGTGTGTGCTTTAGGGCCTGCACGGACTTGTTGCTCTCTTCGTTGATGTCGATGAGGTTTTCGTGAAGAATGCCGTATACACCATTGAGGCCTCCATAGATCTCTTCTATGCATTCATGTCGCCCGGCTTCGTTGATAACGCCGGCAACACTGGCGTTAATGACCGCGGTGGGGCCGCCGCTTTGGGCGACCAACAAATTGCCTACAAGGGGTTCTGCCATTTTGTGTGTTCCTTTGGGTGGAAGGGCGGGCAACCTGCCAAACCCAACGCGGCCTGTCAAAAGGGAAATAGGATTGCTCCAGTCC
>CAJWMQ010000180.1 GCA_913042895.1 uncultured Verrucomicrobiales bacterium | reverse complement strand
TCGATCGGCCGGATGTCCTGTTACTGGATGAGCCCACCAACCATCTGGATATTGATTCTATTACCTGGCTCGAGGGATTTCTAAAGGCGTACCCCGGCACGCTGCTGTTCGTCACCCACGATCGCGCTTTTCTACAGGCAATTGCCACCCGCATTCTGGAAATTGATCGCGGCCATCTATTTGATTGGACCTGCGATTACCAGACTTTTCTAGAGCGCAAACAAGCCGCGCTGGAGGCCGAAGAAAAACAGAACGCGCAGTTCGACAAGAAACTCGCGCAGGAAGAGGTGTGGATCCGCAAGGGCATTCAGGCGCGGCGCACGCGCAATGAAGGTCGTGTGCGGGCGCTCAAGAAAATGCGCGCCGAACGCAGCCAACGCCGCGAGCGCCAGGGCACTGTGCAAATGCAGGCCGCCGAGGCCGATCGCTCCGGCCAGCTGGTGGTCGAAACACGGGAGCTCACATTTGCTTACGACGGCCCGCCAGTGGTCCGGGATCTTTCCACGCTCATCGCCGCCGGCGACAAGGTTGGTATCATTGGTCCCAACGGTGCTGGTAAGACCACGCTCATCAAGCTTCTGCTCGGCGAACTGCAGCCCACGGACGGCAAAGTCCGCCGTGGCACCAAGCTGGAAATCGTGTATTTCGATCAGTTGCGCGACCAGATTGATGATCGGTTGAGCATTCTGGAGAATGTCGCCGACGACCGCAAAACGGTTATCGTCAATGGTCGCAGCCGCAATGTCTATAGTTACCTACAGGACTTTCTTTTCACGCCCGATCAAGCCCGCAAGCCGGCGAGCACGTTGTCCGGCGGCGAGAAAAACCGCCTCTTACTAGCCAAGCTTTTTCAGCAACCGGCCAACCTGATCGTAATGGATGAGCCCACAAATGATCTTGATGCGGAAACTCTGGAGCTGCTCGAGGAGGTAATTGGCGCCTTCACCGGCACATTGCTACTCGTAAGCCACGACCGCGCTTTCCTTAATAACGTCGTGCAAAGCACCCTAGTGTTTGAGAGCAATGGGTTCGTGAAAGAATACACCGGTGGCTACGACGATTATCTCGCCCAACGCCAGCCCGCGCCCAACGCCGCCAAGCCAACGCGTCAACCTAAGCCCAAACCGACGGCCGATTCCAGCAAACCCAAGAAACTGTCCTTCAAAGAAAAGCGCCTGCTCGAATCGTTGCCTGGCCAAATTGCAGAATTGGAGGCGGAGCAAGAGGCACTACAACAGAAAATCAATGATCCTGATTTTTTCACGCGACCGCACGAAGAGACGACCGCGGTCACCGCGCGTCTTGAGGCACTGGAAAACGAATTGCTCGAAACCTACGACCAGTGGGAAACACTCGACGCTCGCGCCTGATCACGCGCTGCGCTTCAAGGCCGTCGCTTCCCGCGTCGCTGCGGCCTCCTCCACCGCCGCCTGCGCGGCCTCGAGCGAGATGTCTTCGAAGCATACCTTCGCCCCCGGCGCGCACTGCGCCAGTTTCCAGCAATCGAGGGACAACACTGTGCCCAACTTCGGATAGCCCCCGATCGTTTGCCGATCGTTCAACAACACAATCGGTTGACCATCCGGCGGCACCTGCACCGCCCCGTACGCGATACCCTCCGAGAACCGTTCGCCCGCTGGTGCCGCCACCGCGTTCCCTTCCAGCCGGTATCCCATCCGATCGGATCGCGGCGAGACCTGAAACGCGCTTCTATAAAAAAGCTCCCGTGATCCGGCCGAAAACTCCGACACCTGATAGCCTTCCACCACCCGCAACGTCACCGTCGCCTCACACCGGGGAATTTGATCCATCGGCAACGCCCAATCCGTATCCGTCGACGCACCGCAAACAAGCTCCTGACCGGCGTGCAACGGTTTGCCCAATCCTTCACGCCGCACCACCGCCGTGCTGCCAAAGTAAACCGGCGCCTCGAAACCGGCCGCTGCGGCGACATACGTCCTCAGCCCTACCGTCGCGTGCCCCAACTCCAACACATCGCCTGGGGCCACTCGATAGCTGCGCCACAGCGCCTTGGTTTGACCGTTGATCTTCAGTGGCATCGCCGCGCCGGTCACAGCCACCGACGTGTCACCCGTGCATTCCAGTCGCAAACCACCCTGTGCCACTTCCAGCGTTGTGGCTCCTTCATGGTTTCCGACCAATCGGTTGGCCCAATAAAACGCCGCGCCATCCATCGGCCCGCCGGCCGTCATGCCCAGCGCATGATACCCTAGGCGACCGGCATCTTGAAAGAGGCTCAAAACGCCCGGTTCCAGCACGCGAAAACCGTTCATGGCGCCCCTCCTAATTCAAGGTGCTCCGAGCGGCTGATCGGCTCGAATTGAATTCGATCTCCAACGCCTACGGGCATGGGAGCCGCTGCCAACGGATCAAACATCCGAACCGGACAACGCCCGATCAAGTTCCAGCCGCCGGGCGACTCGGCCGGATACACCGCCGTCTGCCGATCCGCAATGCCCACCGATCCCTTCGGTACGTGTTGCCTTGGCGTTGCCAATCGCGGCCGGGCAATGGCCTCATCCACCTCGCCCAAGTAGGCAAACCCCGGGGCAAACCCAATCGCGTACACGCGATATTGCCGCGCGTGATGGCGTCTCACCACTTCATCCAGCGATAACCCGTTGCTTTCGGCCAATGCCACCAAATCTGGCCCGGACTCCGTCCCATACCAAACCGGCAACGTCACCAGTCGGCCTTCTTCTTTCGTCATAGGCTCAGAAGTTGCTCGGCCGAATTCCTCGATGTATTCCTGCAACGCTTCCATGCGAATACGGTCGGGCCGATAAATGACCAGCACAGAAGCGTACGAAGGTACGGTGTCGATCAGTTGATCTGCCAGGCGTTCCCGCAATTGCTGATCCAACCACCGAACCCGATCCGCCACGACGGGAGACAGGGCGTCGCCCAGATACACGATCAGCGCATTTTCCCCCGCTACCTCGATGCGCATCAAATTATCCGGCATCGAGCATCTCCCGAATGATCCGAATGCTTTGGACTCCGGCCGGATTATCGCCGTGCACGCACAAAGTCGTTGCCGTCAGTGTCAATGTATCGCCACCTGCCGCAGTCACGGTACCATCGGCAATCAGTTGACGAACCTGTGCCAATGTTTCCGCTTCATTCAAAACCGCTCCGGCCGCATTGCGCGGCATTAACGTCCCATCAGCCTGATATCGCCGATCGGCAAAGGCTTCGCTCCAGTCCAGCCCCCCCGCAAAGGGCGCGGGACCCATCAGTGGCAGGGCTTCAATGGCATGGCGGATTGCCTCTAAAACAGCTGGTTGTTGCAGCATGTCATGATATAGCGCGCCATGCGGTTTCACGTAATCCACCGGTCCAAGCGCGGCCAAGTACTCGACCTGTTCGGTCACCCACGCCTGAATTTGATCGGGCGATGCAGACAGGCTCACCCTGCCAAACTGTTCACGGTCCGGATACCCGGGATGCGCGCCGATGCTCACGCCGTGGTCTCGTGCCAGAGCCACGGTCGACCGCATCAATTCCGTGTCCCCTGCGTGCGCGCCGCATGCGATATTGGCCTGATCCAGATACGGCATCACTGCGGCCTCGCAGCCGGCGCCTTCGGCCAAATCACAATTCAGTTTCATGCCTTCTGCAGCACGGCCCCGTAAAATCCATCCGTGCCGTGCGTGTGCGGGTACAGCCGGAGATCGTCGCCGATTCGCGTGAACGAATCATGAACGCCCAGAAACGCCTCGACCTGTTGCTCATTTTCCTCGGGCAAAATGGAGCAGGTGGCATAGATCAAACGACCGCTGGATTTAACGAGCCGCGCGGCGCTCTCGAGGATAGCGCGTTGATGCGCCTGCACTTCGGCCAACGCCTCAAGCGTGGTGCGACGACGCAGATCCGGACTGCGCCGCCATGTGCCGGTGCCCGTACAGGGCACATCCAACAGCACCCAGTCCGCCGAATCGCGATGGCGCTTCACCACATTATCGCGTTCACTCTTCAATATCCGCGCCTGAACATTGCTCACGCCGGCCCGACCAAGGCGCGGCTTCATTTGCCCGAGCCGTTTACCAGAAGTATCCCACGCGAGAATGCGGCCGCGGTTTTCCATTTGCGCCGACAAAGCCAGTGTCTTGCCGCCGGCGCCGGCGCAAAAATCAACGCCCTTATCGCCGGGTTTCGCCTGCGCCAGAGCCGCCACGAGTTGCGAGCCTTCATCCTGCATTTCAAACCAGCCCGCCCGAAAAGCCTCGGTGGCAAACAGTGACCCGCGCTTATGCAGGCGCACACCGAGCGTCGAATGCGGCGTGAGCTCCGGCTCCAAGCCGGCATCTTGCAGCGCCACCACCAGTTCGTCCCGCGAGGTTTTTAAGGTGTTCACTCGGAGATCCACCGATGCCTCCTCATTGAGGGCCGCCATGGCGTCGGGTAATTGATCCCCAAAGACCGATTCCAAACGCGGCGTGAGCCATTCAGGAAAATGATGCCGCACCGCCGGCGGCATGGCGTCGGTCAAGAGCGGTTGCCTCGCCTGCTGCTTGATCCAGCCGAGCTCCGGTTCGCTCAGGCGAGGCAGGCAATATTGCTGCCCGTCGCAGAGTGCCTTCATGTCCTCCAGTTCGGCACCACCCAACAACACCGCCTCGGCCAGCACGCGACCGCGCGGATCCGCCGGCAAACCGCCCTGATGCAGCTGCCAGTTGAGCGCAGCTTCGTTGCGCAGTACGGCGTAAACCACCCGCGAAATCTCACCTCGATCCTTGGAGCCGATAAATCGGCGTTGCCGGAAATACTGGTTGAGCACGGCATCGGCCGGCGCTCGGCCACCTTCGGTCCAGTTGGCTTCCATCTCTTCCAGCGCCTCCATTGCGGAGGCCATACGTGCGCCCGGTTTCATCGACGGCCATTTGACCTGCGAGCCGTGCCGGAAAGAAGATTAAAATGCGTCGCTTCAAGCTTCACGTGCTGCCGCGCGCCCTTTGCCGACGGCCACGAACACGCCTCCAAACAGCTCCCCATGATGCTTGCCGGCCACGCCAATGGCCACCTCCAGCCCGGCATGCACCGATCGCACCAAGGCAAACCACTAGAGGGCATATACCTCAGTATGATGGATAACCTCGGCGTTCGCGTAGAAGCATTTGGCGACACCGATAATGCGCTGGAAATCCGACCTGAACCCGAGCAGTGTGCCAGTTGACAACCACGCGTGCGACAGGCTCAATGGGTTCATGAGTGCGGGATTCCTCCACCTCAAGCCGTGGGCCGACGGCAGCTAAAAGCCCAGTATGATTGGAGCAACAGAGAATTCAGAGGAAAAAGCCGTGAGCAAAGCACAAAAAGTGTGTTAACCCATGATCTTGAACAAGCCCACCACAAACCCAATCAGAGCCAAAATGGCGATTGCCGCCATGACTTTATCGAATGTGTTGTTATGATTTTGGTTCTTCATCTCCTTGAAGGGACGCGGCGATTGCCAAAGCCGTTTCCTTGCATGCAGCAATATCGTATCTCGTTTTTAAAAAACTGCATACTGTAAAACCTATTGGATTTTATAGTGGGCTAATTCTGTAGCGGATCTTAGTTTGATCATTGCTCTGTATATGTCACATTCCGCCGTGCTTTTGTTCAGGTAATTAACTTGGGTGTGGCTCGCTTTATAATGCCTGTTTCCAGCAGCTGACCTTGAGCGGATCAA
>CAJWMQ010000179.1 GCA_913042895.1 uncultured Verrucomicrobiales bacterium | reverse complement strand
TTTCTAAGGTATGTGGAAGATTCGTCACGTCCTTTACGCTAAAAAAATAAGAGCTAATAATATCCAGTGTTTGATCCACAAAACCGAGCCAATGGCGGAAGCCTTTTTTGAATGGCTCACCCGGAGTGCCTTTGCTGCCCAGATTCCATTTGCCGAGGGCAATGGTTTCGTACTGGGCGTTGCCTTGAAGGTACATGGGGATCACGGTATCAACGGTCCGCAGCGATGCGGGACGGTTACCTCGGATGTAGGAATGACCAGTGTGTTTACCGGTAAGCAATGCGCAGCGCGAAGCGTTCCCTAAAGGGGCTCCCGCATAAAACTGCGTGAACCGCATGCCTTCGGCCGCGAGCTGGTCCAAGTAAGGGGTCTTGATGAGTTGCTGGCCGTACGAACCGAGATCCCCCCAGCCGAGGTCGTCAACGACAATCAAAATGATGTTCGGCGTGTCGGGTCCGCGCTTTTCCCCTGGTTTGGGTGGGGGTAAGAGTTTTGGCTTTTGCGCGGGTGCTGCCGGATTGGCTCCCGGTGCAGGCACTGGAATTGGCACGGGCTGCGCGCTCAAGTTCAGGTTTAAAAACAGGCCTAAAATACCCGTCGTAAGAAATGACAATACCCCCCAATTGTTTTCTCTCATATCCACTCCTCCTTGCGGAAAAGTTGCTCAATGCAACTTCCCAAACTTAGGCGAACCAGTAGGTGTATTGAATTCCAACTTATTCACATCAAACCGAGCCGATTGCATGGTAAATCGCATTTTCATAGATGTGCGGTCGGAGAGCAAGCTTGAGAAATGCGAGGACTTCTGGTTCAGTTTGGCCGTGATGAGTCGGTGGATAGGCAGTGGCGCGGTGGCAGTGATGTTGCTGTGGAGTGCGGTGGGGTGCTCGACGGTGCCGGAAACGGGGCGGTCTCAGTTCAACTTGATTTCACCCTCAATGGAACGGGCGATGGGGCGCGATGCGTTTACCCGGATGAAAGCCAGCAATACCCTAAGCCAGGATCAAAATGCCACCGCCATGGTTCAACGTGTGGGACAACGCATTGCAGCTGTGGCGGATTTACCAAAGGCGCAGTGGGAGTTTGTGCTATTCGAGAGCAGCCAAGCCAATGCCTTCTGCCTGCCGGGGGGCAAGGTGGGGGTGTACACTGGCTTGCTGCCGATTACCCAAAATGAAGCCGGGCTGGCAACCGTGCTGGCGCACGAGGTGGCACATGCCGTGGCACATCATGGCTCGGAGCGAATCAGTCGTGTGCTGGCTATTCAAGGTTTGGGTATTGCGGTGATTTCACAAATGAACCAGCTGAATTCCAGTACACGCAACCTGTTGTATGCGGCCTATGGCTTGGGTACCACGCTGGGTACCGAGCTGCCACACAGTCGTTTGCAGGAAAACGAGGCGGACACCATCGGTTTGGTTTACATGGCGCGAGCAGGCTATGATCCAGAGGAGGCCGTGGCCTTTTGGCAGCGATTTGCCGACTATAACAAAGAACAAGGCGGCAGTGTGCCCTGGTTTTTGCGGACTCATCCGCTCGATGAAGAGCGGATCGCCAATCTTCGAAAGTTAATGCCCAAGGCCAAGCTGCAGTATCGCCCGCGTTCGCTAAACGACACGGTGCCCACAATGCCGCCGCCTACGCCAGCCAAGATTTCTGATGATCCCACGGTAGTTTTGATTGATCCCAAAAGCGGTCAGCGCAAAATCGTGAAATGGAAACCCGGCCTTACCCTGTACAGTGCCCGGCGTTCGGCTGGGATCAGCAATGCCGCGGGGGCCTCCATTAAGCGCGCTGGAAAAACTTTTCTCGGCCGCACTGCCACTGCTCTTCGGCCGGGGGATGAGGTCCGCTGGAAATAGGTGGGGCTTGTCATCGTGTGGGTGAATCCCTAGCCTCCGGCCATGTCTTCGGACGGCCCACAAGACGCGCCAAAGGACTGGCGTGGCATCCTCAAACACCTCGGTCCCGGCCTAATCATTACCGCCTGCATTGTCGGCTCTGGCGAATTGATTGCCACGCCCAAGGTGGGGGCCGAATACGGCTTCAGTCTATTGTGGTTTATTATTGCCGGTTGCATGATCAAGGTGCTGGTGCAGGTGGAGTTGGGCCGCTTTGCTATCTCCAAGGGTATGACCACGCTGGAGGCGATGAACACCATGCCGGGGCCGCGTTTCATCGTATCGTGGTTGGTTTGGTGTTGGTTGTTCATGTTTGTCGGCATCCTGTTTCAATTAGGCGGAATCGTGGGCGGCGTGGGAAAAGTGGTTGCGGAACTGGGATGGTTGTCCGGAGAACACACGGACCGAATTATTGCGATAGCGGTGAGTGGAGCGACGGTGGCCATTTTGGCCTCGGGCAAATACAAGCCGGTGGAAGTGTTTTCCACTATCATGGTGGTGTTTTTTACCATTGCGACCTTGTTTGCCCTAGGGAGTCTGCAGATTTCTCCGGACATGGCCGCTTATAAAATTTCCATGGCGGATATTAGGGAGGGACTGAAATTTAAGTTGCCTGGTGATTTCTCCACGGCCTTTGCTGCGTTTGGTATTATTGGCGTGGGGGCTTCTGAACTGATTTATTATCCCTATTGGTGTTTGGAAAAGGGCTACGCCCGCAATGTGGGGACGGCGAATCCAACTGATGTATGGTACAAGCGGGCGCAGGGATGGTTGAAGATCATGCGTATTGATGCCTGGCTGTCGATGGTGGTGTACACGGGGGCTACGGTTGCGTTTTTCTTGCTTGGAGCGGCCTTACTTCACGGAACAGGTCAGGAGGTGGAGGATGGAAATATGATCAAAGCCTTGTCTGGAATGTATGCGCCGTTGGGGCAAGCAGGGATGACGATCTTTCTGTTGGGAGCCTTTGTGGTGCTATTCTCCACCATGGTCACGGCCTCGGGCTCCAATGCGCGGTTGCTGGCGGATGGATTGATTTTGTATAAGGTGATCCCCAAACCAAAAGATGATAAAACGCGTTCTCAGCTGCTTTCCAAGTGTTGCGTTGCAGTGCCGGTGTTTTGTGCGGTGGTTTATTTTCTGGTCGGGGCACCTGTGTCGTTGGTGTTGGTAGGAGGAGTGGCGCAGGCGTTGATGCTGCCGTTTTTGTCCGTTGCCGCGCTTTATTTCCGGTACAAACAAACGGATGAACCTCTTCAGCCGGGAACGGTTTGGACAGTTTTTCTCTGGATCTCTGCACTGGCGATGTCGGGCGTTGGGTTGTTCCAGTTGTACCAAAAGATTACGGGTGGGTGAGGGTGTTCCTGATTTCCTTTGCCAAATGGCGGTAGATTGAACAGGCTCCGCCCTGCATTTTAGTACAATGAGTTTGCCAAATGTAACGATGAAAGAGGGCATTCATGTGATGCACTTGTTTTACCGGGTTGACCGGATGGCGTGGGCGGAGCTGGAGCCGGAAGGAAGCGCGAAGGCCCGTGAAAAGTTGGAGGCGTTGTGCGAAGCGAACAATAATGCTTCGCATCCCTTGATCCGTTCCTATGCAAATGTGGGGGGGAAGGCGGACTTGGCATTCATGTTGTTTCACGAGGACTTCTCCGGCCTAGCTCAATTGCATCGTGACTTGGAGGCCTGTTTTCCGCCGGGGGCATTGGAGATTGTTTATAGTTATCTCAGTGTCACGGAGTTGACGGATTATATGCCGACGGATGCCGACTTGGAGGCGCGGGCGAAATGGGAATTTAAACTGACGCCCGGCACGAAGGCGTTTGAGGAGAAGATGGAGGAGCTGCAGCAGTGGAATAAGGATTACAAACATTACCGACTGTATCCGGAGATGCCGGATTGGGATGTGATGTGTTTTTATCCGATGCTCAAAAAACGCGATGGCTGGCCTGCAGAATCCTGCTGGACTAAGTTAAGAAAAAAGTTTCAACGCAAGTTTTTGCAAAACGATGGAGATGCGAACTGGTATGGGCTGGACTTCAAAGATCGCAAGCAGTTGATGCGCAGTCACGCAACCACAGGACGGAAGTTTGCCGGCCGGATCAGTCAGCTGATCACCGGCAGTACGGGCCTCGATGATTGGGAATGGGGCGTAACCCTGATGGCGAAAGAGGTGGCCTCGGTGAAACAGATTGTCTACGAGATGCGCTTTGATGAAGTGAGCGCCCGGTACGGTGGGTTTGGTGAGTTTTACATCAATCTGCGCCTGAAGCCGGAAGATTTGTGGAAACATTTGAGTCTTTAATTTTTCGTGTAAAACGGCGCGATTCTAGCAACCACCGCATTATGCGGTGGTTTTTTGTAGTAATGAACGAGGATCAGGTAAAATGTGGATATTGTTCAACTTGAACAATTTACGTTTCAAAAAACCCCTTGACGGTTCTTCTATGGAGTCCAGAATCATTCATAGTAAACGAAAGGTCTGGAATGTATCCTATCGAAGATCATCACACATTAACCAAGAAGGGGATCGCTCAATATGTGGCTCAGCAAGGGGGTGCGGAGCGGCCGGTAAGTCAGCACGATCTGCAGGTGATTGTGCATCATGCACTCGATTGTATCAGCGAAGCGTTGGCCGAAGGGCGCAAGGTGGAGCTGCGCAATTTCGGCGTGTTTGATGTGGTCACCCGCAAGGCCCGCGTGGGGCGTAATCCCAAAAACCCCACGGTGACCGTGCAGATTCCGCCCAAGAAAACGGTGCGGTTTCGGGCCGGTAAAGAGCTGAAGAGCGCGGTATCCCAGTTGGGATTGGCCGAATAACGCGCCAACCCGCGCTTGACCCCGGGGCCCCACGGTTGTTTCTCTTTGCGCGTGGAACGACTGCCGGGATTTCGTGATTTCTTTCCCGAGCCTTTGCCCAAGGGCGAGGCTTGGAGTGCCGATGTGCGCGAGTACATCTTTGACCGTTGGCAAACGGTCGCCCGCCGGTACGCCTTTCAGGCCTATGACGGGCCGCCTCTGGAGCCCTTGGACCTGTACACGGCCAAAAGTGGCGAGGAGATTGTCGGGCAGTTATACAATTTCACCGACAAAGGAGAGCGGGCCGTATCCATGCGGCCGGAGATGACCCCCACGGTGGCACGCATGATCGCCGCCCGCGAGCGCCACTACAAGAAGCCCATTAAGTGGTATTCGATCCCGCAGTTGTTCCGTTATGAGCGTCAGCAAAAAGGCCGGTTGCGTGAGCACTTCCAGTTCAATGCCGATATCTTCGGTGAAAATGATCCGGCGGCAGATGCGGAACTGATCGCGCTGCTCATTGATGTGTTGCGCAGTTTTGAACTGACGGCCGACGATTTTGTAATCCGCCTCAGTAGTCGGAATGCGTGGCAGGATTTCTTCTCGGCTCACTGTAGTGATGACTCCAAGGCGTATGATTTTTATCAGGCGGTGGATAAAATCGAGCGCACGCCGCCTGAGGAGAGTGATAAAAAATTTCAGGCGCTGGGCTTCACACTGGAGCGGGTCCGAAACTTCATTGATTCCGGCGAACCCACCGCGGAATTGCAGGCTGTGTTGGATAATCTAGCGGCCCGTGGTTTGGGGGATTACGTGAAGATCGATTACAATGTCATTCGCGGATTGGCCTACTACACCGGCGTCGTGTATGAGGCCTTTGATCGGCATGGGAAATTCCGGGCGATTGCCGGCGGCGGGCGTTACGATCAGCTGGTCAGTTTGGTGTCTGACGGTAAAAACGATCTCCCGGCGGCCGGGTTCGCCATGGGCGATGTGGTGCACGCCAAGGTGTCCGCCGAGCAGGCCCACCACTT
>CAJWMQ010000178.1 GCA_913042895.1 uncultured Verrucomicrobiales bacterium | reverse complement strand
TCATGAAGCTGATCTTGGTGGCCAGCATGGCGTTGGCCGCGTACTTGGTCAGCTCAGCAGAACGGATGTCCATGAAGATCATGCGATCGTGGTTGCGGTTGAACGGGTAGTACACTTCCCGCAACAAATCCGCCGCCTTTTCGCTCTCGGTGCCGACCACAATCCTGTCCGGCTTCATGAAATCGTTGATGGCAGCGCCTTCTTTCAGGAATTCCGGATTGGAAGCCACGCTGTAATTTATGTCCATACCCCGTTTCTTCAACTCGTCGGCAATGGCTGTGCTCACTTGATCGGCCGTACCAACGGGCACGGTGGATTTATCTACTACCAACCGGTAATCATCCATGTGTCGCCCAACCGTGCGGGCTACCTCTAGAACATACTGCAAATCCGCCGAACCATCCGCCTTTGGCGGCGTACCCACGGCAACGAATTGGAGTTGGCCATGCGCCACAGCCGCGGCCGCGTCTGTAGTGAAGTCAAGTTGGCGCGATTGAAAACAACGTTGGATGATCGCCGTTAATCCCGGCTCATAGATGGGAATTACCCCGCGTTTAAGGGCCGCCACACGGGCCTTGTCCACATCAACCAGTAGCACCTCATTGCCGACATCTGCCAAGCAGGCCCCGGTCACCAATCCAACGTACCCCGCGCCATATATGGTAATTTTCATTTTAGACTTTTTTGCTTCTGATACCAACGCACTGTCAGATCGAGACCCTGCTCAATAGTATGGGTTGGTTGATATCCTAAATCTTTGGAAGCAGCGCTAATGTCAGCCAACGAATGCCGTACGTCGCCAGCTCGGAAGGATTTTTGTTTTGGCGCCCGGTTTGAACCAATCAGCTTTCGGAGTTGCCGGTGAAGTTGATTCAAACTGGTACGCCCCCCGACGGCCACATTGTAAACGCCATGCACAGCCCCCCGGGCAGTCGCCGCCAATAGGTTTGCCTGCACAGCGTTTGCCACATAACAAAAATCGCGACTGGTTTTTCCGTCTCCATATATCTCAGAAGTTTTATTTTCCAAAAGCGCATGAATCCACCGTGGTATCACAGCCGCATAGGCCCCATCCGGATCCTGCCGCGGCCCGAAGACGTTAAAATAGCGAAGCCCAATCAATTCCTGCCCATATCCATCATGAAACACACGCGCATACAATTCATCCACTGCCTTACTTACTGCATAGGGCGACAGGGGTGCGCCTTCACGGCCTTCACGTTTAGGCAGGTCCTTAGCATCCCCGTAAACCGAGCTACTTGAGGCATACACCACACGGCTAACTTTCGCTTTCTTGGCTGCCTCCAATACTTGAATAAAACCCGTGGTGTTCGCCGAATGGGTTGCCAACGGATTCGCAAAAGAGCGCGGCACAGAACCCAGAGCTGCCTGATGCAAAACATAATCCACCTGGCGACACGCTCTGCTACAGGTGGCGGCATCGGTGATATCCCCTTCAATGAACCTGAAACGGCGGCGTTGCATAGTCGGCAACTGCTGTTTTACGGCATACACGTTATGGGCATACCCCGTGGAAAAATTATCCAAGCCAACGACCTGTTGGTTTAAACTGAGCAAGGTTTCCACCAAATGCGATCCAATGAATCCAGCCGCTCCTGTTACCAGCCATTTCCGTGGCCGCCGCTTAAGATTACGCTGAAGTTTTTCGTAAGCCGTCATCGAATCAGGCGCTCAATGAGCGGCAGAAATTGTTTGGCGCGTTTTTGAATTTTTGCCAACCGCTCAAGCCGCTCTTGAATTAAAGCGTGCTCTTCCGGAGTCATCTCTTTCCGGCTAAGTTCCAGAGAGTCTTGCACGGCATCTAGTCGCCGTTCAGCATTCTGAGCACGTACTTTAAAAATCCGATCGTATGCCGAGCTTAGCATGTCGCCTAATTCCAGTACGGCCTCGAAATGATCCTTCCGCTCCGACTGCACCCAAACCTTACGAATGAATCCTAACGCCAATAATTGACGCGTACCCGTACTGACGCTCCCCTTACTGATTGATAACGCTTCGCCGATTTCCGGCGCGGACAGGGGCTTTGCTGATAGGTAAAGTAGCCCGTATATTTCCCCGACTGACCGAGGAAAACCAGCTGACTGCGCAAAGCGCCCCCCCACATCAATTAATTCAAGCCTTACAAGCGGCAGATTTGATGTCCCAGAATTAGGAGTCGTCGCTGGCGAATGAGCCGCCATAGGCATTAGTGAATTTGACCATTTAATGACGCTTCGCGCCCGTCGATTCGCAGCAAAACCTGCGATCAAATAGCCATTAGTATATTTTTATTTTGTTCAAAATATATTGAACAAACAAAACTGACGGAACTTACTGCCTCAATTCCTTGTCTGGCAAGCCAAATAGTGACTTTTACACAAGTTCCAAATCCTCTACTGGCACGGCAACGGCTGCTGCTTGGCCAATAAAATCCAACCGGAGCAGAACCTCACGCGGCCCTTCACGGTCTTCCACCCAGGCCTCGATACCTTCCAGCGGCCCGCGCCGGATCAGAACCTGAGTTCCGGGCCCTATATTGGGTACTAGACGAATGGTTTCCATGGATTTCACTGCAAGCAGGATTTCATTCAGCTGCGACTCGAATTCCGCTTGGTTGGGCGGCTCTAATAAGTTGGCCACATAATCGCTCTGTAGCACGTCTCGTCGATTCTTGCCGGGCATCCAAATAAACAGGTATCCTGGAAACAACGGTTTGTGAAAAGTAACCTCTTTGCCGCGGTATTGCCTCACGGAGGCGTAAGTGGGCAGGCGACAATCCAAGCCCTCCTGTTGGCACCACGCTTGGAGTTTCTTTTCGCAGCGCGGCTTAGTGTGCGCGGCGAACCACCGTTGCTCGGCCTCGTTGGCTGGGCTCATGAATCAAACCTCTCCCCCTTCGGACGGTATGCTTGCTTGGAGTGAATTGGAGAGTAAAGGGCGGAGTTGATGAGTTATCCACGGAACCGCGCGTGAATGAGTATTGATTGAACTTTGCGCCTCAATCTCGATTAACTGGTCACGGCATGGGCGGGAAAAAACGGAAGCAAACCGATGCTGCTCCCTCGGAGAAACCGATAGACGGCATCGCACCTCATCAAGCCAAAGCTCTGCGGGTATTGGATGTGGTGCTGGTGTTGACGGCAATTATCGGAGCTTGGGTGTTTTCCGTTTGGATCCGCATGGAGTGGATCGAAATAGCCCAGGACCGACCCAATACCCAATGGGAGGAGCATTATCTGCCAACCACACATGATAGTTATCTATTTGCCACCATCATTCAGCAATCCGCCCAAACTAATGCTCTAGAAGAACCGCTGCTGAAACTGCCCGGCCGTCATCAGTTCGGCGCATTGACTTTGTTAGGTACCGCCCTAGCCAAACAAGGCCAACCCGTGCTGGACATCGTCACATACCTCCCCATTTATCTGGCCGGCTTAATGACCATTCCGGTCGTGCTTATCGGGCGACTGTACGGTTCTACATTGGCGGGTTTTGCGGCGGCCTGTTTGGCCACGGCCGGCTCCAGTTTCTTTAACCGCACCATGGCCGGCTATCTGGATACGGATATTTTCTCGGTCACCATCCCCATGTTCATTCTGTATTTTCTACTGCGGGCACACCGTGAATCGTCCGTGCCGTGGATGGTAGCGGGAAGCGTTAGCGTGATGTGTTATCCATTCTTCTACAGTTCCGGAGTCCCAATTGTTACCGCGATGGCCCTTACCTTCATTGGGTTACGTGGATTCACGGAACTCAAAGTATGGTGGAAATCAAAAGGCCTAGAAAAAGATGCTTCCGCATCGGGCGAACCCTCGATCTCATTCAGCCTCTTATCCGTCAGCCTGTTGGCTGCTGCTGTCTGGTTCTGCCCTCATTCCATTGGTAGCCAACTGGCGCGAAATGCAGCTTCCTTCATCTTCGGCTTCCTGATGCTAGGCGGCTTGACTGCGGGCTACTATTGGCTGCAATCACGCCCTCCCCAGCAACAGATGCGCTTACTGGGTGGCACAACTGCCGTTGCGCTTATCGCCATGTGTCTGGGCAGCCAATCCATCCAGTCGATTTGGCAAAATGCCTTCCGTTATCTGCCCAATTTTAAAAAAGCTGATGAAGAGCAAGTCCAAGGCCCACCGCCTGTCGCCTACAAAAATGTCATGGAAACCGTGGTGGAAGCCGGCTCGCGGGAACAAAAGGCGGAGATGCGGCGAGTGGTGATGCAACGCATCAGTGGCTCTAAGGCCGCCTGCCTCATCGCCATAGCGGGATATATTCTGCTGGTGCTAGTGTTCCCAGAATTCATCGTGGCATTGCCGTTGCTGGGAATTGGAGCCTTTGCTTACTGGGGCGGGTATCGGTTCACCGTGCACGCCGTACCAACCGCAGCCATCGCAGTGGCATTGCTGCCCTTGGGGTTGATAGAAATCTGCCGGCGTTGGCGAGTAAGTCATCAACCGGAACTGGAAAAATCTACACCATTCCAAATCGGCACTACTTGGTCGCGAAACTGGTTGATTGGTCATTGGGTATCACGGGCTTTGATTCTCGCTCTTACTGTGCCCGTGTTGCTGCCCAACCTTAAGTTAAACAGCGCCCAATCCACCGGCCTCATGCCCGTGCTGGACACGGCCAAAGTGAAACTACTCGATCGGATCAAACAAGAATCCATTCCCGGCGATTACGTTCACACCTGGTGGGACTGGGGCTCAGCAACGTGGTTTCACGCCGAGCGCAATGTGCTGACCACACCGTTTAACCAATCGCATGACACATTCGTGTTTGCCAAAATGATGATGACTGACTCCCCTCGTCTGGCGGCGCATTTGGGTCGGACTTCCGCGGAATACTTCCACCATGGCGGCCCAGATGGTTCAAGCGGGTTGGCGGTGCAGCATTTTTTCAAGAATCGCACTGGCACGCCGGAAGAAGCCTTAGCGGAACTGGAGAAAAGCCTACCCGTACTTCCCACGCGCGGAGTGTACCTGTATCTACCTACAGACTTACTTCGGTTTTATCATGTACTACACATGTTTGGTGAACGCGATCTGGTGACCGGCCAGGAATCGCAGCCGGATAACTGGTTTTACTTCCAAACCATGCGATATGATGGCCCGAACCATGAGCTCGTCTGGCTTGAGCATTGCCCGTATGCGCCTGGCTTCCGAATGCTCGCCGAGCCGGGGCAAGGGGTACTATGCGACGTGGAAAAGCGCGTCACACTCCAGCAACTGCTCACGTTGCGCCGCAGTGGTAAATCACTGCAATCCCTCGGGTGGAGTCATGATGCGGTATCCTTGCAAATCAAAAACGGCCCGCTCGTGCATGGTACAAAAATCAATCTCAACGATGAAAAGGTCCATTTGGAATTGCTCAACGGGCAAGCAGCCGAAACACAGATGGACCGAGTGGAATGGGTGTGCCCAACGTACCTTATGAAAAGTGCCGAACGCTCCGACACGCAACAGACTTTTTTCGAAAGCACCAACGGTAATAACTCCGGCCTGCGCCTTATTCTATCGCACACACCCCCTTTTGCCATGGTGGTGGACGAACCCGCTTATCGCACCCAGCTCATTCAACTACTCGGCCGAGGCCAGGGAGACCCCGAATATTTCGAGCCCATCGCCACTAATCAAGGCGGCCGTGTGTTCCGCCTCAAAAAATAGCTTTGCCCTTGCGCGACAGTAACAGGGATTGTAGGAAGGACCCTTCTTGTGGGGTCATAGCTCAGTTGGTAGAGCGCGTCGTTC
>CAJWMQ010000177.1 GCA_913042895.1 uncultured Verrucomicrobiales bacterium | reverse complement strand
CTAGGAAAATTGAGGGACTTCCCCAGCCAAAGATCGAGCCGAAGCCGTTTCCGACCAGCTTCCTGTTCGCTGGTTCGCATCTGATCAATGACGGTGCCAATCCCAAAAAATATCTGTGCGAAAAAAGCGGCAACGTCATTTCCATCTCCACCTTCGGAGATGAGCTACTTTGTTTGGCGGAACAACACCCACACGAAAACGACGGGCTCGTCTGGGAGGTGAACGCCAAGGGCTTGCCAGCAGTGGGCACGGCCGTGATCCTTCGTCTTCGCCCCAAACCTAGAGCGTTCAAGAAAATCCCATGAACATTCCCCGCCAACTCATGCTCGCCCTTGGACTGATTTGCACGTTGTCCGTCGTGGGCGCGGATTCGTTTTATAAGGAGCCACACGGGATTTTCTCGACCCGGCCGGACGCTAAGAAATCGCTACAGACCATTAAACGCTTCGGACCGGTAGGGTTGGGCATCGATCTGATCCAGCCTGTTTTTACCATGCGTATTGCCAATGTGGAAGAAGGTTCGCCGGCGGCCGCCACAGGCAAGCTAGCTAAGGGACAGATCATTGATAGCATCAATGGCCGTAAGCTGGCCGATATCGATCCGCGCATTCAATTCGGCCAACTGCTCGCTCAGGCGGAAGCTACTGATGGCCTGCTGAAATTCACCATCCGAGGTGTGGCCGCGCCCGTTACGGTGCAGGTGCCCGTGCTTGGAGCGTACAGTAAGACGTGGCCGCTTAACTGCCCAAAATCCGACAAGATTGTGCGGCAGGTGGCCGACTATCTTTCGCAGCCGGACGCCCAAAAGGGATTGGCCGGTATCGGCGTGTTGTTCCTGCTTTCCACCGGCGAGGCGAAGGATCTGGCCGTGGCCCGCGAATGGGCGCGGAACGTGAAGCCGCATCGTTATCCTTGGTACATCGGCTATGGCGGTATTCCGTTGGCTGAAGCCTATTTGCGCACAGGAGACCCGGTGATTCTCGCCAACATTCAGGCGGGCGTGGATAATGCCGTGGCCACGCAATACCTCGGCGGCTGGCTAGGGCGGGGCGGGGTCACGCCGAGTTACGGCAACGGCCACCTCAACGCTGCCGGTACGCACGTGCTCACCTTTCTGCTGTTGGCCAAAGAATGCGGTGCGAAGGTGCCCGACCAAACGTTGGACGATGCGTTGGTACATTTCTATCGGTACGCCGGACGCGGGGGGAATCCCTATGGCGATAACCGTCCCGAGTACGGGTTTGTCGACAACGGCAAGAACGGTCTGCTTGCTTTTGCCATGGCCGCCGCGGCAGCACTCACGCCGAACGGCGAACAATCGGTCTATGCTCGGGCCCGCGATGTTTGTGCCATGCAGAGTTTTTACACTACTAGCTTCATGCTCCACGGCCATACGGGCGGGGGGATCGGCGAAATTTGGCGGAGCGCTTCTATGGGTTTGCTGCACGAGAAGAAACCCCGTCAGTACCGTGATTTTATGGATCAGCGCCAATGGCATTATGATCTTTCCCGCCGCTTCGACGGCTCCTTCGGCATTCTTGGTGGGGCCGGTTACGACAAGGAACAATGGGGTGTGGCTTATCCTTTGGCCTACACGATTCCGCGTAAGACACTCCGTATTACCGGCGCGGTGCCCACTCAATTTTCAAAACTTTTCAAACTCCCCGAACTGCCTTGGGGCACCGAGGCGGACAATGCGTTTTTTTCTCTCGAGGCCGCTGCTGATGCCGATGGACACAAGCAGGATCTCAGTAGGGAAACGCTCGCGGCAGATTCGAGCAAAGCCATTTTGATACGGCTCCACAATTCCGGTGAGGTGAGTGATGACCTGCTCCGTAAATATGTTTTTCATCAGGACCACAACATCCGCTTTGTGGCCGCCAATAAGGTGCTCGGAATTAACAGCGGCTACATTGGCTGGCGATCGCCCGGCGGCTCGGTACGCAAGGCGTTGATGCTGGAACTGCTTCGACATCAGGATCCTCGCGTTCGCCGCGCGATGTTTGGCGCCATCAACAAGCGGCCTGATGTGCTCGATCGGGAGGTGTTCGATTTGGCAGTGCACTCGGTGAAGGATCCCAAGGAATCCTGGTGGGTAAAGGACGCCGCTCTGCAGATTATCGGCAAGGGTTCCGCCGACTGGGTGACGCCTCATACCGATCTCCTGTTGCCCTATCTACGTCACAGCGATTGGTGGCTGCAAAACGCGGCGTTGACGGCGCTCACGCCGGTGGCCGCGGATACGCGTTGCTACCAACGCGTGTTGCCGGCAATGGGCGAGCTGATCCGGAGCAACCAACGCACCGCGTTAACGAGGGGGCTTATGCCAAGTATTCGCGCCCGGATCAAGGCGGCCGGGCCGGAGGTACAGGCGTTGGCGACCGCGACGCTCAAGGAAACCTACACCGGTTTTATCGGGGTGAAGACCACGCCGGGCGGGCAGGACGTGACCTCTACTTACGACGCCCATCTCGGGTTCATCGCCGCCTCGTTGGCGGATGTGCCGGGCGGGCTGGATGTGCTCTACGAGATTTCCCGCGAGAAATTTCCCAGCGAGATTCTGCCTTACAAGGAGTTTTATCTAAAAGCCGATTCCAGCCGGTTTGGACCGTCGCTGCGCGAGGCGATTCCTCCGATTATCACCGGGGAATTGATCCCCGAATATGTCGGCCGCAACCGGACTCGACTGCATCAACTGGCTGCGGCCGAGATTCAATCCGGTTACCCCGGCCGCTCTCGGGATGCCATTGATGGGTTGGCCGCCCTGTATGATCGCGCCGGCGACAAGGATTACGACTGGAACATGTTCATGGACCTGCGCAATGTTGAGTGGTCCTACCACAGCTTCGACCCCATCGCCGCCGAGCAGGTGCCTTTCGATCAGCTCGTCACGCGTTATCGCCCGGTGACATTGCCCCAGGGGCTGGAGGATTGGTTTGCTCTGGCACACAAATCGGCCTTGTGGAAACGCGGTAAGAGTCCCTTCGGTCATTTCAAGGGCAAGCTCCCGACCGGCCCCGTACACAAGTGCGGCCCGGGCTGCGTGGGCCCCGGTTGTTATGGGGCCACGAAGGTGAATTCGTTTTGGGAACGGGAAGTGTTGCTTCTGCGCGGCACGTTCAAGGTGCCGCCGCTTAAGGAGGGGCACCGCTATCGACTACGAGTGAATGACGGTAACCACGTCGGCTCTGGCGGCGGTCATCTTATTTATGTGAATGGCAAGCCATTGATTGAAACCAAGACCTGCAATGGCCGCGGCTCCGGCGGGTTGCCCAAGGGCGCCTATATCACCAGAGATTTTCTCGATGATTTTCGAAAGGGAGAAGTGACACTTGCCGCCGTGACCTTTCTGCGCTTCAACGACAAGTATAAGGTGAAGCCCAGCTCGAAGGACCCCCAAGGCAAGTTCAGCCTGCATCTGGAGGAACAGAAACTGCCGCCGATGGGTGATGAGCTGGTTTACAAATCGGCCACGCTCGTCCCCATGTTGTCCATGGAGTGGCAGGCGGGACAGGATCCAGAAGATCGCGAGAAATCCGCCACGGCGCGGAAGTATCGCTGGGACGGTCAAGTGGTGGCCAACCCCGATGTGCTCGGGAACTGGAAGGTGCTCACCGCGGTGGCGGCCATTGAGGATTTCGATCCCACTCGGAAAACCGGCAATGCCCGCAACCCGCTGTTTACTGAGATCACTTTTCAGGAAAACGGCCGGACCAAGCATCCGACTCTGATTTGGTCCGGCGATACCTTGATGGATTTAAGCCAATATCAAGCCCTCAAGATCGTGGCCCGGACATTGGACGGCACGCGCTATTTGTTCGTGGAGGCCGGTGGATTTGGCACGCGCAATAAGCCCGGCTGGAAACCGAAACTGCTGGTCCTCGCACGCGACTGATTATTTGGCTTTTAAAAACATGATGAAGACAATGCTCCCTCTTGTTTTCTGGGCGCTGTTGGCGGCCCCGAACCTGTTGGCGGCGCAGCTGGAATTGGCTGCGCCCTTCACGGACAACGCAATCCTACAGCGGGAAACCGCCGTGCCCGTTTGGGGCTGGGATGCCCCGGGCAGCAAGGTGACCGTGCAGTTTGCCGGTCAGACCAAGACCGCTGTTGCGGGCAAAACCGGCGACTGGATGGTGAGGTTGAATCCACTGAAAGTTTCGCGCACCGAACGTAGTCTCGAGGTGAAAAACAGCCGTGGCAAAAGGATCACGCTTAAGGGCGTGCTGGTCGGCGAGGTGTGGTTTTCCTCCGGCCAATCGAACATGGTATGGGAAGCCGGCAAGAGCATGTGCAATCAACTGGCGCGCGATCTCGCCTCGGCCAAGGAAGATGTTCCCATCCGCGAGATTAACATCAACACTGTGTCTGCGTTGTACCCGCAGAAACGCGCCACCTCGGATGACGGCTGGAAACGAGCCAATGCTGCCAGTGGTTTCTCGGCGTTGTCGCTTTCATTTGCGCACGCGTTGTATCAGGAACTGGATATGCCCATCGGCATTTTGCTCAGCGCCCATAGTAACACGCGCATCGAGGCCTTCACGCAGCGCGAGGCCATTGAGGCGCATCCAAAACTCAAGGGCGATGCCGACCTCATGCGCGACGCCGATCCGCTCACCGAACAGGGTCGCAAGGCGTACGAGCAATATTACGCTGAGTTAAGCAAATGGCAGGACGTCGCCGGTGAGGCGATGGAAAATGGCGGCCGCGTTCCGAAGCGTCCCAAGCTGCCTGGCATCGCCGGCATGTGGCGGGGCCCCTCACAGTTTTTCAACGGCAAGATTGCGCCGGTGATTCCTTATGCCATCCGCGGTGCAATCTGGTGTCAGGGCACGAGCAACAGCGGCGATGGCCGCATTTACGCAGCGCGCATGGAGGCGCTGATGCAGGGCTGGCGCGATGCGTGGGGCATGCCGGAGATGCCGTTTTATTTCACGCAAATGCAATGCTACGGCTCACCCGATCCGAACAATGTCGGTTTTGCGGACATCCGCCAGGTACAGCATTTGTTTTTCACCCGCAACCGCAAACACGTCGGTATGGTGGTGCAGTCCGATCTCAACTCCGCGCGTCCGCAGGGGATTCATTATTTTAATAAACTCCATCCCGGCATACGCATGGCGCGCTGGGCGTTGGCCAAGGACTATGGCAAAAAGATTGCCTACACCGGTCCGGTCTTTAGCGGGTACGAGGTGAAGGGTAGTCAGGTCGTCGTATCCTTTGAGGCGGGCAGTCTCTTTGGCGGCTTGATGGTGGGCAACAAAGGGATGGCTAAGGATTATCGTGAGCCGGGTAAATTCGTGGAACCCGCACTCCCAACGCCGGACGCTCCGCTTAATCACTTTCGTCTGTGTGGCGCAGATAAACAATGGCACGTGGCTGAGGCGAGGATTGACGGTGACACTGTGATGGTGACTTCCAAAAACGTGCCCGCGCCGATTGGGGTGCAATACGCCTATAGCGCCGTGCCGGAGAATTCGAATCTCTACAACCAGGCCGGCCTGCCAGCGACGCCGTTTGCCATGATCGGCGGCAAATTCATCTTCGAGGAGGACGATCTGGAAAAGGCGGCCGCCCTCAAGGCCAAGTACGCGCAATGGACCGATCCGGATTACCCCATCCTGCAGGTGGCCGAGTACTATCGCGACGGCGTCATCCTCCAGCGCAATCAGCCCATTCGCGTGTGGGGCCATGCGAACGAAGGCGTGACTGTGAAAATCAATCTCGGCGGCGCGGTTCAGACCGTGGTGGCCAACGACCTGCAACAATGGTCGGCCATGTTCC
>CAJWMQ010000176.1 GCA_913042895.1 uncultured Verrucomicrobiales bacterium | reverse complement strand
CCTTCTATCAGCGAGTGGCCGAACAAGGGATTCCTGAGCGAAGTGTTTGGCAGTTCTCATGGGGTGGACGACGGGCCTTCGATCCCGTCTGGGAGATGGTACTGGAAGGGAGCACCGGTCATTCCGGTTCCTTTGCCCGCCAAGTGACTCTCAATGAATCGACGGTGGATGAGCCCCTGACCAATGACTTGCTCGACGCCCTGGAAACATCCTGCTCGGAGGGTGGCGTTGTGCTGCAAGTTGAAGGTGTTTTCCTTAAGAACGATCAGGTAATTCCTGTTATGTTTCAGTTTGCTGATGGTTATAAGTCGGTTGAAGGAGAGCAATCCTACTCACGAGCCAAGTTGTTGGAGATGGCTGCGGAAGGCAATTTCATAGGCACTTTTACAGGACGTCATGGAGAAAACGCTGACTATGATCACCCGCAACCTGCACTCTGGACCCTTGGCCCAATCCATTCTCAGCGTGGGAAACAAAAATTTCCAGAGCTCACCGGTGACAACAAAACCATGACTATCAGCGGACGACACGTCCGCGAAGGCGCACAAATTTTAGTCGATGGCCATAAGGTCGAGGGATCCATCAAAATAAGCGATAAAGACCGTCTGGAAATAACCCTTAAGCATTTACCCAAAATTGGCATGCATTTTCTGCAGGTCCAAAATCAGGGCGGCTTGTTCAGCAACGACTTCATTTTTCATGTCTCGGATAAGAAGGTAGACCCACAGCAGTTGCGCGGAGAGATTGAGGTAGCTATTTACACGGGGAACCTTTCCGAACTCAAGCGCTTGGTGGAATCAGGCGCCGACATCAATGCGCTGACCAAGGACGCCGACCTTCCCCTGAGCTCGGCCGCCTTTCACGGCCGGCTCGAGCACGTTCGGTTTCTTCTCCAAAAGGGAGCCGTCGCGACGGGAAGGAACCGCGATGGCGGCACCCCTTTGCACGTCGCGGCCTTGATGGGAAGATTCGAAATCGCCAAACTCCTTCTGTCCCAGGGGGCAAAGGCAAGCGTTCGAAACAAGAAAGGGGAGTCCTCCATCGATACAGTTTCTGGTGAATGGAACGATGGGATGGCCGGCTTTTACCGCTTTCTCAACGGCCTTACTTCGAACAAGATCGATCTACAGGAAATTCGCAAGGCACGCCCGCGCATGCTCAAGCTCCTGAAGGACGGCCCCTAGACCAAGCTCCCTCTATGAACGAATCCGGGCGCAAGCCAAAAAGATGCACCCTACCCTAATTTAGCGTGTTTGTAAGAACATGAGAATCAATCCATTGAAATTACCCATTATCCAAAACTTGGTCGCAGTGGCGCTGGCAGTCGTTTCGGGCCTTCCAGTTTTAGGGCAATCCCTTCATCCGTCGGTTGCCGTGGGGCACCGATCGGCTTACTTCAAGGACGGGGAAATCCACGTCAACGTGCTCGGAACCCCCGAAGGCAAACCGCTTACAACCGGTCATTGGGACTTCAAGCCATCCTGGTCCAAGACGGATGACAAACTGGTCTTCTTTCGGCGTGTCAAAAACCATCCTCAAGTCGGGATGTGGAAGACAGCGATCTGTATCATCAACGCCGATGGAACAGGATTTCATCAGATTACGGATGCCAAGCACACCAACTTTAACCAGACTTGGACTAGGGACGGCACGAATACGCCTATCTGGAATCGAAAGAATCCGACTGGCGGCGGCTACCACGTCATGGCGGGGAAGATCGGCGGAAAGCCCGGCCACGAGATCGCTCTTACCAACCAGAAATACCACACGTGGGCATACACCTGTATGACCGACGGGAGGATTCTGGTTAATCATTCCCACCCTAAGCAAGGCCGGGGTTATTACCTGATGACCCCCAAGCCTCATGGCAAATCGGTCTTTGAGAAAATCGACTGTGACCTTGCCAAACGGGGGTACTTGGACCGACTTAGCTTATCCGTTGACGAAACCAAAATCTGTTTTGAATTTCAAAAAGGATTCAAGCGACAGGTTCCCGGCCGAACATTGTACATCGCCGACTTTGACGCCAAGACGCGCACCATCAAAAACGCCAAACCATTTGCAAACAAAGAAGGCAAGCCCGTCTGGTTCGCCTATCCGCGCTGGACTCGCGATCAATCCAGCATCATCTATCACGCCGGCCGGTCGCTCTATCTCTATGTACTGCAAAACGGGAATACACGTAAGGTGTCCACCGATGATAAAGCCGATTACCGATACCCTCACGGTGAGGCCACTCCCAAGTAAATCGCGGTGATGAATGCTCGCTCCATTATCTGTTGGGCCTACTTTTTAGTACTTCTGCAATTTACGCATGGCTTGTTCGCCAAAGAGCGCCCCAACGTGCTCTTCATCGCAGTGGACGACCTCAACGACTGGGTCGGCTGTCTCGATGGACACCCTCAAGCCAAGACACCAAACATCGATGCCCTCGCCAAACGTGGCGTGCTCTTTGAACAGGCTCATTGCGCTGCGCCGCTCTGCAGCCCTTCTCGTACCGCAATCATGATGGGACTTCGCCCGTCGACGACAGGTATTTACGGCAACCTGAATTGGTTTCGGGATATGCCACAGTACAAGGATTGGATAACCCTCCCGCAGTATTTTCGGAAACACGGCTACCTCGCTTGGGGTGGCGGCAAACTCTATCACCAAGCCCATGGCAAGTTCTCTGATGCCGCTGCGTGGGATCATGTCTATTCCACGCGCACAGGCGCTGTTCCTCCTCCCAAGGGCGAGCGCTACAAGCATGGATTGCGGCCTAAGTTCGAATCCAATCCCATCCTCGCCCGCCTCATCGACTGGGGACCAACCGATCATCCTATCGAAGCCAATCCCGATTGGAAAACCGCTGAGGGTGCCGCCAAGTTCCTAAAACAAGATCACGACCAACCCTTTTTCCTCGGGTGTGGCATCTACCTGCCACACCTTCCCTGGTATGCCCCGAAACAGTTCTTCGACCTGCATCCACTCAAAGACATCGTGCTTCCGCCGCACAAACCAGATGACTTTGACGACATCCCCGCAACTGGCAAGCGCATGGGCGAACGCCACATCAAGCACCTCCGTGAGAGCGGCAAATGGAAGGAAGCGGTGCAAGCTTGCTTGGCCGCTGATTCCTTTGCCGATGCCTGCGTGGGTCACGTGCTCGATGCTTTGGAAAAGAGTCCATACAAGGACAACACCGTCATCGTACTGTGGGGAGACCATGGCTACGACGTGGGCGAAAAGAAATTTGCCAAGATGGCCCTTTGGGAACAAACCACGCGTACCCCGCTCATCATCCACCTGCCTGAGAAGCTGGGAGGAAATCCGCAGGCGAAAACCTGTGCGAGGCCAGTCAGCCTACTCGACCTCTATCCGACTCTTCTCGATCTTTGCGGACTACCGGAAAACCCGAAGAACGAAGGTCGGAGCATTGCCCCCCTGGTTCGCAACCCAAAGGCCAAGTGGCCTTACCCTGTACTGATTACTCATTCACCTCACTGGGTTGGTGCTAATCATGCCGTTCGTTCGGAGCGTTTTCATTACATACACTATGAAAAAGGAGGTGAAGAACTCTATGAGGTAGCCAAAGATCCGCATCAGTGGAATAACCTAGCCAAGAACCCCAATTATACCAAAGTAAAGGTCAAATTAAAACAATGGCTACCGAAAAAGAACGCTCCCCACTTTCGTGGGGTTAAACCGTAACTTTTTGAGGAAATGGGCTATATGCATGTAGCGAAGTTTTAACATGAAACTCATTCTAACGTTTTGGAGCTCACTGCTGCTAGTTTGCCTTGGCTTTGCCAAGGGCAAACGCCCAAATGTCGTTACACTGCTTGTCGACGATCTGGGGTATCGTGACCTCAGTTGTTACGGAGGGCCGGTCAAGACTCCCGTTCTCGACAAGTTGGCCGCTGGTGGCGTGCGCTTCACTGATTTCCATTCGGGCGCTCCGAGTTGTTCTCCTTCGCGCGCCACCTTTCTCACAGGCCGCCATCACTATCGCACCGGAGTCTATTCCGTCATCACCGAACGGCTTCACAAGATGCATCTCTTGAAGAGCGAAACGACCATCGCCGAAGTGCTCAAGGAAAACGGCTACGCCACCGCCCACTTCGGCAAGTGGCACCTGGGCATGCCGGTAAACAATCGCGACAACCCCACCCCTGCCGATCATGGCTTCGACTACTGGTTCGGCCTCGTCAACGGCCCGGGCCCCAGCCACAACAATCCAACCCAGTTTCTGCGTAATGGTAAACGCGTGGGACAGATGAAAGGCTATTCCTGCCAAATCGTCGTCGATGAAGCCCTCTCCTGGCTCGATGAAAAGCGCGACGCCAAGGAACCCTTCTTTCTCAATCTTTGGTTCAACGAACCTCACGCTCCGATCGCGGCGCCCGACGAGATCGTTTCCCGGTATGGCGCGCTCAACGATCAAGCCGCAATCTACAGCGGCACTATCGAAAACACCGACCGGGCGATTGGACGACTTGTCGCCAGATTGGAAAAACTCGGGGAACTAGATAACACCATCATTGTTTACGCCTCCGACAACGGTAGCTACCGACCGGAGCGTAACGGAGAACTTCGCGGCCAGAAAGGATCTCAATTCGAAGGCGGACACCGTGTCCCCGGCATCTTTTACTGGAAGGGCGGAATCCCTGGCGGAAGTGTCGAGGACGAGCCCGCCGGAGTCGTCGACCTCCTTCCCACCCTCTGCGGATTGATTGGCATCAAGAAACCCGCGAAGGTCCATCTCGACGGCTCCGACCTCACCTCTGTGCTCACCAATTCAGGTAAGTTCAAGAGGCATCAGCCGCTCTTTTGGATGACTGGCGCGAACATGATCCTTCGAATGGGTGACCACACGCTTTTCGTCTCTAGCACAGCGAAATCACCGATCGACTTCAAAGCCGCCAATCGACTCACCGAGCAAATCAAGCAAGTCCTCGGCGATGATCTTGAGAAAGTGCTGGACGGAAGGGATGTTAAGGATCTGCGCAACCGGCTGTTTAATATCGAGAGATTAGCCAATCCCGAGGCTGATCGCCTGAAGAGACAACTTCGGGATTTGTTCTACTTCGACGAAGCGTGGATCCCTAAACTCAAGAAGAGCAAGCTCGGCCGTGTCCAACAACTGTATGACCTATCGAAGGATCTCGGTCAGCAGAACAACATCGTAAAAAACCATCCCGAACTCGTTGTCCAAATGAAAAAGAGAGCGGAGTCCATCTATGCGAGCGTCATGGCCGATGCTCCAGAATGGCTCACCACTGAAGAATTGGATGCCGCAATGAAGCTCCGAGGAAACGAACCACAACGGCCTGCCACCGGAGTACCCGACAACGATATCGCGAAGTTCCTCGCCCGCATCGACAAAAACCCCGTCCCCAAGGGCTATCACGGAAGTCGCCATCAGGCTTACGTGGACAAGGTCATGGTCGGGCTCAAACCCGAACAACGCGCCCGGGTCGGCCGACTCTGGAAAGAAAAGCGCCGTCTCGATCCCGACATGCCTAACCCGGGAGCCTCTTTCGTCAGAATTCTCACCCACGTCGCCGCCGGCGTGAAGAAAACCAATGTGGCGAAATGAATAGATCCATTGTCATTATACTGCTGCTTGTTATCGGCCTGCCCGCCCATGGGCAGGCTTTCAAGGATGCATTGGCGCCATTGGTGGAAGCCTCGTGCATTGATTGCCATGACGCGAATACCGATACGCAGTTAAATTTTGAAAAAATTGGGCATGACCTTTCTGATGCTGCCACCTTTCGACAATGGGTAAAGATCTTTGACCGGGTCCATAAGGGGGAGATGCCACCCAAGAAGAAAAAGCGTCCGGACCCTGTAATGAAGAACA
>CAJWMQ010000175.1 GCA_913042895.1 uncultured Verrucomicrobiales bacterium | reverse complement strand
GGAATCTTCGCGTTCCTCATTGGTATCCCTTCAGCCATGGCCAACGGTGGGAGCGAGTTTTTCAGTAACATGGAGTTGATGGGTAAGACAGGATTTCTCGATATTATGGATCAGGTTTTCGGTACGCTGTGCCTGATTGTGATCTCCCTATCGCTGAGTATCTATGTGGGTTGGATTTGGAAGACCGAACCGGCTGTGAAGGAAATCTCTGAAGGTTGTCCTTGGTTCGCCCAGCCTATGGTCGCGGGGATATCGCCGGCTAAGATATGGGCGTTTTTCGTGAAATACATTTGCCCCGTTGTTATCAGCCTCGTGTTGGTTAACGCATTGGGGTTGTTTGACAGGGAATCACCTGAGCCGGCTCCAAAGTCAAAAACCGAACAGGCGGCGCCTACGCAAACGTCTTCTGAAGATAACGCAAGCTCTCCGCCGCAATAGCTTCCGGCCCTTCGTCGAATTTGAAGACTTCCACGGATACCACGCCGTCGTAATTGACTTCTTTGAGTGCGGCGCCGATGGGCTTGAAATCCACGTCGCCGAAGCCGGGGCCCTTGAGGTTTTCGTCGTTGGCGTGGAAGTAGCCGAATTCGCCGGCGCTCTCGCGGATGATCTCAGGGATCGGCTTGCCCATGGAGCACATCGCTTTCACATCGAGGATCACCTTGAAGTTGGGGCTCTCAAGTTGCTGCACAAACTGAATGGCCTCAGTGTGAGTGTTCACAAAGTTCGTTTCGCTCGGGGCCAGCGGTTCGAAATTGATCACCACATCGCGTTCGGCGGCGTGCGCGACGCTGTCCTTGAATACGTTGGTGGCCCATTCCCAAGCTTGTTCGTAACTGACACCCTCCATCAGGTTGCGCTGATACGGTGAGCCAACGATGATGGAACGGCCGCCAAAATCGGCGCAGCAGTCGACGAGGTCAACGAAATAGCGAGCAGTCTTCTCGCGGATGCTCACGTCGGTATGTGTCATGTGCATGCCTTCGGCCTTCACAAGCACCCAGTGGATACCGGAAATCTCGATGCCAGTCTGGGCGGCAAGATCTTTCACGCGCTGGCGTTCGGCGGCGGAGATGTCGGTGACGTAGTTAGATATGGTGAAGGGCGCAATCTCTAGGCAATCGTAGCCGGTCTTGGCCGCGTACGTCATGGTGTCTTCCATCGACCAGCCCTCAAAAATCTCGTTGCAGATACCGAATTTCATTGGCCGAATGAGGCCGTTTGACAGATGCTTTGTCGAGGAATTTGTCATGGACGGAATGCGACTCTTTCATACCTGCCCGGTGGACAACGCTGAACTGCTCGCCGTGATGCTCGGCAATCACGGCATCAAGGCGGTTGAGCACATGATCGAACCGATGCCGGAGGGCGAGGACGAATTCAGCCGACCCGTGGAGGTATACGTGCCGGAAGGCGAATACGACCGCGCCTTCGAATTGTTCTTCGGCGATGACGAGAGCGAAATTTGAAGCGCTTGGGGTCGGGCTAATTTAACCCAGTAACTCCTCGGCATGCTTGCGCGCGGCCCCGACTTTGCCGCCGAGCATGCGGGCGATTTCCTCAACGCGATCGTTGGCGGCCAGTTGCTGGATATTCGATTCCGTTCGTCCATCGATCACGGCTTTGCTCACCACGTAATGCGTCTGCGCCGCGGCGGCAACGGGGGCGAGGTGGGTGATGCAGAGCACCTGCCGTTGATCGGCGATCTGCCGCATACGCTCGCCGACAGCATGGGCGGTTTCGCCGCCGACATTGGCGTCAACTTCATCGAAAATCAAAACGGGAATGGAATCCTCGGCGGCCAGCACGGTCTTGAGTGCCAACATCACGCGGGCGAGTTCACCGGAAGAGGCAATGGCGCGCAGCGGCCGGGCGGGTTCGCCGGGGTTGGGTGCGAATTGAAACTCCACTGTGTCCAGTCCGGTGGTCTTGGCCTCGGTGGGATTTTCGGTGGAACCGAGCGCGACGTCGAGCTGGCTCTGGGCAAAACCGAGGTCATTGAGATGCGCGGTGACGGCCTTGGTGAGCTTGGGGATGAGTTTCTGCCGTTGGGCGGAAAGATTTTGGCCGGCCTGCATAAGGTTGGACTCGAGGACGTCGAGCTCGGCGTTGAGCCGGGCCAGTTCCTCATCGCGGCTCTCGAGCGTGGCGAGCTTCTGTGCGGCTTCCGCGCCGAAGGCATTAACCGCTTCAATGCTGCCGCCGTACTTGCGCTTGAGCGATTGCGCGAGGTTCACGCGTTCCTCCAGCGAGGCGAGTTGCGCGGGATCAATGTCCACGCGTTCGGCATAACCGGTCAGGGCACTTTGCAGTTCCTGTAGATTGGCGCGGGCTTCCTCGTGCAATTCCACCAGATTGGCGGCGCTGTCATCGACCTGTTGCAGATCGGCCAGCACCCGGCCGAGATCGCCGGAGTGGTCGAGCAGGGAGCCTTCGTTTTCACTGACCAACTGTAACGCGCCTTGGCATAACTCCAGCAAACGTGCGGCGTTGCTCGAGCGTTGGTAATCGGCCTCCAGCGTTTCCTCCTCGGCAGGGTTCAGCGCGGCATCGGTGATTTCCTTGACCTGAAATCGCAACAGATCGATCTGTTGCGCGTAGGTGGCTTCATCAACCACAAGATCGGCCTTGGCCTGCTCAATCTCGGTGCGGCGCTGGAGCAGGGCGGTAAAGGCGGCGCGCGGTTGCTGCAATCCGCCAAAGGCGTCGAGAATGGCGAGCTGGCGCGCGGGGTGCAGCAGCGACTGATGATCGTGCGGGCCGTGCATATCCACCAGCCATTCGCCAATCTGCTTGAGCATGGCCAGCGTGGTTGCGCTGCCGTTGATAAACTGACGATTGCTGCCGGCGGCCGTGAACGTGCGCTTGAGGAGCAGTTGATTGTCTTCGCAAGGCTCGAAGCCGTGCTCCTCCAGAAACGCGGGCAGCGGTGAATCGAGTTGGGTGATATCGAAGGTGGCCTCGACCGTGCATTGATCGGCCTCGGCGCGGATGAGCGTGCGATCGGCCCGTTCGCCTAGTACCAGATTGAGAGCGCCGATGAGGATCGACTTGCCCGCGCCCGTCTCGCCGCTAATGGCATTATAGCCGGGGCCGAGCTCCAGCGTGAGGTCGGTGACTAGGGCGAGATTCCGAATGCGCAGCGATTCCAGCATGCGCGGGCATTGTGCGCGAATGGGCGCGTCGGAAAATAAAATTGTGTTCACCGCCGCCTTCGGGCAAGCCTGCGGGCCGCATGGCATTTGAGTTTACATTCCTTGGCACGGGTACCTCGCAGGGCGTGCCGATCATCGGGCATGATTATCCGGACTCATTTCTCGCCAACCCGAAGAACCACCGGACGCGTTCGTCCATTTACGTTGTCACCGATGAAGTGAAACTGGTGGTGGACACTACGCCGGATTTTCGCACGCAATGTTTGCGGGAAAATATTCGTGAACTGGATGCCGTGCTGGTGACTCATGCGCATACCGATCACATCATGGGCATGGACGATTGCCGGCGGTTTTGTGACATCCAGAAAAGGCCTCTTCCAATCTATGCCACCGAGCTAACCATGAGCCATCTGCGCCGCGTGCATGCGCATGCATTTCATGATGGTGACCATCCACGCGGTTATTTTGTGCCGGAAGAACATGTGATCGATGGTAGCTTCGAAATCGGTGATTTGAGGATCATGCCTCTGGCCTTGCCGCATGGGAGCATGGGGTCCACGGGCTATTTGTTCGAACAGGCCGGGGTAAAAAAAATGGCTTATCTCACTGATGCCAAATCGGTGCCGGAGGATGTCGTGCAGGTAGTCAAAGGAGTTGAAGTCGCTGTGGTTGATGCCCTACGGCCGGAGGAACATTGGACCCACATGAGCACGAGCGAGGCGTTAGCGGCCGCCGAACAGATTGATCCGGGGGAAACGATCTTCACGCACCTGACCCACTATTACGACCACGATGTGGATCAGGCCAAGCTTCCGGAAGGCGTGCGGCTGGCTTGGGATGGACTAAAGGTCGTTCTCTAATAAAAAACGGCCACGGTTGCCCGTGGCCGCTGAATTCATTGGCGGGTTTCTTACGCGCCCATTTCGTCCTCGAATGAGCCTTCGGAAACTGGGAAGCAGAGCTGGTCGCGGACGTATTGGATGCCCTCAATGGCGGTGGCGTCTGGGTCGCGGTAGTTGCTTTCTGTCTCGGCGATGAGCGGGGCGGTTTCGGTGCCCATGATTTTGTTGTACCGGTTGGGGTACCCGATGTTGATGAGCATTTCAACGTAACGCACCATGTTGAGGTCGCCGCTGCCAAGGTCGGTGAACTGCATGGCGCGGTTGCGCCAGTTGCCGTCCATGCGGCGTAAGGGCACGTTCGGGCGCACGACGAAATTTTTCACGTGACAGGCATATACGCGATCCTTCACTGCTTGGTGGGTGAAACGCGTTTCCCAATCTTCACCTTCCCAGCAATGAGATGGATCGGCGTTGACGGTCAGCGTTTCGTCGCCATCGCAAATCTCCACCAGATGGCCGAACTCTTCAGCACACATGGCGGCCGTGCCGGGGTGGATCTCGTGGGCCAGGTAAATGTCGAGGCTTTTGGCGTGGGCACGAATCTTGGCGGTCTTGCTCACGAACCGGTCATCGCCTTCCTTGTTGAGATCGCCACCGTCCGGGGAAGTCCAGAATCCCCAAGGATAACCGGTGGCCAATTCCCAGCCGTGGGAAACGCCCCAGAACATCGGCAGAATCTTGATGCCCAACTCGGCGCAGAGATCCATTAGGCGCAGTAGGTAATCCTCGTACCATTGTTCCAGCTCTTCCGGGCTTTTATCCTGATTTTGCCCGTGGATAAACGCATGGCCACTCTTGGTGCCGGTCCAGGCGCTGGTGTGCACCCAGAACGCGCAATGCCCGCTTACGCCGTCGAGCTTCAGGCCGTTTTTCTCAAACGCGTCTTTAATGTCGGAGGCGCTGCGAAACTTCGAGCCATCGGAGCCGTCCTCCTCTAACATGTAATTGCTAGGTTGCGCGCCTGCGGCACCGGCTTCTTTGGCGAATTTCAGAAAGCCATCGAGTCCCTTGCCGCCGTGTTGGGCGCCTTCAATACTGCTGTGGTAGATAGGTTTAGCCATAATATCCAAAGGGGTTTGGGTGGCGGGAAAATAGCGGGGAACGCCGTGGATAGCAACCCGTTTTGGTGAAAATTGGGGAGGAAAAAGCGCAATTAGCGCTGTTTTTGCCGGGCTTTGAGCAATTCTTTTTCGGCTTCGGCGGCCTTAATTTTGATCCAGGAATGCCAGCCTTTTTCCAGTAACGCCGTGCCGCCTTGCCAATTGCGGTTGATGGCCTGCTCGAAGGCTGCTTCCAGGCGCCCATTGCCGCGGCCACGGGCGCTGAGCACGGCGCGGTCGTTGACCACGGCTCCGAGAAACTTCATCGCCTGGGGATGGGTTTTCATGAAGAAATCAAAGACCGACCAGCCGATATCGTAGCCCATGCCGATGTTGCCATCGAACATCTGATCCCAATGCTCATATTCGTGGGAGAGCAGATAGGTTTTGAGATTGGGCAGGTCGCCGTTTTGGCGCATGCGGTTTAGGCGCACCCAGCGGGCGTGCTGGTCATTGCGCAGTCCATCGGCCTTTTGCATCCAAGCGGGGGCTTCGCCCAACCAGTCGGCACTACCCTCAATCATCCAGAAAGGCAGTTCGCCAAACATATCGTCCATGATGGCGTGACACCCTTCATGGAGCAGGGTGGGCACCAAACGCCAACTCATGGTGGGTTTCTGCCTCCAAGTGACGATCTCCTTCGTGGCGGGGCTGAAAAAGCCAAGTAGATTGGGGCTAATTTCCTTACGGTATTTTTTCAACGAATACTCTTCGTAATCCTCGTACTTACCGAAGATTCGGAAACGCACCCGGAAGTCGCGGTCTACATTGCGTTGGAAAACGGTT
>CAJWMQ010000174.1 GCA_913042895.1 uncultured Verrucomicrobiales bacterium | reverse complement strand
AAGAATCTTTTGCATATTTAGAGCCTCTCTCAGACGCATTTAGAAATTATCATCGTTCTGGACTGGATGTGAGTGCTGAAATTTATCCCTACACCGCCGGCATGACCGATATTCGCTCAGCGATCTTCGATCCCGGCTGGGAAGAGCGTGCCAAGATCACATACAGCGACCTGCAGGATTCACACACCGGCAAGCGCCTTACTCCGGAAACATTCGCCACGCTACGCAAAACCGGCGGCATGATCATCGCCCACACCAACCCGGAAAACCTTATTCGCGAGGTCATCGCTCATCCGAAAACCATTGTGGCCAGCGACGGACTGCGAGGGCATCCCCGCAACGCCGGCACCTTCGCCCGGATTCTCGGGAAGTACGTCCGCGAAAATAACGATCTCACTTTGATGCAGGCCCTGCGCAAATGCTCGCTCTGGCCCGCCCAACGCCTCGAAGCCCGCGCGTCCATTATGAAACGCAAAGGCCGACTGCAAGTGGGCGCGCACGCCGATCTGATTGTGTTTGATCCCAAAACCGTCCGCGACCGCTCGACCTTCGCCGAGGCGAACCAATCCTCCACCGGCTTTCGGTATGTTCTGGTTCAGGGCACGCCCGTCGTGAGCGAGGGCAAGCTATTGGAAAACACATTCCCCGGACAGGGACTGCGCGCGCCAGCGAAGTGATCAACGCTTCTTTTTCTGATCGAGCACATTCACTTGGCTCCGCTGCCGCGTAAGCTCAAGAATCTGTGCAGGCGTAGCGATACGAGAAATATTCAAGTAATCTGGCTGCACCTTGTCATTTTCCGGATAACCCTTTACGTGCACCGTTGCAATCTGCTCGTACAAGGCCGCCAAAGCCACCTGGCTCGAAGTCGTGTCGTATCCCCATAACGTTATCGGACATTCATAACCCAACTCCCGCACCAAACGAACGCACCGGCGCACATCCCACACCTGCATCCCGGCCAGAGTTTGCCCAAGCAGCATGAAGCGCCGCCGTGCCTGCGTGATGTGCTGCTTATCTGGAGTCAACGCGCTCAAGCCAAAGCCTCGCGGCATGAAGACCACAAACACGACATCGCCCTTGCGGACGCCTTCCATGCGTTTTTCAATGGCCTGTTGTTCTTTATCCGTCACCGGTGCATCCGCTCTGATTTTGGCGAGTTTCAATTCACCCCCCCAAACATCCGCGAACGCCGGCCGACCCAGTTGCAGGTATTTGTGCCAGTACTCCTCGTTTAACACCTCTACATCAACGCGGCTCGGTTGCTTTAATCCCTTACGATAAGCGATGTATGCGCGCAGGCGAATATCCTTCTGGCTATCGAAATCAAACGCCTCAAAAACCACCTCCTCATACTCCGTGCTAAAGGCGCGTTTGGCATTGAGCACCCCTTCCCTTACGGGCCAACCTCGAAACACTTTGTCACGAAGGAGGTCTATTGTTTTTTTTGAAGGCTTGGTTTTACCGCCAGCCAGTTGCGTAAAGGCCTCCTGAATGTCGGCATTGATGGCATCCTCCGGAAGTTTCTTAAACACCTGCAATTGTTCCGGTTGAAAGAATTTTTCTGCGGCCACAGTGACGGGGCTTTCCTCACCTTTGAGGTGGCGGTTGAACCAACTAAACGCCGGCACACGCAATGGCTGGGTGTCGTTGTGCCCACCGGGCACGATGGCCAGGCCGAGCTTATCGCGTTCACCATGCAGACCATAAATTCGGCGGGCGCCATTAAACACATCGGTCACGCCATCGAGCGGGAAGATACGATCGTCGTCCGTATTCAAAATCATTAAGGGCCGCGGTGCCACCAGCGCGGCGATATGATCAAAATCCCAGCGGTAGGTGTTCACGTGGAACATGCAATCGCAATGCCCCTCCACCACGCCGTGCGCCAACCGGCCGCTGTTCGGGTACCCGGAGTACACATGATTCTTGAGACTGGTGATGCCGGCCACCGGCGCGGAGACTTTAATGCGTTCATCCAACACACTGATCCACCAACTGTACGCGCCACCGCCGCTGCGGCCCGTGACGCCAAACCGGTTCTTGTCCACGAAATCCAGAGTCTCCAAAAAATCCAATGCCCGGATGCAATTCCACGCCTCCACTGAGGCTGATGAATAACCGCGCGAATTCCACCACCACATGTCGTGATTGTAAGTTCCGTGATGAATGCCCTCGATCTCGCCCAACTGGAGGGTATCAATCGTCAGGCACACATATCCGTGCCGCGCGAACCAGATACCGTGATGCTGATAATGTACCTTGTTGCCATAGCTCACGCCGTCCTTTTTCACCCGACCATGCCCGCATACATACAGGATCGCCGGCGCAGGTTTCTTGAGGCCCTTGGGCACATACAAATTGGCCGTCACATACAGGCGAGGGATGGATTGGTAGTGCAACTTCCACACCTCGAACTCCTCATGATCAACCTTACCTGTGACCGTCGCCTTGAGGGGCGTGCGTTTGGGCGCCGGATCCAGCCCCAGCATCTCATGCATTTCTCGCCGATATCGGTCTTTGCGCGCGTTCCAGTCCTCAAGGGTCTTTACGTCGGCCAGACTGCCGTCCGCCATGCGATCGGTTTCCGTCTGAAAATACCGCGCCAACATCTTGTCGCCAGGTGTGTTGAATACCGCCCCCATTGCTGAGGAGGCGCCAAATATTAAGACAATCAGAGACTTCATGTTACTTTACTGAAATACACCACAGGCTCTTGTATGTGCGCACAAAAATATCTCCACCGGCAAAGGCCATTGACGATTGCGTCGTCTCGCCCAGTGCGTTAGTGGCCAAGAGTTTAAATTTCGGCGCCGCCCGCAAGACAAAGGCATCGCCCGATTGGTTGATGGCATACAAATGGTCGCCGGTTACCACCATGGAGGACCATGATTTCCCGTTTCCTCCAGCCCCCCGCAATCGCTCCTCCCAAACCACCTTACCCTGCCGCGCCTCGATGCACTGAGCTACTCCATCCTCATTCAAAATATACACATGCCCGCCCACCAATACGCCAGAACCAATCCGTTGTTTTTCTCGGGGGCGCGTCCACATCTGATGCGTGGCCGTCACATCTCCCGCTCCGCCAGCACGTACCCCCATGGCGGTGCCGCGGTATCCGCCCATGGCCACGATGATGCCGTTTTCAATAATCGGCGAGGTGTAAACCAGAGGATTAAGCCCTCGGCAACTCCAAATCTCTTTTCCTTTCAGTGGATCAAACGCCACGATCCGATTCGGATAAGACATCAGCAACTCATCGCCGCGTTTGCCATCAATCAAAATCGGTGTTGTCCAAGACCCCACCCATTTGCCGCGTTGGCCATTCTTAGCGATGCCGGATTCACCACCGGCCTCATCATGTTGCCATGCTTTTTTGCCGTCTTTAAGATTCAGGGCAATGAGGAAGGTCCGCTTGCCGGGACCGAAATTCAGGAAGCACAGGTTTTGATAAATGACAGGCGATGCGGCGTTGCCCCAGATGTGCTCCTGCACACCCAAGTCGCGCCACCACAATTCCTTCCCCTCCAGATCATAACAGAACACCCCGGCGGAAGCATGCGATACGATGACGTGTTTTCCGTCGGTAACCGGCGAAGCGGAGCAGTAAGGATTCGTACGATGCGTCGGTTCTTTCGCAGCGAATTCCACTGATTTTCGCCAAAGCAAGCGGCCGTCTTCGCGGTGGAAACAAAGTAGTTGGCGCTCCCCTTTCGCTTCGATGGCCTGCGTGACGAATACCTTGTCGCCCCACACAACCGGCGAAGAATTCCCCCGTTCCGGTAGGTCGATACGCCAGCGGACATTTTTGTCCCGACTCCAAGTGGTGGGATAGTTTTCCCCCTCCGCTTTCCCCGTCCCCAGAGCCCCGCGCCACCCGGGCCAGTTTTCGGCGAATGAATTGAAGTTCAGGAAAACAAAAACCGCCATGCATCGAACGACAATCGTTTGCATGGCGTTATGCTAATGAAAGGCGAAGCAGGGTCAACACCCCGCTTCAACGCCTAGGTTGCCATCACGGGCGGCTCAGGCACGGGTTCATCGGGAGCATTACGCTGGCGCCACTCGCGGTAGAGCTTGAGCGGGTTGCGGTAGATGATGTACCCGGCCAACATGAGCATCCCAATGAATACCAATACGGGCACGACGATGGCCAGGGTGGCCGTGATCACAGCTCCGACACCTTCGCCGGTGGACACCAGCCAGTTGGCTGATCCGCCGGTCAAGGCAGAGGACGTCCCGCGGGTTACAGTGGTGGTCACCTGCACTGCGCCGGCCGCGCCGCCGCCGGCGATTGCCGCAAGCGACCATTTCAGCCACGGACTCATGTCCTGACCAAATACCGACGCCGAAGTCAGCGTACCGGCCACCACGGCAGCGGGGGCCGCCACGGTGTCCAGAGCGTTATCGAGCCAAGGGATGTAATAGGCGCCCACCTCAAGGAGCGCCGCCAAGCCGAAGGCCGCCAAGGCGACATTGGAATCCATCCACGCAAATTCCTGCCCAAAGGTCACGTGCCCGGCCTTGCCTGCGATACATAATACTAAGGGGGGAATAAACACACGAAAACCGCAGGCCGCGCTCAGGCCCACGCCCACCATGACACTTAAAACGATTTCCCAGTTATCCATAAATAAAAACTACCATAGAAACAGGCTGTGCGGAAGGGAAAACGATTACAAAGTCCCGCTCGGTTTATAGTGCCTGTTCGACGGAATCCCAGAATTTAAGGCGCGCCTCAAGGGATTTTTGCGCAGCAACCACAGCTTCGGCCTCGCGAAAGGGATGCCCCTCACAGAGCACATCAAGCATGCGCATGGCCATCGGACCGTGCTCAAGCTCATCCAATTCTACGTGGCGACTGAGATAATAGTGAAAGGTAGGCGCAAGTTCATCACCAATATTCATCTCGGCCAACAACGATCGAAACATCCGGGGAATCACATGCTCGCGCCCCAAAGCAAAGGCCGCAGCGACTTCATGCAGTTTACCTTCACCCACGATCTCAAAAGTCGTGCGCATAAAGTCATTGGCGGCCGCCGGGGCTATATCAGTTTTAAGAGCCGCATCCACGCCATCGAGTCGCACGCGATCGAGAAAATGATTGATACCTGCCGTGTCCGACGCCACTTCCTGCATGGATTCGACGTACATTTCGAAATGGCTCAGGTAACGCACGGCGCCCGCTGTAGCCGGGGCCTCGTCCGATTCCTCTTCCAGCACGATTTCATTGACCTTACCTCGCGCCCGCGCATGGTTGGTGAGTACTTCGTGATTCCCGCAACAACCCGCCCAAACAACTTCATGACCACTATCGGACGCGCACTCGACCGACTGCTTGCCGACGTGCTTGTTGCAGTGGAGAGGCGCAGCCAACGAAGGAAGGGCGGAAAGTCCAAAGAGCTGCATGCGAGACTTGGACGGAACGATTGGGTATGGTCGTGTGACCGGAAAGAGGAGAAGACTCAAAAATATTCTCAGTTTCCGGTTCAGTATACCTCAGGAAATACCCCCTACCGGCTTGCCGGAACACAACGCATCCGCCCCCGGGGGACTTCTGGTACTTGCGGATCTCACGCAGCGCGCGCGTGCCCGGACGCCAACGATGGGGCTTACGAACTCCGCCAGTCGACGCGGAATACGATTTGCGGCGTTTTGCGGCTATCGATTTCTTTGTTGGGCAGCGGCCTCCAGTAGAACGGGATGCAGTCTGGCGTGTGCGGGCCATAGTGTCTGAATGAGGGGTGGGAGTATTGATATTGTTGGTGAGTGGTTGTCAGCACAACCTTTTTGACAGCAATGCAAGGCTTTGTATGCATACATATCGTGGCTCTGACTTAGGTCCGTCTCTGGCCAAGCCGCTTTGTGACTATAGGGCCTGCATGTATTGACACAGGCTTCTTGTGAAACTGATGAGCGCTCAGGTGTTTCAGATTTCCAATTATATATTTGGGCAAATCAGTCGGCCACATTGAACCCAAAAAAGT
>CAJWMQ010000173.1 GCA_913042895.1 uncultured Verrucomicrobiales bacterium | reverse complement strand
ACGGCACGAGGGTCAATAAGGCTAGGTCGTGCTCAGCGTCGAACATACGTATGGGCGCCAGTAGGGCGGCGGTGAGGATAAACAACTGGGCGGCGATCTCGCCGGTGATCAGTCGCAGTTTCAGGAACAACACACTGAGCGCCATTCCAATCAGCGGCAGTGCCCAAAGTTGGTCGATGGGATTGATATTCTTCAAGGCCAATATAAGTCCTAAAAGAATGGATCCCGCCAGATAGACTTCACCCAACACTTTAACTGATTCGAGCGGCCAGCGTTTGGCGGTAAAGATTTGCGCTAATGCGAACACAAATAGGATTCCTACGGTGAGTTCTGTGTATTTTTCATGGGTGACAGCCATCAACGTGAACCCCACGGTAAGCAAGCCGAAAGCGGCAAAAAAATTAGCCATACTTTCCTGCGGCCCTTCGACTTTGCTGTGCTCGCGTAACCGATACGCCATCACAGCGGCTATTAAAATCAACAAGGCAAAGAACAGACCAAGCATTAACGGCGTGGTCGCGAATTTCCCCGACGTAGCCAAGACGTTAAAGCCGACAAACAGACCACCCACCACCGCCGCGCCCATCGCGCCGTATTGCAGTAGGCGGTTTTGTGTGCGCAACCCGAAGTAAGTCAGGGTAAGCGCTTCGGCCGCCAGCAGCAGGCCGCGGAATTCCTCGGCCTGCTTGAAGGTCATCACACCCAACGTGATCAGGATGGTGGATTTGGCCAGCAATAGTTCGGCAAATAATTTTTCTTCCGGCAGCCATTTCCTGGCCAATTGGAAGAGAGCCATTAAGAGGGTACCGAATACGGTAGGCAGAACCCAATAACTATCCCGCAGTTGATCCACCTGAAGTAGCACGATGGATAACAGGGCGAAACAAGCACCATTGTTTAAGTTTACGAAAGTTGAACGTTTGGTCGGCGTCATTTGATCATGGCGCGACAGAAATCCGGCTGCGGTAAATACCAACCAATACAGTCCAAGGAACAGGGCATCCTGCGCGAACTCCCTCTCGCCCTGCACGGCCGTTTGAAAGCGCCAGAAAATGAACCCCGCGTAAGTGGTGATGAGCGCAAGGAAAGACAGATTTGCCCAGCGATTGCGGACCATAAACACAGTGGCCGTTATCGCCAACGCCATGTTGGAGGCAAAAGTAAACCAGATATTGGTTTCCGATGGGGCATGAATCAGGGGCACATACGAGGCATAGTACGCTCCGGCCACTGCAAACATGGCCATCACCTCTGATTCTTTACGCGTGGCAAACCAGATGATAAAGATCGACCAAGCTGCCAAAAGTACACCTGCAAGCGTCGGCGACCCGATCAGCCCCAGTATTGGAGCTTTGACAAAGTAGAGGGCGTAAGTGGAAAAATACACCGCCGCCATACCGCCGCCGGTGAGGACTTCGCTATAGTTTTTCAGTACGGCAAATCGTTTACGCAAAAACAGGCCCGCGCCCATCATTCCAAAACTGATCAGGTACAACAGGGACGCGTTGAGATATGGTCGGATGTGATCCGAGATATTCTTGTAGCCCATCTTGGCCAGAAACACCAAGCCCGTGAGCACGAGCACAACGCCGATACGCACAAACCACACCTTACCCACTTCAAGCTCGAAGGAATCTTTGGTGGCTTCGGGTTCCTGGGATTCCAAAGGCTCCGCGGTTTGAGCTTTGGCTGATTCAATTACCGACGGTTCGGCGTCGGCCGGGGTGGCTGCGGTGTGCGCCGCCACTGGTTCGGGTAAGTCGGAAACATCCGGTTGATCGGCCAAGTCCGGCAGGACGGGGATTGGATCGGAATCTGGTTCCGATGGTTCCATGGGCTCCGCGGAATCCACCGGAGCCGATTCGGTTGCCAAGGGCGGTTCCAGTTCCGGCTTGGCCAAAGGCGGGGTGGGCTTGTTGATCACCGGTGGCATGTCATCCCTCTTGATGCGTTCGGGCGCCTCGGCCGTTTGCGGAGCAGGGGATAGATTGGCTATACGGCTCTCCAAGGAACGAACCCGAGAACTCAATGACAAAATTCGGGCATGGAGTAAAATGAGAGGGGCTCCGAATATAATCATCATCAAGCAGACATAGCCTTCCATGCCACAGACACTAAAGGAGTTAGGCCTTTTCCCAAAATTGAAAATACGACCCCCACTATCGATTTCATCAATAAATAAACATATCATCATATCCGGATATGTTGATTTATATATTGACGATTTGGGTTATTGGCGTAGCATTTGCGCAGATGAATGAGACGCCCATTTTTGCGGAGCTGCGGGAGCGGTTAGCGGAGCGCATCCTGTTTTTGGATGGCGCGATGGGTACGATGGTCCAGCGTCATGAGTTGGAGGAGGGTGATTTTCGAGGGGAACGGTTTGCCGACCATTCGGGAGATCTAAAGGGCAACAACGATTTACTCTCTCTCACCCGGCCGGATATCATTCGTGGAATTCACACACAGTTCTTAGATGCGGGTTGTGATATTATTGAGACCAACACGTTTAGTGCCACACGCATTGGCATGGCGGATTACGCGATGGAAGATATCGCGCGGGAATTGAATGTTGCTTCAGCCAAGCTGGCCCGCGAGGCGGTGGACGCGGTAATGTCGCAGGATGCCTCTCGCAATTGTTACGTGGCTGGAGCGATTGGGCCAACCAACCGCACGGCTTCAATTTCTCCGGATGTCAACGACCCAGGATTTCGCGCGGTGACTTTTGATGAACTGGTGGAAGTTTACCGTGAACAGACTGAGGCGCTGATCGAGGGCGGTGTGGATATTCTATTGCCGGAAACAACCTTCGATACCTTGAACCTCAAGGCGGCATTGTTCGCGATTGAGGAGGTATTCCTCGATCGTGGTGAACGGTTGCCAGTGATGGTGAGTGTAACAATTACGGATGCCTCTGGTCGCACGCTCTCGGGCCAGACGACCGAGGCATTCTGGAATTCCATTGCTCACGCGAGACCCTTTACCGTGGGAATCAATTGTGCCTTAGGCGCTAAGGAAATGGCACCGTACATTCGCGAACTCTCGCGTATTGCTAATACGTTTGTGCATTGCTACCCGAACGCTGGTCTGCCCAATCCTTTAGCTGAAACTGGCTATGATGAGCGTCCAGTGGACACGGCTGCGGCTTTACATGATTTGGCGGATCAAGGATTACTTAATGTCGCTGGGGGTTGCTGCGGCACTACGCCCGCACATTTGCAGGCCATCATTGAAATGCTGTTGGAAGTAAAGCCGCGTTTGCCCGAGGGGCGTTCGACTTCGTTGCGTTTGAGTGGCTTGGAGCCTCAGGAGATCGGTAGCCGCACTGGTCAACTCGCAATGGTGGGGGAACGTACCAATGTGATGGGCTCACCGAAATTTAAGAAGCTCGTTAAGGAAGGCGACTTCGAGGCAGCACTCGCGTTGGCACATCAACAGGTAGAGAACGGGGCCAATGTTATCGATATTTGTTTCGATGAAGGCTTACTCGATGCCGAGGAATGCATGCGTAAATTCCTCAACCTGCTGGCGGCGGATCCAGATATTTCGCGTGTGCCAATCATGGTAGACAGCTCCAAATGGACTGTGTTGGAGGAAGGGCTGAAGTGTCTGCAAGGTAAGGGTATCGTAAACTCAATTAGTCTTAAGGGTGGCGAAGAGGAGTTTCTACGTCAGGCCGGCTTGTGTCGCCGTTACGGTGCGGCAGCGGTTGTGATGGCTTTTGATGAAAAGGGCCAAGCGGCAACTATTGATGACAAGGTGGCCATTGCCGAGCGTGCGTACCGGTTGCTCACCGAGCGACTGGATTTCCCACCTGAAGACATCATTTTTGACCTCAACATCCTCACCGTTGCCACCGGCATGGAGGAGCATAATGAGTATGCGGTGAATTTTATCGAGGCTGTGCGGCAAGTGAAAGAGCGCTGTCCTGGTGCGCGTACAAGCGGCGGCGTGAGCAACATATCGTTTTCCTTTAGGGGTAATAATGTCGTGCGCGAAGCGATGCATTCGGCCTTTCTGTACCACGCGGTAAACGCCGGTCTGGACATGGGTATCGTGAATGCCGGCATGCTGGAGGTGTACGAGCAGATCGACAAGGAACTACTCGAGTATGTGGAGGACGTGCTGCTCAATCGCCGACCGGATGCGACGGATCGGCTGGTCGATTACGCGGAACAGTTCAAGGGTGTTAAAAAGGAAAAAGCCGCCGCCGACCAGAAATGGCGGGAGGAAGACGTGGCTACGCGCCTGAGCCACGCGCTGGTCAACGGCATCACGGAATTTATTGAGGAAGACACCGAGGAAGCGCGTGCAGCTGCTTCGCGACCATTGGAGGTGATCGAAGGGCCGTTGATGGACGGCATGAAAGTTGTGGGCGAACTTTTCGGTGCGGGCAAGATGTTCCTGCCGCAGGTGGTAAAAAGCGCGCGCGTCATGAAAAAGGCCGTGGCCTATCTCACGCCTTTCATGGAGGCGGAGAAAGCTGATGGTGAAGATGCCAGCGCCGGCACCTTCGTGATCGCCACCGTGAAAGGAGACGTGCACGACATTGGCAAGAACATCGTCGGTGTGGTGCTTGGTTGCAATGGCTACAAGGTGATCGATCTCGGCGTAATGGTGGACTGTGATAGTATTTTGAAAGCCGCCGAGGAAAATCAGGCGGATGTCATCGGCCTGAGTGGGTTGATTACGCCGTCCTTGGATGAGATGATTTTCAATGCAAAGGAAATGCAGCGGCGCGGCCTTAAAACCCCGCTTTTGATTGGCGGCGCGACCACCAGTAAAGCTCACACCGCCATCAAGATTGCGCCGACATATGAGGGGTCGATTAGTCATGTGCTGGATGCTTCGCTGGTAGTTGGCGTATGCAACGATCTGCTTAGCGAAAATCGCCGCGATGATTTTCGTAAGGAACTGGAAGCCGAACACGAGCGGTTGCGTGAGAAATACGCCTCGGGCAATGACGGTCGCAAAGCTATCATCCCGATCGCCTCCGCCCGCACCGCGGCGCCTCAATATGACTGGGCAGAGGAAGAAATTCATACGCCGGAAATTCTTGGCCTACAACATTTTGAATCTATCCCCCTAGATGTGTTGGCAACATACATCGACTGGTCCCCCTTCTTTTGGACCTGGCAGTTGCATGGTGTTTATCCGACGATTTTTAACAAACCGGAGGAAGGTAAAGAGGCCAAGAAACTGTTTGCCGATGGTCAGAAGATGCTTGAGGACATTATTGTGAACCGGCGTTGTACCGCTCGTGGCGTAGCGGGTTTTTGGCCGGCGAATAGTACGGGCGAGGATGTTGAAGTGTACGCGGATGAATCGCGAGCGGACATCCTGGCTACATTCCATTTCCTGCGCCAGCAACGGCAAAAAAAGGAAGGACAACTGTGTCGTAGCTTGGCGGATAACATTGCACCGCAGGCAAGTGGGCGCGTGGATTACTTTGGTGGCTTTGTCGTCACGGTTGGGCAGGAAATTGAGGATTTTGCCGCCACCTTCCGCGATGCCGGTGATGACTATAACGCGATCATCGTGCAGGCCCTCGGCGATCGACTGGCGGAGGCCAGTGCCGAGTACATGCACAAAATCTTGCGCGATCAAAGCGGTATCGGGAGTGAAGAGGGATTTGCAGCTGAAACCAAATTGGACGAAGAACAGGCTCGATTCTTGATCAAGGAAAAATACCGAGGCATCCGACCAGCGGCGGGATATCCCTCCTGTCCGGATCACAGCGAGAAGGCTACGCTATGGAAACTGTTGGAGGCCGAGGAACGTACGGGGGCCACCTTAACCACCAGCTACGCCATGAATCCGCCCAGTTCGGTTAGCGGGTATTATCTAAATCATTCGGAGGCCAAATATTTTAATCTTGGTCTGATTGGCGAGGATCAAGTGGCCGACTATGCCGCGCGCAAAAACATTTACCAACCCGAAGCTGAAAAATGGCTTCGCCCACACTTGGGGTACGACGAAGATTGAACATTAAAACAAAACGAGGAAT
>CAJWMQ010000172.1 GCA_913042895.1 uncultured Verrucomicrobiales bacterium | reverse complement strand
GCCTCTTGCTGTAAACGCCTTTGATTAACCATTTTCCCACCAAATAACCCCACAATTCCAAGAACATATGGGCTGCAATTACCAAAACAATCAAGATTAAAGCTTTCCTGGATCAACGATCCCAAAACCTCCGCCGCCGACAAGCGCGAGCTAACCCAATTACTGGCCGAACGCCGCAGTGAGGCAGCCCAGAGCTTGTTACTGCAACAATTCAGTGCTGAGAAAAGTAGCAGCCGCCGAATTGAAATCATGACCGCGCTGCAACGATTTGAATCGGATCAGATTGCCCCGGCACTGCTGGACCGCTGGGAAATCATGAGCGGTCGCGAACACGAGACAGCCCAGAATATTTTGAGCAGCCGAGCCAACTGGTCGCTGGCGCTGTTGCAAGCCGTTGATCAAGGCAAACTAGCGCGCGAGGCGATTAAGCCCGCCAGTGCACTGGCGATGGAGAATCATGGCGGCAAGACCCTCATCGCGCTTGTGCGCAAACATTGGGGGCAGTTGCGCCAAAGCAATGAGGCTCGTCAGAAACGGATGGCGGAGGTAGCCAAGTTAGTCGCCGAAAAAAAAGGTAACGCGCAGGCCGGTACGGCGGTGTATCAGGCCCTGTGCTCAGCCTGCCATCGATACCGTGGTAAAGGCGGCAACATCGGCCCGAATCTGGATGCCTATCAGCTGAACAACCCCGGCTTTATCATTCCGGCTGTCGTAGATCCCAATCTCGGCATTCGTGAGGAATTCGCCGGGTTCAACGTGATCACCAAGGATAACCAACGGCTCACCGGGTTCATTGCCCAGAACGCCCCGCGCTTTATTGTGCTGCGGGATCTGGCCCAGAACTCCATCACCCTGCCCCGCGCGGAGATCAAGGATCTCAAGGCCATGCCAGTTTCGCTCATGCCCGAGGGCATTACCGACGCGCTGACCGACCAGCAGGTGCGCGATTTGTTTGCCTATTTGATGGGGAAATAGCGCCGAACTGCTTGGCAAAACACAGCGGTTTCGCTACCGTCCCGCCCTCCATGGCATACATCAACGAGCATTACCTGAAGCTGCAAGCCGGTTATCTCTTCCCCGAGATTAGCCGCCGCGTGAACGAGTTTACCCAGGCCAATCCGGACGCCGCCGCGCGCCTAATCCGCTGCGGCATTGGCGATGTGACCGAAGCCCTGCCCACCGCCTGCGTGGAGGCACTTCACTCCGCCGTGGATGAAATGGCTAATCGCGACACCTTCCGCGGCTACGGCCCGGAACTGGGCTATGAGTTCCTGCGCGAAGCCATTGCTCAAAATGATTTTTCCGCTCGAGGCGTGAACGTCGGTGCCGATGAGATTTTCATATCCGACGGCGCCAAGTGCGATACCGCCAACATCCTGGATATCCTCGGCCATCAAAACCGCATTGCCATCACCGACCCGGTGTATCCTGTGTATCTGGATACCAACGTGATGGCCGGCCACACCGGCAACGCGAATGACGCCGGTCAGTACGAAGGCATCGTTTACCTGCCGTGCACCGCGGAAAATAATTTTGTGCCCGCTTTCCCCGCAGAGAAGGCAGACATCATTTACCTGTGTTACCCCAATAACCCGACCGGTGCCACCGCCACGCGCGAGCAACTCGCCGGTTGGGTGGCGTACGCCAAAGAGAACGACGCCATCATCCTATACGATGCCGCCTACGAGGCGTTCATTCAGGACAGCGACGTGCCGCATTCCATTTACGAGATCGAAGGCGCGCGTGATTGCGCGATTGAGTTCCGTAGCTTTTCGAAAAACGCCGGCTTCACCGGCACCCGTTGCGCCTTCACGGTTGTGCCCAAAGAATTAGCCGGCAAAGACGACGAGGGCAACGAACACGGCTTGCACGGGCTCTGGGCGCGCCGCATGGCTACCAAATTCAACGGCACCAGTTACCCGATTCAGAAAGCCGCTGCCGCCGTGTACAGCGAAGCCGGCAAAATGCAGGTCGCCGAGCTGGTGGCGCATTACATGGGCAACGCCAGGATCCTTCGGGAAGCGGCCAGAACCAGCGGGCTGGACGTCTACGGCGGTACGAACGCCCCGTATATCTGGGTGAAAACGCCCGGCGGCGCGCCGAGCTGGGATATTTTCGATAAGGTTCTGACCGACGCTTCGGTGGTCATCACCCCGGGAGCCGGCTTCGGATCCGCAGGCGAAGGCTACTTCCGCATTAGCGCCTTCAACAGCCGGGCCAACGCCGAGGAAGTCGCTCAACGCATCAGCAAATTGAACTGGTAGCGGCCGACCATTACGGCACGACTAATTTGGAGGTGAGGTTGTAACAGGCCACGCCGTTACTCTTGCGTACAAACAGGCGGCCGTTACTCACCACAGGCGAGGGACACCACATCGCCTTCACCCGCGTCTTGGCGAGTTCTTGATGCGCCTCCGGCGAGGCCTTAAGCATCACGAGGTCGCTGCCGTTTTTCTCTAGTACAATGAATTTGCCGTCCGCGACCAGCGGCGAGGAAATCGTGCACTTGCGCTTCTCATGCCATTTCACCTTGCCGCTGGCCAGCTCAACGCACATCTGGTTTTCACCACCAGCAAAGTACACGTGCCCTTCGAAGATCACCGGTGTGGATTGCGTGCGGCGCGCTTCCAGCGCGTGATTCCACACCATCTCCGCACCGTCACTGGACAATTTGTATCCCGCCAACCCGATTTTCTCCTGGCGGGAATACGCCACCAGCCAATCGCCAACCACCACCGGCGTGGATTCTCCACCACCCTGAGCCGTCCACAGCATCTCGCCCGTGGCCGGATCCAGACAAGCTACATTGCTGCGTGCATTCACGATCAGGCGCACCTTGCCTTGGTCTTCCCAAATTACCGGTGAAGAGTTGCTCGCCGACAATTCGTTTGCACACCACAACTCTTTGCCTGTCTCCACATCCAGAGCAACCAGCTTGCCGGCCATGATAAAGGCTTTATCCCCGTGAATGAGAAACGAGGAAGCCGTGCCCTTCCCCGGGAGCTCGGTCGACCACAGCGTCTTGCCCGATTTCGCATCCACGCAGTAGGCGTGACGACTACCCGCGGCAAACACCTTACCGTCCACCACCGACGGGGTGCTGGAAGATTTTCGGCCGGTCGGTTCACCGGGCGCCTCGGCGCGCCACAGGGTTTTGCCAGTATTGGCATCAATGCACACCACGACGTCCTTGGCCTGCCGCACGGAGGAAGGCACTACCTTGATGATTTGGTCGGCCGCCAGCTCACTGAAATTCTCTTCCTTAATCCACGCCTTGAACGCCGCGTCGCTATCGAAGGTCGTGCCTACTTTCTTGGAGACTTTAACAAGTTCCGCATACGGCACAGCGGCTTTGCCTTTCTTGAAGCGACCCTTCACCCAACCGCTCAAGCTTTGGGCCAGCTTGGCATCAAGATTTTCCTCCACCCAATTATCCGCCCACTCGTCCAGCTTGGCACCGCGCAGCCGAGGATTCAGATTGATCCGGGCCTGCTCCATCTTTTCCACGAGCGCCTTATCGGAAATATTCCGGAACCCAAGACGTCGGGGGGTCAACTCATTGATTTCGCGCTGCTTCGATGGCACGTCCAGATGCCAGACGATCCCCATGTAGATGCGGTTGCCCGAGACCACGAGGCTGCCATGCCCGCCATCATCGTCACTGGGAATTTCTTCGCTCTGCCAAAGCTGTTCCGGGCCGGTTTCGTCAAACTCTGTCCGCAAAGGGGTCTTGTCCGTCACCAAGCCATTGCGGTCCGCTCCACGCCATTGATTCCACTCCGCAGCATTCAACATTGCCACGCTGACCATCAGGAAAAACCATGCCTGTTTCATGAGCGCATTGGACTATCCCAACCGGCCCCCACATTCAATCGCAAAACTCAATTGGGCATGGACAAATCCACCCGGTGCACTAGCCTTCGCCCGTGGATCCGTTTCTACTGCTCCTCATCGGTCTGGCCACCGTCCTTGGCGGCATTCTCTGGCTCCGACTACACCCCTTTCTCGCTCTCTTTATCGCCGCCCTACTGGTCGCCGGCATCACCCCCAAGGAACAGGTAATCGAGGCGCTCAGCTCCAAGTATTTTAATGAGCGGATCAAAAAGGAAAAGATTCCTGCCAAAGAAATTTCTAACGTCAACACGAGCTATCAAGAGGAGGCTCAGACCAAAGCCACCACCTACGCAAGTAAAACGCCCATCAATCGGATCACGACTGAATTTGGTGTTACTTGCGGAAAAATCGGCATTATCATCGCTCTCGCCTGCCTGATTGGCCGCTGCCTGCTGGCCAGTGGAGCAGCCGAGCGAATCGTCCGCAGTGCCCTGTCGGTCGTGGGTGAAAAAGGTGCCCCGGCCGCCTTTCTGGCCAGCGGCTTCACATTGGGGATTCCTGTGTTCTTCGACAGCCTCTTTCTTTTGGCCGTCCCGATGGCCAAGGCGATGTGGTTGAAGCTCCGGAAGAATTATCTCCTTTTGTTGGTGGCCCTCATTGCCGGTGGCACCATGACGCATTCGCTCGTCCCGCCCACTCCCGGCCCCCTGTACGTTGCTGAGGTTCTGGATATCAATATCGGCACGATGATCCTAGCGGGCCTCACCGTCGGCCTCTTTACGGCCAGTGCAGGTTACTTGTACGGAGTGTGGCTGAATAAACGAATGGATATTCCATTCCGGGAAAGTCCGGAGTCCATTGAGAAACTCGAAGCACTCTCCGCCAAGGATACTTCGGAACTCCCCTCGCTCATCGCGTCCCTTACCCCGATTGCCCTGCCCGTTCTGCTCATTGCCGGCGGCACCTTGATCGGGCACACCAACGCACCGGATACCGTGAAGCACCTGATGTCCATTCTTGGGGATAAAAACATAGCGCTCGCCATCGCGGCTGGCCTGGCGCTCTGGACGCTGGCCTCGCGGGTAAAGAACACCAAAAAACTTGGCGAACAAATGCAGGGTGCCCTAAAGGAAGCCGGACTGATCATCCTCATCTGCTGCGCCGGCGGCGCCTTTGGCAGCATCCTGCTGCAGACCGGTATTGGCCCGCATCTACAATCTAAAATGGGATCGAATGTCGATGCCATCTGGCTCCTACCCTTGGCATTCATTCTCACAACCGTGATCCGAGCCGCCCAAGGCTCCGCCACCGTGGCCATGATCACCGCCGTCGGCATTTTCGGAAGCATGTTCACCTCCATGGATACCGCCAGCCAATCCTATCATGCCGTATACCTCGCATTAGCGATTGGGTGCGGCTCGAAGCCGTTGCCGTGGATGAACGATAGCGGTTTCTGGGTGATCAGCAAAATGAGCGGTATGACCGAAAAGGAAACGCTGCAAACCTTTACCGCCTGCCTGTCGGTCATGGGAGTGGTGGGCATTATCATCACCATCATCGGTGCCAAATTGTTTCCGTTGGTCTGATGAAAACATTCCTGCTCACCCTCGCCTTGGCCGGCCTGCTGCGGGCTGAAGAATACGATCTGGTCATACGCGGCGGACGCGCCATGGACCCGGAAACCGGCCTGGACGCCGTTCGCCATGTCGGCATTCGCAAAGGCGTCATCGCCAAGATCAGCGCCAAACCTCTAAAAGGCAAACGCATCCTCGAAGCCAACGGCCACGTGGTGGCCGCTGGATTTATCGACCTGCATCAACATGCCCATGAGCCGCTGGACTACCGTTTCAAGGCCATGGACGGCGTCACTACCGCGCTCGAACTGGAGGTGGGTGCCCTAGATGTTGATCTCTGGCTTAAGCAACGCGCCGGCAAAACACCGGTTCATCATGGCGTGGCGATCGGCCACATGCCGGTGCGCATGAGTGTGATGGGCGATCGGCCCAGCTTTCTGCCTGGCGCCAAATCCAAGGCTGCCGATCAGACCGCCACCCCGGAACAAATAACCGCCATCAAAACCCGCATTGAAACGGGTCTGAAACGCGGCGCTCTGGCTGTTGGGTTCGGACTGCAATACACCCCACAGGCAAGCCAATTGGAAGTGCTGGAGATTTACAGACTGGCCGCCCGCTACCGGGCTTCCTGCCACGTACACATGCGCTTCAAGGGTTTGGAT
>CAJWMQ010000171.1 GCA_913042895.1 uncultured Verrucomicrobiales bacterium | reverse complement strand
ACCGCACACACCTTTTTTTTGCAATTTTCATGCCAAAATTCAATTCAACATTATTTACAATTATTTGATCCAAATTTTCAAAATCTGGCTGAATACTAGTCATTATTTTTAATAAAATGCGTGAAAATTACGCAAGTAGTCAAAATATAAGGACGTGGCCCTTAAGGAGGTCACCAGGTTGCGACGGCTCAAAACACATAACTTGACCGCCACCAAAGTCATCGACGCGAGCGCGGATGAATTAAAAAAATCGTTTCCGAATTGCACAATCGTTGCCCTTAATCCTCTCCAACTATCTCCTTGAGCGCGTTCACGATACTCTAAAAAGGTTTGACGGTTGAGGGCCGCGGCAAGCGTTAGCCAGCTATCCGTTTGGTCACCTTTCCTAATCCGAAAAGTTTCCAAACTATCCCGACCCGGAGCAAACCGGGTGCATTTTGGCCCGATTTCGGGTGGGTTTATGGGTGAGGCAATTCGTCGGTCTCTGTTATACCGAGCTGGATTGAAGTGGTGGGCCCTGCAGGATTTGAACCTGCGACCAAGGGATTATGAGTCCCCTGCTCTAACCGCTGAGCTAAGGGCCCGAAGGCGGGACGACTTTGCCCCACAAAAGCCGGATTGAAAAGCCTTCAAGCAACCGGTTCAGCCAATTCATTCGAGTCCGGCTCTTGCACCTGCCGACGGCGCAACCATTTACCGAGCAACCCGTCATGGATTCCAAAGATCCAGACCAACACAAACAGGCCCATGCCGGCCACCACCAAGGCACCGGCGATTGAGCAATCCAGCCATTTAGCCGTGTGAAAACCCAAAATGGTGCTAAGAGCGGCATGTAACACAATGAGCCCCATGATCACCGGAAGACGGGGCGATAATAAATGCGCGGTAGCTCCAGGCAAAATCAACATCGCCACCACTAGAATCGCACCCACAGATTCAAATGCACTCACCACCACAACCGAGAGGAGGCTCATTAGCCCGTAATGGATGACATTCCTATTGATGCCCAAAGAAAACGCCAACCCAGGATCAAATGAACTGACCAGTAGTTCCTTATAAAAGACCCAAATCAACAAAGCCACTAGTAAGGTAACCAACCCCATGCGAATGACATCAGTAGCCATGACCAACTGATTACCAATGACGTACAACTCAGCTCCCGGCATTTTTCTCAACACATCCGCTAAAGCCGGGGCTATAGATAACTTCGTTTTGTCCAGCGGCACAAAAACAATTTCACCATATAATACACACTCTTCATCAATATGCACATCGCCTGCCTGCAGACTGATCAGGATAACGCCTAGGGCGAAAAGGCTGGTAAAGGTCACACCAATAGCCGCGTCTTGTTTCACGCGTGAATAGCGATGAATCACCTCAATCAGTACAGTGGTCAAGATACCCGAAATTAGTGCACCAATAAATAAACCTGTTAATTGCAGATGACCGGTAAAGACAATCACCCCAGCAATACCGGCTAATACACTGTGACTGATAGCATCACCCACCAGCGCCATCCGACGTAAGATCAGATAATTGCCGACCAATCCGCAGGAAGCGGTAACAAAGAAGCCCATCAACACAATCCACAGTGTTATGGGTAACTCCGCATTCCAAGGGGCGATCACATGCTGCTGCCAGTTAAAAGCAGGGATGAAGGGTTCGGGATTCATAGCGGCTTGCCATATCCGGTAGTGACCTCCGGCCCGCCAAAGCTGCGGCCGCCCAATTGCAAATCCTGCAGCCCTGGAATCTGGCGGCCATGCGGATCCTCCTTGGCATGGTTCAGGGTGCGCTCGAGTTGACGCACGGTTTCCTCGCCCAAGACATGCTCGATAATCTCTGCGTCATCGTGCACATGATCCGGGGCAATGCGGGCCTCGTTGGTGAGATACAATTCCCACAGTCGGTGGTTGCGGACAATTTCACAGGCCCGCTGCCAGCCATCGGGCGTAAGATGTAGGGTTTCGCCATCCTCATGCAGGGTGGCTAAGTCATGTTTTTTCAGCTGCTGTGCTTGACCTCGCACACCCTCAATTGTTTCGCGACGGCGCTCGGCAAGCTCGCGTAAAGACACTCCTTCACCTGCAAAAGAACGAGCCTCAAGCACATGGTACAGGGCTTTCAGGGTATTCTCCCGTTGCACTTGAGCCGATCGTGAGGATTGCCGCCACCAACGCGATATTACCCCGTGCCGCGGACCGAAAAGGAACGCCAACACGAACACCAACGACGCCCCTACCACCATCAATGGGCCGGTCGGCAGGTTGTTGCCAAGAAAAGATAAGAAAGCTCCGGTCGCTCCCGCCGCAACGCCGAAGATGGAAGCCAATAGCAGCATTACATGCATCCGATCGGTCAGCAGATACGCCGCGGCGGCCGGCGTGATCAGCATGGCAGATACCAGCACCACGCCTACCGCCTGTAACGCGATCACCACACTGAACGCCAACAGCATCATCAGAGCGTAGTGAATAACGGCCACCGGTATCCCCACCGAACCGGCAAAGGTCTTGTCGAAACTGACGACCAAAAGTTCCTTGTAAAAAAAAGTGATGGCCACGATGACCAACAGCGTAATCACCAGCATCAGAGTGATATCATTCTTTCCCATGGCAGCCGCCTGCCCAAAAAGAAAATCATCAAGCCCGCCCTTATTACCGGTAGAAATCTTTTGAATGCGCGTGAGCAGACAAATGCCGACGGCAAAAAAAGAGGCCAACACCAGCCCCAAAGCTGTGTCTTCCTTCAGTCGGGTCGTTTGGACGATCAGGGTTACCAGCGCGCCTCCGATCAATCCGGCCAAGGTGGCACCTATAAAAATTGCCAATGGATCCTTGCTCATGTTCCACATGAACCCCAGTGCCACTCCAGGCAATACTGCATGCGATAGTGTATCGCCAAACAGCGCCATCTTCCGTACGACGATAAAACTGCCAAGTAACCCGCAGCTGATCCCTAACAAAATAGAGCCCATTAGTGCGTAACGCACAGCAGGATCTTTTAGGCTGAAAAAGCGTTGTGCTTGATCCCAGACTGTAGTTTCCCCCATGTCTCCAATACGCTCGGCCCACACCAACTCCGGCGCGCACAGATAAAGCAGCACAATGAAGATGGGACGCAGCATGGCTCAACGGGCCTTGGCGCCCACGGCGTCGGCCACTTCACTGAGGATGGTCAGGCGCCCCCCGTAGGTACTCTGCAGGAGGTCGTAGTTAAACACCTCTTCGGTGGGACCAAATGCTACCACCCGCATGTTAAGCAACAACAGACTGTCGAAATAGGTTTTGGCCGTGGGTAGATCATGATGTACCACGAGGAGTGTTTTGCCCTGATCTTTGAGCTCTTGGAGAATCGTCACAATGGCCGCCTCGGTGGCGGCATCCACGCCGGCGAACGGTTCATCCATGAAATACAGATCACTCTCCTGCGCCAGTGCGCGCGCTAGAAACACCCGTTGCTGTTGGCCGCCGGAGAGGTTGGAAATCTGCCGGTCGGCGTACGGCAACATCTTCACCTTTTCAAGACACTTCCGGGCAACCTCGCGGTCTTCCTTCCTAGGCCGCTTAAACAGGCCGAGATGACCGTAGCGCCCCATAAGTACAACATCCATGACGCTCACCGGAAAATCCCAATCCACCGTCTCACGCTGCGGCACATAGCCCACGCGGCGGAGATTATCCTTCACCGGCCGGCCAAATACCTTGACCCAGCCGCTACTCACAGGCAGGAGCCCCATGGCCGCCTTGATCAAGGTAGATTTCCCAGCGCCGTTGGGGCCAATAACCCCGACCAGTTGCCCAGCCGGAACCTCAACATCCACCCCCCACAACACCGGCCGCTTGTGATAGGCAACCGTGAGGTCATGAATCTCAAGTGGCACAGGGTTTTCCGGTTTTGCGTTAGGTGCGCTCATTTAAAATGTGAATCCCGCACGTAGGCCAATCACCAGCGCGTCATCTATACTCGTATCGCCACTGGGTCGTTTAATCCATTGGATATCGGGTTGTATATACACCGAGGGGCTTACCTGAAACTGATGGGTTAGTTCCACCACTGCTTCACGGGATTTGTTAGTAGTAATGTCACTGCTATGTTTGCCATACACAAAACCCAGGGCAGTCACATCCTCATCCCGTCCGGGGATAAGCCCCGTGTAGTTAAACCCGGTATCCAGCACCCAATGGAACCGGCTGCGGTCGCGCTCGCTGATTCCCAGCCGCGCAAAGGCACCGAGACCATCACGGGTGAGCATCTTGTCTAAGGCGCCATAGATACCGCCATTGCCTTCCCTCTTACCGCCGGCGTTGGTGTCGAATTCACTGGAGTGATACCAGGCCCCCAAACGATACCAACCTGGAAGCTCCGCGCCATCATCCACATTGAATCCGTTGTAGCCCACCTCGTATAGACTCGTCCATCCTTGGCCGTTACCAAGTTCGAAGTGCGTGCCGTGCTGATTGATCGTGGCATCTCCTCCAGGATCATCGAAGGTATCGCCATCATAGATTCCGAATTGCGCGTACCGGGCCTCATCAAAGTCATACCTAAAACGCAACCCCAAACCGGCCACGTTAAAGGCCGGGCCGGTATTTAGAGTGTTGGCCGCCCAAAATGTAGGCTGACCAAATGCAGCATTCATCAACGGTCCACCATATTTCGCTCCAACGAATTCCTCATCCGCCAACAGATTACCCATGCGCACATTCAACTGCCCGAAACTCTTTTCGGAGAACACCTCATACAGCCGCAACCCATCATACGCATCTATATTACTGACAGTCAGTTCATCACCGGCATACTGACCGGGGCTCACACCATGCGTCCATAAGGTACTCACGCGAAGACTTAATCCCTCCACGCCCAGAGCCGTTTCTCCATTTACATCCACCGCACCATAGCCAAGGCCGTTATACACACTACCGGTCTTTAAGCCTCCAGACACATTGCTAAACCCTTCAGCGGTGTACTCGAAAGCAAACTCGTAGCCCTTTTCTAATAACTCACTTCGCGCACCGCCCCAATTCCCGGACAACGCGCTACTATCCCAAATGGATTCGGGCGCATCCGTAATTTCATTTGCTTTAGCTGCAGAAACGATCGGTGTTGCCGGATCATCCTGCGCCATAAGTCCCTGGGTGGCTAAGGCCATGCCCAATATGATGTGATTGCTCTTCAAAATTCTTTACTTCTCTGGCAAGACCATTGCGACAGGCTGCCGCAAACTTGGAAGAAAGCTTGATTAGAACATAGTTTACTTGAGGGCGTTGACGATAGTGCTGATGTTGTGCTTGATCATGCCCTCGTAGGTGCCGAGATCGAGTCCCCCATCCATTTGGCCGAGTTCGCCCATGGCATCGGAAAACAATTCGCCACCAATGGTTACCTCAGCATCCGTGGCTATCGCCTTGATGGCATCCGGGTTCACCGTGGTCTCCACAAAAATGGATTTCACCTTCTGTTCCTTGATGAAGTCGACCAGCTTGGTGCGGTCAGCTAAGCCCGCTTCCGAGACGGTGGAGATACCCTGCAGGCCCACCACCTTGAATCCATACGCGCGGCCGAAGTAGTTGTACGCGTCATGGCTGGTTACCAGCAGACGTTTTTCAACGGGCAATTCGTTCACCTTTTCCATGGCCCACGTTTGCAAGTCCTCCATCTTTTCCTTGGCCGCCTTGCCGTTAGCCTCGTAATCGGCCTTGTGGTCCGAATCTGCTTTGCTCAGACCGGCGACCACCACATCAATGGTCTCTTTCCACAACGGCACATCAAACCAAACGTGCGGGTCAAAGTGATCCTCGTACTCGCCCGAATCGAGCAGCTTGGTTTTTTGCAAATCCTGGGTAACAGCATACACCGGCTTACCGCCGTCCTTCAGCTTGCCCAGCACTTCTTCCATTTTACCTTCAAGCAACAAGCCAACATAAAATATGATTTCAGCGTTCTGAAGCTTAGTGACGTCATTAGCGCTGGCCTTGTATAGATGCGGATCCACACCGGGCCCCATGATTTCGGTAACCTCTACATGATCACCCCCCACTTGGCGCACCAGATCACTTACCATATTAACCGTGGCGGTCACCTGTAGTTTACCACTCCCACCAGCGGAAGCCCCAGGATCACCTTCGCCCGCTTTTTCAGCCGGCTGACTGCAACTCGCCAAGAACGCTGCCACGCCCGACGCAAGAACCACGAGGCATGTCCAGCGATTT
>CAJWMQ010000170.1 GCA_913042895.1 uncultured Verrucomicrobiales bacterium | reverse complement strand
AGGGCACAAGCTGGGAGGAACTCTATGATGGCCCTGCAACGCCTTACATAAAGCATGGCATCCCCGCGGAGTTGAGCCAAACCACTTGGTGCGCCAATATGGCCATCGAGTTCCTGCGCGAACAACAGAATAATCCGTGGTTCTTCAGCTATAACTGTTTTGCCCCACATCATCCCTTTGATCCGCCGGGCGATTATCTGGCCCGCTACAATCCAGATGATTTACCCTTACCCAAAACCGACCCCCGCGAGCCTGACAGCAAAACCTCCTACCAACAACTCGACGCCCAGCACGCTCACAACGATCCCGGCAGCTATCACGTGGCCGCTATGTCCGACCGCGACAAGCGTGAGGTCACAGCAGCCTATTACGCGATGGTTGAACTCATCGACGAAAATGTCGGCCGCATGATCGCTGCTTTGGAGGAAACCGGACAACTGGAAAACACGATCGTCATTTTCATGAGCGACCACGGCGAGATGCTGGGCGACCACGGCATCTATTTGAAGGGGCCGCATTTCTACGAGGCCGCCGTACAGGTACCGTTGGTCATGCAATGGCCCGGCCGGTTCCGAGCCGATCAACGCGCCGAAGGACTGATGGAACTCACCGACATCGCGCCCACCCTGCTTGATGCCGCCGGCCTGGAAATTCCCAACGCCATGCAGGGCAAGTCACTCGTTCCCATTCTGCAGGGAAACGCCGATGCGCACGCCCATCGCGACTACGTTTTCAGTGAATACTACAATGCTTGGAGCCACCGCCATAGCTACGGCACCATGTACCGAAATGAGTCCCACAAAATGATCGTCTACCATGGCACCGACCAGGGCGAACTGTACGATTTACAGACGGACTCGAACGAATTTAAAAATCTCTGGCACAGCCCCGACCATTCCACGTTGAAAACGGATTTGTTAAAAGCCACCTTCGACGCCAGCGTGTTCACCATGGACCCGACCCCACTGCGTGAAGGGCCATTCTAACGCTTGCGGACCCGGAGCAATATATTGCTCCAACTGCTCAATCACATAATCCTTCTACTGAATCGCGAGTTTGAGCAGATCGGTAGAGGAAACCACCCCCAACACATGGCCCTGTTCCACCACCGGCAAATGTCGAATGCGTCGCTCGGCCATCACGATCATATAATCCTCCAAGTCTGCCCGCGGCGAAACATTCACCGGCTCTTGGTTCATGAATTCCCGAACCTGCGTGGTTTTGGAGGATCGATTTTTCAACACAACCTTGGGTGTATAATCCCGCTCGGAATCAAGCCTACCAGCATTTCATCCTCCACCACCATCAAGGCCCCCACCTGATAAGCATCCATTAACCGAACTGCATCAAAAACCATGACCTCCGGATCGATCTCTCGAACCAGAAACCCTTTCCTTCGAGAAGACTGTGAGTATTCATGACAGGCCAAAACTCCCAAAATAGCGCCCTGAATTGGTAATTTTCCAGTGACAGCCGGAAGAAAAAAGGCTCTCGCTCAATGAGTTGCGATTGAAGAGGACGGCGGGCTTAGCGCTTGCGTCGCTTAAAAATGAGATAAGGATCGCGGTTGTTTCCGGAACGGGTTGTCAATTCCCAGCCTTCTTTTCCCAGTTCGTTTAGGGTCATTTCCAGTGCTTCGGCCGTCTCTTCGTCGGGATGTACCACCTTGTATTCCCAGCCGGAATCCCCCAACAATTCTACGCCTTGGATGCCTTTTACGCGTTCGCCGGTTACGGCCATGTCTTCGGAGAAAGCTTTTACTTGGTTGGCCGTTTCCTGCACCGTTCGAATGGTCTGCGAAATGTCATCCAAGGTATTAGCCACCTGGGTGGTGGAGGCATTGGCGTCGTGTAACGCCTTGTTACCCGATGGGCCACAGGCGGCTAGTGACAACAAGCCCACGAGAGCCAGTGAGTTAGTTAAGTTCATGATCAGTTTGCAGGCAGTCGAATATCGGACACAACACCGTTTAGCACGACAAAGGTGATTGCCGTGTGCGGATTTCCCTGGGCATCGGTGATTTTCAAATTAGTATAGGTCCATTCGCCTCCGCCGGGAACAGCTCGGGCATTAGCCGGATTCGGTTGACCAAAGAGTGTGATCACGTTGGCTGCAGATTGGCCTTTCCACTGCTGAAGGTTGCGTTGCTGTCCACCGAATGTCCAATCCATCCGCTGGGCTTGGGTCAACTGCTGGTTACCGCCTTTCCCCTTGCCTTTTCCATTGGAATTACCCGGTAAGGTTCCGAATCCTGTGCCAGGGAAACCCGCTGGAGGTTGTGCCCCACCGCCTGTGCCGAATAAACTTCCCAAGCCACCACCACCATCTTGCCCCCCCGCCATGGCGGCCCCCATAACACCACCGACTGCCCCCATGACCGCGGCGGTTAACTCTTGGCTATTTGTTGCTTCATTAACACTATCCAATGCTTGATCGACCACATTCAACAAAGCCAAAACCTGAGTCTTTTCCTCTTCGGTCATCTTTCTCTCTGCCATGGAGCTGATTGGAATCTCCCGTTGAATTTCTTTTTTCAGTTCATCAATTCCTTCATCCCATGCATCAACCATCTCTTTGGGTAGCCAGCGCTCCTCTGTTCTAACCATTACAAATTCGCCCGACTCGGCATCATCTGGATCTCCACTTAATTCCTTAGAAACTACTTTCAAGGTAGCTTCTGAATCTGTTTGGCTAACAATAATCACTTCAATATTTCTGAGACCCTCCCGAACTTCCATCATACTTTTTGGTCCCTTGCCCACATTTTCCTGCAATCCTTTATCAAGGAGCTTTTCCAAACCAGACATGGCCATTATCTTTGAACCTTCATCAGCCAACATATCGCCCAAATTTGGATTTCGCACCCAAGCCATATCAGCCATCTTACCTTTCGTTAAAATATCCAATAGCCCAACGATATCATCCCAATTATCGGTAAGTTCAGGAGGCAATCCTCCTGCTGCCCCTTGGGATAATCCATTCACTGTTTCTATAATCAGTGGCTTTTTGTCCCTTAATACACCGGTTAATTTTTGTAAGACCGCAACACTTTTGGCATGCACCTCCGGATCGGTGTTGGCCATGGATTTCTTTAGTTCTTCATTCAGGGTCTGCTTGTAAGATGCAGGCATAGCCTCCCAAAGAACCTGGGGTTTATTATCTGCTAGTCCATTTGCCACATATTTAATGGTGCCATCAGGTGTCGCAAAGGGGTTCCCACCAAAAAGGCCCATGAGAAAGGGCCACCCAAAATAAATACCGGCACCCAGACCTCCAATTAGCACCACAACAACACCCGCTATCTTAGCTATTTTCTTTTTATCCGCCGGACCTGATGGAGCGGTCACAGTTGGTTGAGGTGAAGCAGCCATGCCTGCAGGAATAGCATCGCCTTCGGGTCGTGGAGGTGGATTTCCCATGAATTTTGGATAAGGTTAGAACGGATTACTAAATCCAACATATCCGACCGAATGAGATACTGTCGATTGTAAACTTGGTTTCACAATCAAGGATTGAGGTTTAAAAACGGAAAAAGGGGCAGCAATGCTACCCCAGCTCCTCGGGCAAAACAGACCTCTTTAGTTCAACGTATTTTACAGTTTGTTTTAGAGTCGGTTTCAACCCTGTTGTTATTCTTAATGTAGCATTGAACGTGCCATTTAGGTCAGATTGTTTTTCTTCTGAAAAACTCCTTCTTAACGGTTGGCTACTTGCCTAATCGCGTGAGGTTTACGCAAGCGATAAAAAAACACGCGCACCCGTTGAAGGTCACGCGTGTGCGTATTAGTTTTTGAAACCGTATTGCAAATTTACTTCTGTTTGGCGCCCTGTTCTATCCAGCGCTTGATCAGATTGGCTACAGGATCGGACAGGCGATTGCCTTTCGGCGGCATGCGTTCGTCATCGCTGTCGGGGAGGATCACGCGCGCGTGCAGTTCGCTCTCGCCAATCTTACCGGCTACAAATACCGGAATGCCATCGGCTCCTTTTTGTAGTTCTGCAAAAGTATCGAGGCGAAGTTCGGCCTTTTGTTTGTCTTTGCCGTGACACTCTACACAAGTCTTTTGGAAGATTGGTAGGATGTCCTTTTCAAAAGTAGGATTCTTGATTGCAGCAATGCGGTCGGCCTCGACCCTCGCAGCTTTCATTGCTGCTTCGCGCGCGGATTCTTCTGAGCTCGCACGTTGCTTGGCAAGCCGGGCGAGAATGTTCGCACTAGGGAAATCTTTTTCCACGCCGAGGTTGATGGAAAGATCTTTGTTGCCGGCCTTGGCCTGCGTGTCTTGGAAGGCTTTCACCTTGGACTCGGTCACCTTGGTCTGCCACAGGTAGAGGGTCTTGAGGTTTTTCAGACCGCTCAACTTGTCGAGGCCGGCATCGGTCACACCGGTCTTGTAAAGGTTCAGGTATTCCAAACTGCCGATGGCGCCCACGGTGTCCAGCGCCTTGTCGGTGATCTTGGATTTTTCCAGGTGCAATTTCTTGAGGTTCTTCAAGCCCTTCAACGGCGCCACCCAGGCGTCGTCGGTATCAGGATGCTGGAAGGAGACCTCTACGGCGTTGGCCAGTTCACCCAAAAGCTTGGCGTCGTCGGCGGTGAAGCCTTTTTCTTTGCCGAACAGATTTTTGGTGATGGTGACGCTGTATTCCCTAGAATCCTTGGCGATGTACAACACCCGTCCACCCAGTTTTTCAACCGCGGCAATAGCGGATTTCTCGTCGGCCCGCGTCATGCCGGCCAAGGCCAGCAACGCGACAATGAAGGAAAAGATGTTGTGCACTTTCATCGGTCTTTACCAAGACCGTACCAACCGCCCCTAAAAGTTCAACCGAAAGTTCGCCGCCTACCTCGGCTTTCCGGTCCGACGAGCGGCGGCTTGGAGAATGAAAGCCACCAACGGTGCCGGATCCTTGAGGCTGTGCGGATGATGCCCCACGCCAGGTTTGTGGATGACCTGGATGGTGCCACCCAGTTTTTTGTAGCGCCGCTCCAGCACGGTTGTGTTTTCGCCCACCGGCACCACCACATCCGCATCGCCCACCACATGGATCAACGGCACACCTGCCTTGGCCAGCGGCTCCAGACCGTCGATTGGGTTGTCCCGATATTCCCACGCCTCGGCCTCGGTCAGCCCGTAGGCCTTCAAGCAGGCCCGCCATGCGCCGGCACTGGCCTTGCCCTGTCCGCGGCCGGCCGGCCAGCTTTTGAAATCGCACACCGGCGCGTCGCCGTAGATGCAGGTGACCTTTTCCGGATTGGCCTTAGCCCAGTTGTAAATAATCAGGCCGCCCCGGCTCATGCCTTCGAGCACGGGCCGCGGATTAAATTGATGGTTGGTGGTCAGATGCGCGTAGAAGGCATCCCACCGCTTCACCGCGCGCGGACTACCAAAGAGATTGCCCACATCGCAGTAGGCCACATGCCAACCGCGCTTGATCAGGGCCACGTCCAGTTGCGGTTCGTGCCCCCAAAAACGCGCGCGCCAGATCCACGGCCGCCCGTCCGCCACTTCCTTGGGTTGCACCACGCGACAACGTACCTCTCCCAAGGCGAACTCCACCATGGTGAACCCGTGGAAGTTGCTATGTTTCCCCTCAAACTCCGCCGCACTCAGCAACGGAGCAAGCCACAAAATCAAAAGCCCTAGGCGCATCATACGATTTTAAAATGTCCAAAACGTAAGATCATAATCTAAGTGCAATTTTAAGTATAATTTTCCCCTCTTTGATAGATCTTACATTTTCGTTTTCTTGAGTTTGATGAAGATAGGAATAAGGAAGGTAATAGTATACAAAAAAGCCTAATTTAGTGCAAAGTCTTCCTGTCTGAAAAAGAAAACGTAAGAACAAAATAATATTAAATCACCGCAAAAAGTACAGTATTACCATAAGGACAAGCTTAATTAGAGTTAGCTATTCTCGCATCGTAAGATATAGAAATCATTATACTATTTTGCCTTTATTTAGTAGTGTTTACTACTCCATGTCCTAGTTGTATCATTGAATTATTGTGGAAAAAATGGACAAATTGACATTTCTTTACCCTTGATTAACACTGTAGTGATGTGAGCCTCCTAAGCTATGGATAGTATGTACTGTATTAATTATATGTGGTATTCTAATTTTCCATTCAAGCCACTTTATAGTATGTATATAGTATCCATTGATGGACAATTTGATAGACGACTAGGCGAAGTGCTCCCTGGGTGCTCAAATTGAAAATACAATGCTGGTAG
>CAJWMQ010000169.1 GCA_913042895.1 uncultured Verrucomicrobiales bacterium | reverse complement strand
GTATTCCTTGGCCAGCGCCCATTCGAAGCCGACGCAATAGGCGCGGCCGAGCCCGTTCTTCTCCTCACGATGCAGCACGTGCACAAACGGATGTTTGGCGGCCAGTTCATCGGCCAGTTTGCCGGTGCCATCGGGGGAATTGTCGTCTACCACTAGCAGGTCCACCGACAGGTTGCCAAGCGCCTCAACGATGCCGGGCAGATTATCCCGTTCGTTGTAGGTGGGCACGATGACCAGAACGTTGTGCTTGTGATCCGACAAGTTGGGGTAGGGTAATCAGCCGGGCCGTGCGATCAAGTTTACGTTGGTAACAGCGGCGCCAGTGGGCATTCCTCGCAGCGTGGATTTTTCGGCCACCAATGCTGGTGCCCATGGCGCTGGTGCATCAAATGGTATGCTTGGCGAAGAGGGCGCTTCACGGCCGGACCGGCGGTTTCCAATCAGGAACGGACATGAGGTCGCCTAGGTCAGGAGCGAAGCCGACGCCAAAGGGGGCTTGGTTGATGGAAGTCGCATCGAGACGGCCGTCCTGAATCTTCAACGTGGGCCAACCATCAGGGCCGGTATGATAGAGATCCGGGTGATGATCCAAGGCGGCGGTCTGCATGGCCCGGGGCAATTGGGACAGGCCGGGGTGATAATGATGGCCGTTACGTTCCACGCTTTCAATTCCCAACGCAGCACACACGGCAAGATCCTGCAGGAGCGCCACGGGGCCGACATTGCATAGGTCCTCGCCGCTCATAATGGTTGTTTCGCCTTCGCTGCGGCGTTGCTCGATGAGGCAGCGGTTGGTGAGGCCCTTGAAAATGCCTTTGCAGTTCTTGTGACTAGTACCGGCATAGCCGAGCCGCAGGGCGGTGTTGAGGCTGTCGAGGGTGGCGTCCGATTCATCGATGATAATTGGGGGCCGGTCCGGCCAAGCCTGAAACTGATCGTATAAGGTGTCCGCCAGTGCCACATCGCGGTGGAGGGGTTGCTCGATAAACAGCAGCCGTTCAAAGAATGGCCGAAGCGCATCGTGGTCCTGAATGGCGGCCCAGAAGGTTTGGAAATCGGTGATGCTCTTGAACTGCTCGTTGCCATCCAGCGTAAATGCAAAATCCGCCGGGGCATGTCGGGTGATGATCTCGGCGAGCGTTTCCAGGCGGGCCAAATCGGTGTCGGGTTGGCCGTTGATTTTGATTTTGAAATGGCGCAGACCGTAGGTGGTGATGCAGTCGGTAAGTGCTTGTGGAAGCTGATCAGCAACCGCCTCATCGGCGGGGATATCCACAGGTGTGAGTGGATCGGCCAGGCCAACGGTGTGCCGGGCAATAATCGATTGGAGCGGTTTCCCGGGTAGCCATTCGTGCGGCTTGGTGGTAGCGAGTTGAATCTGGATCGCGGCCATGGCAATGCCCAGATCCTGATCACGCACCGCGGCAGCAAAGGGTTTGTTGGCGGCGCGACAGGCAGCTTCGATAAGGGCGCGTTCGACCATGGAGGTGCCGAATCCGCTCAGTAGCGGCGCAAGATTTGCGCTGTCGCCCCAAGTGGATTGAGCTTGGTAGAGGTCCAGCCACAGATCAAAGGGAGTGTTTGCCTGCAGACCGATGGCGGTTTCCCGGGCGTGTTCAATGACTCGCAGCATCTCAGCCATCTCGCCACCCAGCGGGGCTTCGGGAATCTTAGTGAACCACTTGGGTGGCAGGTTATCCGCCGAGTAGCCTTCGTGAATGGTGCCATCGATTTCCACCGCTAACCGGAGAAAGGCGTAGGGCACATCGGTCATCGTCGCGATGCCGTACTTGAACGGCATGCGGGTACGGAGATTGATCAGGCGCGTTTCGCCTTCGACGATCCGGACGCTCATGAAGGATCGTTGGAATTATTGGAATTGTCGGCGGAAGAGTTGCCGATTTTGGGGCTGGCCATTTTGAGCAGGGGCTTCTTGTTCACGCCGCAGGATAGGCTGAGGGAAGGGATTTTCCCAGCCTCCTTTCTTGCCCCGCGAAGGGGTTAGACCATTCCCCAGTTTAGCTCGAATGAAGAGGCTCTAGAAGAGGTTTCGATACGCGCGTGGTAGATCTAATTCACTTCAAAATTTTCCGACAAGCACTCTTCAACGTCTTCAGTCGGCTTTCGATTTTGGTTTCCAGATAACACCGGATCACCGGTTCGGTGCCGCTGGCGCGGAAAGCAACCCATTCGCCGTTTGGGAGAATAAATTTGTAGCCGTCGGTGGTGATGAATTCCTGCACGGGCGTGGCGCCGATCTTGTCCAAGCCCTGCGCGAGTCGATCTAGAATGGCGGCTTTTTGCGCGGGATTGATTTGGATGTTGATGCGGTCGGTGTGGAATTCGCCGATGTGTTTTTCCAGTTGCTTGAGAATTTTACCGAGCGGTTTACGTTCTACTGCTACGAGTTCGGCCATGAGCAGGCAGGCGAGGATGCCGTCCTTCTCTGGTACATGCCCTTTGACGCTGAGGCCGCCGCTTTCCTCGCCGCCGACAATGATCGGTTTACTCTCCATGAGCGCGCCAATATATTTGAAGCCCACAGGAGTTTCGTGCAATGGCACACCGAGATGCGCGGCAATGGCATCGATCATATGGCTGGTGGGCACGGTGCGCACGGCAGCGCCGGTCCAGCGGCGATTTTTCTTTAAGTGATACAGGGTGAGCGCGAGGATTTGATTGGGTGTGAGCCACGTGCCGTCCTTGTCCACCACGCCAAAGCGATCGGCATCACCGTCCAGCCCGAGGGCGAATTGTGCTTTGCCGGCGGCGACGCAGGCGGCGGCTTCGGTCATGCCCTCGCCATTGGGCTCAGGCGGTTGTCCGCCGAACAGTGGGTTGGAAAAATCATGAAAGCGCGTGACCTTTACCCCGACGTCTTCCAGTAACGTATCGAGGTAGCCGCGGCCGGCGCCGTACATCAATTCCACGGCGATCTTGAGCTTGGCTTTTTGAATGGCCTTGAAATCAACGAGTTGTCGGATGCGCTTGAAGTACGCCGGCATCGGGTCGATCTCTTTGCAGGTGTAGGTGCCAATAACGCTGCCTTGAAACTGCCAGTTCTTGGCCTGCCGCTTGGCGATGTTTGCCTCGATTTTTCGGGTAACCTCGGGCGACGCGGGCGCGCCGTTGTGCAGGGAATATTTCAGGCCCTGATACTCGGCGGGATTATGACTGGCGGTCATGTTGATGCCGCCCAGCGCTTTGCGGACGCGGATGGTGTGGCTGATCACCGGCGTGGGGGTGTCGCGATCGCAGAGTAGGGCGGTGAAGCCGTTGGCCTCCAGCACCTCGGCAACGGCGAGGGAAAAATCGCGCCCCAAAAAACGGGCGTCATGCCCAAGCACAAGCGTGGGTTTGCGCTGGGCCAGCGGAGAAGTTTTCTTGCGGTGCTCAGCCTTGAGGAAATCCGCGATGCCCTGGGTGGTAAGTCGCACGCGGTCAAAGGTGAAATCCTTGGCGATCAAACCGCGCCAACCGGAGGTGCCGAACTGAATGGGCGGCAATTTGCTCATGGAAGAATTAGCGCTTCCAGTCGAAGGCCTTTTTCTTGATCGCATAAATGTAGCCAACTAAGAGGATGCCGAGGAACGACAACATACAGGCGAGGATCAAGCCGCCACTTTCGAGGAGCATTTCCTTGTACACCACGGCCCACGGGTAGAGGAAGACCACCTCAATGTCGAACAGGATAAACAACATCGCGATCAGGTAAAACTTCACCGACATCCGCGTGGAGCCGGCACCTTCGGGTAGCATCCCGCATTCGTAGGGCGTATCTTTCACCTCATCGGTGTGCGCGCGCTTGCCGATCAGCTTGGAAACTATGAGATTTCCAGCGGCAAACGCTACGGCCACACCAAGCAGGATCAGCACCGGCATATATTGGACGAGTTGACCTTCCACGCGCTTTTTGTACGAGCCGCGCAGAGCGGCGTCCAGTGCAAAACTATTTGTGGCTTGCGTTTTTCCACGAAATTTTCATGATGCGCCGCCCGTGGAACCCTTGGATAAAAATACCGAAGAAGATCAGTTGACCCTGTTTATGGAGTGGCTGCTGGCCAACCGCACACAGGTGGCATTGATTATTATTATTGCGCTGGGCTTCGGCATGATCGTCTACGTAAAAAAGGTTAATGCCGTAATGGCGGAGGAAACCGCCGCCGAAGATTTGTTGGCGGCTACTACGGGTGATTTTCAAGTGGCCAGTGTGAACCCGGATCAAAGCCTGTCCGAACGCCTGAATTCCGTGGCGCAAAATCATAAGGGAACTAAAACTTCTGGGATTGCAGGGTTTTTGGCGGCAAGTGCTTTATATGACGAACGCAAATACGAAGAAGCGGCCAAGGCCTTCGAGGCCTTTCATGGCACTGAAGCCGGTCGCGGCCCGTTGGCGGCGGCTGGGCAATTCGGCTGGGCGGCAGCCCTGGACGCCAGTGGCGACACGGAAGGAGCTACGGAACGCTATCAAAAAGTTGTGGATGAGCACGGCAAAACCGCAGAAGCCACTCAAGCGCGGGTAGCGCTCGCCAAATTGATTTTAGCCCAAGCCGAGCCCGACAAGGCGGCGGCTAAGGATTTGCTCCTGGCCGCTTCGCAGGAAAGTCAGTCTGGCCGGATTCCGGGTTTTTGGGGAAGCGAAGCCGAGCGTTTGCTGGCACCCTTGAATGTGGCGACTCCCGAGCCCTCCGAGGCGCCTCAGGAAGAAGCGCCAGAATCCAGCGAGGAATAAAGACATCTCCCGGTTCGTGAATAACCCCCGCTTGTCGAGGCGGGGGTTTTTCGTTTTCCTTGGCAAACATCCGATTCCGGATGGTTAAGGAGGACTACTGAATGGCAGAGGTTACTGGAAAACCGCCCGTGGAATATCAATCTGTTTCGCAACCTTCTGAAGGGCAGACGACTGCTTGGGCTGAAAGGTCACAGTTTGGCGAACCCGAACCGGACGCCGGTCCAGGAGTGGCGCAAACTTTGGTGGCTGAATTCATCGGCACCTTCGCGTTGGTCGCCGTGGGGGTGACTACGTGGTATTGGATGTTCCCTGATCTCGTTGCCGTGGGATTGGCCAGCGGCCTAACAGTGGCCGTTTTGGTAACGGCGTTTAACCGGCTTGGCAGCGGCCAGTTTAATCCAGCCATCACGCTGGGGTTATTGCTGGGCGGTCGTGTGAAGGCTTCTCGGGCCATGATGATTATTCCGGTTCAAATTATCTCCGCCGTGTTGGCCTGTTTTGTCCTATCCAATTTTCTCGGAACGAATGAAAAGATGAACTGGATCAAAACCGGACCTATCAATGAAGAGACTGGGCAGGTAACAGCCACTATGAAATCGCCGATAGAAGCGGCGACACCGGGTGTGCCCGCACGCTATGAGATTCCGGAACCAATCGGCCAAGTGGCCCCGCGTGAAGTGCCGAATTCCCAGAGGGTTAGCGTGGTTAAGGCGATCGTGATTGAAGTGATGCTTACTTTTTTCTGGGGACTGGCAGTGTTTGCTGGATTACGTCGAGAAAATCGCCCGCTAGCTGGTTTATTTGTTGGAGCAGCTGTGACGGTGGGAATCTTGAGTGCCGGCGTCTTGACCGAAGCCGTGATGAACCCCGTGCGTGCTTTTGGCCCGGCTTTAGTTTCTGGTCAATGGGATTTTCAAATGGTCTATTGGCTTGGCCCAATATTGGGCGGCGCTTTGGCGGGAGTTATTTGCGGGCGGTTCCTGTTTCCTAACGATGATGAAGCAGTGGCCTGATTATTTCTTCTGCTCATGAACAAGCCGGTGATCGTCGCCGCTGGATTGCTGTTTCGTGACGGCAAACTCCTGATCACCCAACGCCCGGCCGGCGGCCATTTGGCTGGCTTGTGGGAGTTTCCCGGCGGCAAATGTGAGCCATCCGAAACGCTTCCTGAATGTCTCCAGCGGGAACTGCATGAAGAACTCGGCGTACTCGTGAATGTGCGCGAATGCGTGGAAACGCTGGAACATGCTTATCCAGATAAGATCGTGCAGCTCTCTTTTTATCAATGCGCTCTGGTGATGGGCGAGCCCGAGGGCTGCGAAGGGCAATCCATGGCTTGGGTTGGGCCGGATGAATTAGGGGATTTCCAATTCCCAGAAGCGGATGCTCAACTACTTGAAAAGCTGAAAGCTAATCCGGATTGGTGGGGAAAATAAAATGGTCGGCTCGGGGCGATTCGAACGCCCGACCTCCTCGTCCCGAACGAGGCGCGCTAACCAGGCTGCGCTACGAGCCGATAA
>CAJWMQ010000168.1 GCA_913042895.1 uncultured Verrucomicrobiales bacterium | reverse complement strand
ACCTCGAATTCCTTGGGCGAAGCGGCCAGAACGACACATTTACCGGAAAGGCTGAAGCAGTAAATGCGGTCTTGGCAGAGGATCGGGGAGGCGGCGAATTCGCCGGCATTGAGCCGTTCGCTCCAGAGTACTTCGCCGGTGGCGGCGACCAGACAACTGGCCACGCCGTTGTCGGCCACCATGTAAAGGTGCTCACCCTTGAGGAGCAGGGATCCTTTCTTGGGAATGTTGCGGCGCGTGCTCCATTTTGCTTCGCGTTCAGCACCGCCGACGGCAGGAATGGCGCCAAGTGAACCCATGCCGTTATTAATGAAAATGAGGCCGTTGCCGTAGAGCGGCCGACCGCTGGCGTTCATGCCGCCGGTGCGCGCGGTCCAGAGCAACTTGCCGGTGGCCGGGTCCAGCGCCTCGGTGGCCACGGCGGCCGGGGCGATGAGTTGTTCCTGATCGCCTACCTTAATGATGGCCGGGGTGCCATAAGCCTTTTTGCGGTCGCCGTTGTTCGTGCCGAACTCAAAGGCGCGCTGGTGCCGCCATTGCGTTTTGCCGGTGGTCTTGTCCAGCGCCACAACAAACTGGCGGTCGGCGCCGTCAAAAATCAGATACAACCGCCCGCCATGCAGGATCGGCGAACTGGCCGGCAAGCGGAAATGATCGCAGGTCAGTTCATCATCCTGCCGCTGCCAAATGATCTCGGCGGTCTTGGTGTCGAGACAGGCCGTGCCGTGCACGCCGAAGGTCACATACACCCGGCCTTCTTCAATCACCGGCGTGCAGGAGGCGTAGCTGTTCATCGCCACCGGGCTCTTTTGCGGGCTCTTGATTTCAAACACGAGTTTGTTGTGGATCACCTTACCCGTCTTGGCATTGAGACACACCGCCCAGAGCTTGTGACCATCGGCCTCCGCATTGGTAAACCAAATCTGATTATCCCAGACCACCGGCGAACTCCACGCCTTGCCGGGCATCGAGGTTTTCCAGACATGACCCTGGGCGGTCACTTCCATCGGCAGTTTGGCGTCCGTATGGCCTTCGCCTTGAGGGCCGCGAAATTCATTCCATTGCGCCGAAGAAGCAACACTGACAAAAACCAAAGAAACTAAAACTAACATGCGATCCATGCCTCAAAGGCTAATAAGGCTGGTGCCTTAACGCAACGCTGAGGTGTAGATTTTAGGCTATACCAAAGACAAAAACCAAATTGAGAACAGCACTACCTTGTTTCCATCAATGTTTCCCGTAAGCTAAAACCCACATGGTTTATATTATGTTGCTAGCGCTGGTGAATGCTTTGGATTTAGCACAAGCCGCTAGTCGAGACCCTCTTCTTCCGCGGCCTGATCAAGTTGATAAACCGGAGAACATCAAGTTCATCGTGCCAGACAAATCCAAGCTGGCCGGCACCGTGGTGGATAACACGGAAGCCAAACTCGTCGGCGAATGGAAACACAGCGTGCACACCCCGCCCTTCGTCGGCGTGAGCTACATTCATGACATGAAGGAAAAGAAGGGGCAAAAGAGCGCCACCTTCACGCCGGACCTGCCGCGAACCGGCCTCTACGAAGTGCGCGTGTCGCACAACTCCAACATCCGCCGCGCCAACGGCGTGCCCGTCACCGTGCATCATTCCATGGGCAAAACCGTGGTGAAGATTAACGAAGGCGAGCCGGCGCCCATCGCCAAGCTCTTTCGTTCCATCGGCCTGTTTCATTTCAAGAAAGGCCGCAAAGGCTCTGTCACCATCAGCACCGAAGGCACCGAGGGCAAATACGTCATCGTCGATTCCGTGCAATTCCTGATCGTGATGCCGTAACCCTACTTCGCCTCCAGACAATACAATGTCCGAAACCCGCGCAGGAACAGGCGGCCGTTGCTGACCGCCGGGGTGGCGTGGGTGGATTCCCCAAGCTCACTGCGGCCCAGCAGTTCGTACTTCGGGCTGGCCTTAATCACCGTGAATTCGCCCGTGCGCGAGCTGCAATAAATCTTACCGTCAATACACACCGGCGAGCTGGAAAAATCACCGCGCCCCACCCGCTCATTCCATTGCTCGGCGCCTGTCTTGGCATCCACACACACCACGATGCCGTTATCCAGCCAAAGATAGAGATGATCCCCGTAAGCAATCGGCGTGGGCACGTAGGGTAAAGACCGCCGCCGTTCCCAAGCCACATGCGTTTCGGTAACCTTACCCTTGCCGCCAAGTTTCACAGCCGTCATCAGCTTGCCTTTGCCGCCGCCGCCGCAACTGCCGAATACATGGCCTTGCCAGTAAACCGGCATGGCCACGGTCCGCAGCGTGTAGGTGTTAGGCGTGGTCCAAAGGATTTTTCCGCTGCGCGGATCCAACCCCATCAGGCCGTCGTCCAGACAGGCATTGATCAATTGCGTTTGCCCGCCATACTCCACGAGTATCGGCGTAGAGTACGTCATCTTGTTAATCTTGCGATCAAGCTTCCAACGCACCTTACCCGTCGCCTGATCCAACGCAGCGATATATCCGAGGCTGGTATCATGTTCATTGAGGATAATCACAAGATCCTCGAATAAGACGGGGGATACCGCCGTGCCGTGACCATCGTCACTGAGTGAAACTCCCAGTTGGGTGCGCCACAACTCTTTACCGTTTTTTAAATCATGAGCCATCATGAAGAATTCATCGTTATCACCCCAAGATGCAAAAACGCGTTTTCCGTCTGTTACAGGCGTAGCGGAGGCGTAGCTATTAAGCGCGTGTTTGGGGTGCGTTTCCCCGCCCAGTGTTTTACTCCACACAGGCTTCCCTGTGGCCGCTGAGTAACATTCAATAAATCGTTGCGCACCTTTTTGGGAGGCCGACGTCACAATCACGTTGTCTTCCCAAACGATCGGCGATGAATGACCGATACCCGGCAGCTTGATCTGCCACGCATAATCCTTAGTCGTCCATTTGACGGGCAGCCCTTTTTGCATGCTGATGCCCGCTCCATGAAGCCCACGAAGTTGCGGCCAATTCTCTGCGTTTGCGAAAACTGTGGTTATAATCAAAAGTGAGAGATATTTTTTCAAATTCTATTTCCTTTCTGCAGCTCGCTTGCGTTCTGCAGCTCGTTCCTTTTCGTAGCGCTCCTGATGCTCATCGAGCAACGTCTGCGCTTCCTTTAGTCGACGTCCCAAATCATCCAAGCGTAAAGCTTTTTGCGATTCATTTTTCGCCCGTCTGGCATAATCTTTGGGGGACATATTTTCGACTCCACTAGATTTAAAAGGAACATCCTCTATTTTCCAATCATCACTGCGCTGAGTTGCGAAAGGTAAATCTTTGTTACCGGCTGCCTGTAAATTACCCATTGGATTACGTCCCCAAGCGTAGCGGAAATGGATGGGAGCTGGAACGTGCGGACTGGAAAGAACAATTACCTGGCGATCGTACTGAGGTCGATTGTGCCGATCCTTGCCTTTTATCAGCCACTCCGCATCCGCAGGTTGAAATCTCTTATCCTTACCGGCAATGGCAAAACCGAGAATCGGCCCATCGGTCACAGGACGCACCCAAGTATCCATCTTGAGGATGATCTTTCCACCCTCAATTTTCATCTCCTCATACATGGGTGGTTTCCAATCAACCTCGCGTTCGAAACCGTATTGGGTAGCCAATGCCCAGCGCGCAATACGTTCACCAACAGGAATCTTGAGTTGCGGATGATACCAGGAACGGCGCTTATCAAAGCTACTGGCGAAACCGATATTTTTATCGCCAGCCTCATAAAAATCCAAAAATGTTTTATACTGCGCTTCGCGAATGTAGATGCCGTCATTAACCATCTTTTCGAGATAATCGTCCCGTGTTTGCGGTTGCCCAGCCGTACATAATGAGATGATACCAAAAGGCATATCCGGATCATTAAAAGCGGATCGCCAAGCGGTGATCATTTGGCCGAAAATCTGATAATACATTACTGAGCCCACTGTACCCCCATTCGCATTATTATATCCCTGATGAAAGATGGCTCCCTTAACTGCAAATCCGGCGATCGGCGCAATCATACTAGCATAGCAATTACCCGGCCGGTTTTTATCCATGGCTGGGCCGGGGCGTAAATCAGTGGGAACTGTTCGTCCTTTAGGAATCTCGTTGCCCTGCTCTTTCATATTCTTGACCCAGTTATGAAAATTTTTGACACGGTTTCCCAAGTCTTCCTGGGGATCAAAGTCTGCGATTTTCTGGTTCCACTCCGTTAGCAATGCCTGCACTTCCGGTGTATCAATTTTCTCCAAAACCGGTGTAGGAGTCCAACTCTCCACAGTCGTTCCACCCCGGGATGTATCGATTACCCCGATGGGCACTTGGGCCGCCATGTGCAGGCGCCGGGCAAAAACGTAACCGATGGCTGAAAGTTCACGGGCAATGTCAGGGGTGCAAACATCCCAATCGCCTTTTCGAAAATGGCGGCTATGCCAGCTGCTCCACTCATGGAGCCGGGGAAAACCTTGCTTGAGGTCAGGCCCGTTTTGGGCAGGCACAGTAAGAATTCGGATCGAATTAAAATTGGCCGACACCACTTCCAACTGCCCATTCTCTACTTGGCGCAGCGGTTCCTCCATATTGCTTTGCCCACCAAGCACCCAAACATCACCCACGAGAATATTCTCCAATGAAAGCGTCTGTTTATTGCCTTTAACCGTCAGTGTTTGCGGGTCGGCATTGGCCGGCATAGCCCTCAATGTTATCCGCCAGACGCGATCTTTCCCTGCTTTAACCTGATGGGTTTGGCCTCCAAACGATACGTGAACTAGTTCATTCGGTGAAGCCCATCCCCAGATTACGACCGGTTTATCCCTTTGCAGAACCATGTTGGATTGAAAGAGATTGTGAATAGAGAGCCCCTTCCCAATGGAGGGAAATTCGATGACATCCTCCTTGGGCATGCCTTTTTTGTCTGCCGCAAAGGTCATTTGCCCCGACAACAGAATAGATGCCGATATAAAAATAAAGCGCTTCACGCGCGGCAGCCTACGCCGACAGCATGACTGGTCAACGCGAATTGCTGCAGGCTTGTACCTGGGCGTTATTCCGCCAAAATCAAGGCCATGCCCACGGCTAATCTCAAGAACCTGCTGAAAACTACCTTTGGTTTCGACGAGTTCAGGCCGTTGCAGGCGGAAATTATCGACGCAGCGTTATCAGGTAAGGATGTGATTGTGTTGATGCCGACAGGCGGTGGTAAATCACTCTGCTATCAGCTCCCCGCGCTGGCGCGGGACGGACTCACGATCGTGGTGTCGCCGTTAATCGCCCTGATGAAGGATCAGGTGGATGCGTTACAATCAGCGGGTGCGCCAGCGACTTTTCTGAATTCCACACTCGACGCAGAGGAATCGCGGCGACGCATCGGCGGACTACATCGCGGCGAATACAAGCTACTCTACATCGCGCCGGAGCGATTAATGCTCAGCGGCACGCAGGAAATGCTCGAAAACTGGAAACCGCAATGCATCGCTATCGACGAAGCTCATTGCATCAGCGAATGGGGTCATGATTTCCGGCCGGAATACCGCCAGCTCGCCGATCTGCGCCATCGTTTTGGCCAGATTCCCATGATGGCCCTCACCGCCACGGCCACGCCCAAAGTCTTAGACGATATCTGCCAGGTGTTCGGTATCGAGCATCGTGTGAGGACCCCATTTCATCGTCCCAATCTGCATCTAGCCGCTCAGGTCGTCAAGACGGAAGAAGAGAAACTGGAATTTCTGAGCGAGAGGCTCCAGGAAAGAGGCGGTCCCGGCCATTGTCTACGTGACCTTTCAACGAACGGCGATGGAAGTGGCCGACGCGCTGGCTCGCGTGGGGCTGGATGCCAGACCTTACCACGCCGGCCTGGATGCTCAGCCATTCGTCGGCCGGGTGCGCCCGCGGGATCTGGTAGGCGCCCTGCAGGCGCTGCTCGATGAGCGATGCGCGCAGTTCCGCGCTCACCCGGTGGCCATGGCGGTTGATGCGCCGGTTGGTGTAATTGATGCGCCCGCGTATGCCCTCGTCCGTCGAGGCGCCGATACCCGCGGCATACTTGTGCTGCTTGCGCGGCGTCAGTGCAATATCGATCGGGATCGCCCCGCCTTCGGGTTGCGAAAGCAGCGGCCGCACTTCGACGCTCTCGAAGTACTCGCTCGCCGAGAGCGCGCTGTAGAAGCGTGTGACCAGGGACGAGTTGTACGGCGCACCGGGCGTGTAGTCGAGGAAACGCCGAATCAGGCTTTCGTTCAGGCGATCGGGTTGTTCGTCGATGCGCACCGGCCCGACGCCATAGCGCGGCCCGCTGGCATA
>CAJWMQ010000167.1 GCA_913042895.1 uncultured Verrucomicrobiales bacterium | reverse complement strand
AACTGAGAAAATGCTCACCTACGCCACCGGCCGCCGCCTCGAACCCCTGGATCGCGGTGAAATTAACCGCATCACTTCCGCTCTCGCCGAAAACGGTAACCGACTCCGTGATCTCGTCCACCTCGTGGCCACGAGCGAGATTTTTTTGCAGAAGTAAATAGGACGTATTGACTTTGTAATGAATCGAATCGCCCACTAAGAAAATCAGTCTAAATATTGGCGGAGAATGAAAGGGATTGGATCACATCAAAGGCGCAAGGGTTATTTAAAACAAAACCTTGGCGTACTTGGAGTCTTAGCGGTTTTAGTTTTCAGTATGATTCGTTTGACCGCCGCGGATGCGCCGAAGGCAAACTTGGATGAATTTCGCAAGTCGATCGGACCTTTGCTTAAGGTGGCATGTGTGGGGTGTCATGGTTCGGAGAAGCAGAAGGCTAATTTTCGGGTGGATGTACTGGATCCGAACATGCTCAAGGGCAAGGACGTGAGTTGGTGGCTGGAGGTTCAGGGGGTCTTGACCAATGGCGAGATGCCACCACCAGATTCGGATGTGAAGTTGTCCGATGCCGATCGCGTAAAGGTGATTGATTGGTTAGCAGGCGAAATCCGTGTGGCCTCAGAGGCGCGGCGGGCGGAGGGCGGCCACAGCACCTTTCGGCGGATGACTCGGTACGAGTACAAGTACGCGATGCAGGATTTGCTCGGGTTACCGCATGATTTTTCGCGTGACCTACCGCCGGAGACTTCCTCGGAGGACGGTTTTAAGAACAGCTCGGAGATGCTGCAAATGACGGCGGTGCAGTTTGCTGAGTACCGTGAACAGGCGCGGAGGGCGCTGGAACGGGCGACGGTGTACGGTGCACGACCGTCACCGGTTTATTACGGGTTGAGCATGAGCGGGTTCGCGGAGCGTTTTGAGGCGAATTATGCCGCGGCGGTGAAGCGGGTACGCAAAAAGGTGCAGGAGGACGGGCTATCTGCGGAGGAGATCTGGAAGGCGGAGAAGGAAAAATTTTCGCGTAACCCAGGCGGGGCGCATTACATGGATTTGGTTTCCGGGCGGGGCATCCGTACGCGGTGGGCGTATCATGGCGCCAAATATGCCTGGACGCCCTCGGGAAAACGACCGGAGGTGCCGCCGGTGTCCCCGGATGTAGTGGTGATTCCAGCTAACCAGAAATTCATCATCGACGTTGGTGACGGACTACCAGACACGGGCATTATGCGGGTGCGCGTTCGGGCTGCTCGAATGTCTGCCGACAGCAAACATATGCCGACTTTGCGGCTGCATTTTGGTAATCAGGGCAGTAACGACTCGCGCGTTTCGGTGGAGGTTGGTGGGCGCGACATCACCATTGATGCACCGCCGGGTAAGCCGCGTTTTTATGAGTGGGACGTACCGCTGACCGAAATTCCGAGAAACGCCTTTCGCGCTACGCACAAGCTTGGCCAGCTGCCTAACCCAGCGGAGTTTGTCGACTTGCGCAACACCTCCAGCACACCGGTGTCGTTGGCAATCGATTACGTGGAGATCATTGCTCCTGCTTTTGAACAGTGGCCGCCTGAATCACACATGCGCATTTTTCACGAGCGCAAGGGCGTCGAAGAGAAAATTTACGCGCGCGAAGTGCTGACGCGGTTCATGGCGCGCGCATGGCGCCGGCCGGTGAGCGCGGCGGAAGTGAACCAAAAGCTCGCGCTGTACGCGAAGCTGCGGCCACAGTGCGAGGATTTTCGGGAGGCCATGGTGGAGGTACTGGCCTCCGTGTTGGCGTCGCCGAAATTTTTGTATCTCGTTCGAAGCGATCAAAGAGGTAAGCCGGCTAATCAGCGTATGATAGGTGTTGAACTGGCGTCACGCTTGGCCTTTTTTCTCTGGAGCAGTCTGCCTGATGCTGAACTTTTGACGCTCGCCCGACAGGGCAAGCTGTCGGATGCCAAGGTGTTGGAGCAGCAAACGCGCCGGCTGCTAGCCGATCCCAAGGCAGCGCGGTTTGCGAAGCATTTCACGCGGCAATGGCTGGGGATGGATCAGCTGGATTTTGTGAAACTCGACGCCAAGGCATACGGCAATATCGACCCGCTGTTAATTGAGGCGATGAAGCGGGAGCCGGTCGCCCTCTTCGCCGAGATACTGCGCGCCAACCGGCCGGTTACGGAATTTCTCCATGCCGATTACGTGCTGGTGAATGACCGCCTCGCGCGGCACTACGGCATACCGGAAGTGTACGGCGATCAGTTGCGCAGGGTGAAGCTGCCGGCGGAGATCAAGCGCGGGGGGCTGCTCACAGTGGCGGGTCTGCTGGTGATGAATTCCAACGGTAAAGATTCGAACCCGCTCAAGCGCGGCATTTGGCTGCTGGAAAATCTGCTGCACGATCCGCCGCCGCCGCCGCCGCCCGCCGTGCCGGAGATTGACCTGGCTGATCCGGCGATTCTCAAAATGACGCTCAAACAACGCATGGAGGATCACCGGAGTGACCCGGCCTGTTTCTCGTGTCACTCGAAGATCGATCCGTGGGGTATCGCGTTTGAAAATTTTGATGCGTTCGGCCAATGGCGCGACAAGATTGGCGACCAGCCGGTCGATGCGGCTAGCGTATTGTTTAACAATGATGAACTACACGGTATGAAGGGCCTACAGAATTACCTGTTGGCCAACCGGCAGGATCAGTTCGCGCGAGCAATGACGCATAAGTTGGCTGCTTACGCGCTAGGCCGACCACTGACCTTTGGGGACCGAGCCGAGGTGGATCGCATCACCGCTGCCCTGCGCAAACGCGGTGATGGGCTCTTGGACCTCGTCTTTCTGGTTGTGAAAAGTGATTTATTTCAGATAAAATAACCGCGAAGGAGTAAAGCCATGAATATGAATTTATCTTGCCTCGATCGACGGAAATTTTTGCGTGGTGCCGGTGTGGCGTTGGCGTTGCCGTGGCTAGAATCTTTTGCTCCTTCCGCCCGCGCCGCCGATAAGCCCGAGCAACGGAAACGCCTAGCCTGTTTTTATCTGCCTGACGGCGTGCCCATGCCGCTGGAAAAGGATCCAGCGTTCAAGGACTGGAGCTGGTTTCCACACGGAGGCCGCAGGGATTTTAAGCTCACTAAGTGTATGGAAACACTGGCGCCGCTGCGCGATGAACTGACTGTGTTTTCCGGTTTGTCGAATCCCGCGTTGCGGCGCGTACATGGCCATGCCAATGCGGACCAGTTTATCACCGCGGCGGATACCGGCGCTGATGGCGATTATCACAACAGCATTTCGCTCGATCAGGTGTTTGCCGCGCAAGCCGGCGAACACACGCGCCATGCCTCGCTCGTGATGTCCACCGACGGCGGCACCGGCTCGCCGCGCGGCGCCCACACGCTTTCGTACAACGCTCAGGGCCGGCCCATCCCTGCCGAGCACAAGCCCAAGCGCATCTTTGATATGCTCTTTGTAAAGAGCGGCCCCGACGCAGCCCGTCGCTTGGCCCTGAGCCAAAGCGCGTTGGATGATTTGTTGGAGGACGCGCGGTCGCTGAATCGGTCACTCTCCAAGCACGATCAGGAAACGCTCGCCGAGTACTTGCAGTCCGTGCGCGAAACCGAGGTGAAAGTGGCCAAGGCCAAGCGTTGGCTGGACATCCCATTGCCAACGGTCGAGACCGATTACTTGAAGCTCGATGTGACGCCCGAGGATCCACGCAATTTTCTGCGCACGATGTATGAGCTGATTTATCTCGCGTTCAAGACCGACTCCACGCGCGTGGCCACCTACCAGCTCGGCCGTGAAAACGGCGTCGGCATTAGCGATTACCTCGCGCGCGCGGTTGGTTTCAAGGCCACTCATTATTTGTCGCACGAAACGAAGAAGCCCGACGGCTACAAAAACTTCGGCATCTATTGTCGCTTCATCAACGACGAACTCGGGCGCTTTGCTAGCCGACTAAAGGCGACGCCTGAGCCCGGCGGTGAGGGCAACATGCTCGACCACACCGCGCTCTTTTTTGGCTCGGCCTCTAGCGCGTTCCACCTGTCGCGCAACTATCCGCTGCTGCTCATTGGTGGTCGCAAACTTGGTTTTAAGCACGGCCAATATCTTAAGTATGGTCAGGGCAACCAGAAGCACCAGTCTACCGCCGGCATCGACACCGACGCGGGTTGGCGCGGAGAGATGAACTTCAGCGAGGTGCCCACCGCTAACCTCTACCTCACCATGCTGCACAAGCTTGGTGTCGAAGCCAAGAGCTTCGCCGGCAGCACGGAGACGCTGGCCGAGGTTTAGACTTCGGTTCCGCCAATGGACCCGCGGGCTCGTCCCTCCAGAGCATGGGGTTGCTGGAAAGACGGGCCCGGGAGTCCGTTTACTTTTTTAATCTTAAATTTTCATGGATTTACTAACCCAAGGCCTCGTGGGTTCGGCAGTTGCCCAATCATTTTGCCGGCCGAAGGCTCAGTATCGGGTAGCATTCTACGGGGCTATCGCCGGGATGGCGCCGGACTTGGATGCGCTGATTAGCTCCTCAGCGGATCCGCTGCTGAATCTCGATTATCACCGACACTTTTCACATTCGCTGGCGTTCATTCCGTTGGGAGCATTCATCGTGGCGTTGTTGATCTGGCTGGTGTCCCGGCGGCGGTTTGAGTTTCGTGAAATTTGGATGGCCTGTCTTTTGGGGTACGCCACGCATGGGTTCCTGGATGCCTGCACCAGTTACGGCACGCATTTGTGGTGGCCATTTGCGTTGGATCGGGTTTCGTGGAATCTCGTTTCCATCATCGATCCATTGTTCAGCCTGCCGCTTTTGGTGCTGACCGTTTGGGGCGCGTGGCGGAGTCGCGTTTGGTTTCCGCGCGCCGCGGCGATTTTCTGCGCGTGTTACCTGCTGTTCGCCCTTGCCCAACATCGCCAAGCTGAATCTGCCCAGCAGACACTCATCACGCAACGCGATCACACGTCGGTTCGGCAGGTTGTGAAACCGAGCATCGGCAATGTGTTCCTTCATCGCTCGGTGTATCTGTTCGACGGGGTTTATCATGTGGACGCAATTCATGTGTTGCCCGGATTGACTGCGAAGATTTACCGCGGAGGCAAAGTGAATGCTTTCGAAGCTGCCAAGCCGGGCAAAGACGTGGCTCGGTTTAACCGTTTGTCCAACGGCTTCTTGTGCCAACATCCCGAGGCGGAAGATGTGATCGGCGATATACGCTATGGTATGCTGCCCATTTCCCCCGTACCGTTGTGGGGTATCAAAACAAATGCTCTGAATTCGGAATTGCCTGCGGAGTTCGTAAAATTCAGGTCATTGGGTGAAGAAGATATCAGCCAATTTTACCGGATGCTGTTTCGGCGGAATGTTTGGGCTGCGGAATGAGGGTTTGACTGAAGCGGTCTTCGGCTGAAACACTCGTCGGCGTGAAACCGACGATCCTTTTCAAGTCCATTGCTCTGTCCATTTTCTTCTTAGCCACAGGAATTCTGCAGGCCGCCAAGCCCAACTTTGTACTCATTTTTACAGATGACCAAGGGTACGGCGACTTGAGCTGCTTCGGTTCCAAGACCATCAAGACACCAAACATCGATCGCATTGCCAAAGAGGGACGGAAGTTCACGAGCTTTATGGTGGCCTCGCCGGTGTGCACGCCCTCGCGCGCGGCGTTGCTGACGGGTTGTTATCCCAAGCGCGTGGGCATGCATCAGCACGTGTTATTCCCTGCCTCGACCAAGGGGCTGAACGCTGAGGAGCACACCATCGCTGATCACTTGAAGGGTCAAGGCTATGCCACCGCCTGTTTCGGAAAATGGCACCTTGGGCATCACAAGGAAACGCTGCCGACGGCCAATGGATTCGATACCTACTACGGTATTCCTTATTCCAACGACATGAATCACCCGGACAACAAGGGCAAGCCGCGCGGTGGTTGGCAAGGGATGGATATCCTCTGGGCAGACCCAGAATCCACGCTTACCAAGTGGAAGACCCCGCTGTTTGAGGATGAGAAAATCGTCGAGTTGCCGGTCGACCAGCGCACCATCACACGCCGTTGTACACAAAAGTCTATCGATTTCATCAAAGCAAATAAGGACAAACCGTTTTTTGTGTACATCCCGCACTCCATGCCGCACATCCCACTCTATGTACCGGACGATGTACGCGATCCTGACCCCAAGCGGGCATACATCAACACCATCGAGCACATCGACACCGAGGTTGGGCGGCTGCTCAAGACGATTGATGACCTGAAACTCACGAACAACACCTACGTGATCTACACTACTGACAATGGCCCCTGGCTGCCGTTCCTTCATCATGGCGGCTCGGCTGG
>CAJWMQ010000166.1 GCA_913042895.1 uncultured Verrucomicrobiales bacterium | reverse complement strand
TGGAATCATCAATAAGATTACCGAAGCCGGTATCCATATTCACCGCCGGCGCCAAACCGGCCGCAACTGTACGCTGCACATGCGCGGAGAATCCGGTCCAATCAGGATCCCCGTTTTCCTGAAACGGGAGTAAAATGGCGGAGATGCCGCGAATCTTCCGTCGCAGCCGAATCATTGAAACTGGATTGATCACGGGCAATTAGGCCAGCATTTCTTATATTTCTTACCGCTTCCGCAAGGGCATGGATCGTTACGTCCCACCTTGGGACCTGATCGAACAGGACGTGGAGCCGCTGAACCTTGTTCCCCGCTCACCTCGGCATTGACTTCGCTGACAATGTTGCCAGCCTGTGTAATGGAGGGATCAAGACCGAACGCGTTGGCCATCTGCGTACTAGCTTTGCCGGAGAGACTACGCATAAGATTCATAGCAGCTTCAAGGCTGGTGGCGGTTCGAAAAATGTTGTGGCAAACTTCCTCGCGGATGTTCTCCATCAAGTCCATGAACATATCGCGCGCTTCGGTTTTATATTCCACTAACGGATCTTTCTGGCCGTAAGACCGAAGATGAACGGATTGGCGCAGGCCATCCATTGCATACAAATGTTCGCGCCAGAGGCGGTCGATGGAAACAAGAATCGCCCGCCGCTCCACATGTACGAGCGCGTCCGGATCTTCGGTTTTGATTTTTACGCGGTACACTTCCTGCACAGCATCAAAGATGAAATGGCAAAGGGCGTATTGCTCGCGTGTAAGACCATCATACATACTGCCTTCAGGCGGCGTTTCTGAAGCTTGCTCAGCAGTCTTCTTCAATTCTTCTTCACCCAAGCCCACTGGGAAGGTTTGGTTCACCCAAACAGCCAGCCCGGTGTAATCATACCCAATCTCTTCCTCCTCAAAGCCTTGTGGCATATAGGATTCGACGCGTTTAACGATCACATCTTCCACCACGTCAAACATCACATCGCGGACATCGTCTCCCTTGATGATGTTGTTGCGAAAACCATAGAGCTGTTCACGCTGCTTATTCATCACGTCGTCATATTCCAAAGTGCGACGACGAATTTGGTAATGGTGTTGCTCCACGCGTTTTTGGGCACTCTCGATGGAGCGGTTGAGAAGCGGATGGGAAATTTCTTCGTCCTCTTCCATACCCACTTTTTGCAACATGCCAGTCATCTTCTCACTGTTGCCATAACGCCGCATCAGGTCATCCTCAAGGCTGAGGAAGAAGTGCGAGCTTCCGGGATCGCCTTGACGTGCACAACGGCCGCGCAACTGGCGATCGATCCGGCGCGATTCATGGCGCTCGGTACCGAGTACGTGCAGACCACCGAGATCTGGCACGCCTTTGGCCAGCTTGATATCCGTGCCGCGCCCAGCCATGTTGGTGGCAATAGTTACCGTGCCGCGTTGTCCTGCGCGGGCGACAATTTCCGCTTCTTGTTCGTGAAACTTCGCGTTTAACACGCTGTGCGGAATGCGGGATTTTTCCAGCAATCGCGAAATGTGTTCACTGGTTTCCACCGCCACGGTGCCCACCAGCACGGGACGCCCTTCGCCATTCAAGCGGCGCACCTCTTCGACAACGGCCTTGAACTTCACCTTTTCGGTGAGATATATGGAATCGTCATTATCCTGGCGTAAACAAGGGCGGTTTGACGGAATGACGAGTACACCGAGTTTGTATATATCAAAAAATTCCGCCTGCTCGGTTTCTGCAGTGCCGGTCATACCGGCAAGCTTGGTGTAAAGGCGGAAGTAATTCTGGATGGTGATGGTCGCGTAGGTCTGTGTTTCCTCCTCGATCTTGACGCTCTCCTTAGATTCCACCGCTTGATGCAGACCATCGCTCCAGCGGCGGCCTTCCATCGGGCGACCGGTGTTTTCATCCACAATCACCACCTTGTTACTTTGCACAATATACTGCACATCCTTTTCGTAGAGGCAGTAGGCCTTGAGCAATTGTGAGGTCACATGAATACGCTCTCCACGCTCCTGAGCCGCGGCTTGCACACGCTGTTTCTCGGTAAGTTTTTCCTGTGGCGAGAGAGATTCATTGGAATCAATCTCGTGATGCGCGATCACGGTGTCTGGCATCATAAAGGCTTCTGAATCATTAGGACTAAGGAAGCTCCGCCCTTTCTCTGTGAGATCCGCATCATGGCTTTTCTCGTCGATAGCGAAAAAAAGCTCCTCCTTTTGAGCATACAGGAGCTTCTTAGTTTGGTCCTTGTGTAGCTCCATTTCAGCCAATTCCAAACGACGGCGGTTGATGGGGTCCACCTTGGCCTCGAGCAATCCGGAATGCTTGGGCTGGCCTTGCTGCACTCGATAAAGCAGCAAACCGATCTCGTGCTCGATCTCTGCATTTTCAGATTCGCCCAGATTTTTGATGAGCTCGTTGGCTTCGCGAATGTACTTGTCGCACAGCCTTTTTTGTTGCCGCACCAAGTCCTGAATGCGTGGTTTGAGTTCGGAATACAACCGTTGATCCTGCTTCACTTGCGCCGGACCACTGATGATCAACGGCGTGCGGGCTTCATCAATAAGGATCGAGTCCACCTCATCCACAATGGCAAAGTAATGACCGCGTTGCACCTGTTCCTCGGCGCTTTGAGCCATGCCGTTGTCGCGCAGATAATCGAAGCCCATTTCCGAGTTGGTGCCGTAAGTGATGTCGCGGTTGTACATGTCCCGCCGGGCACTGGGTGGTTGGTCGTGCTGGATGCAACCCACGGTCAATCCGAGGAAAGTGTAAAGTGCCCCCATCCATTCGGAGTCACGAGCGGCCAGGTAATCGTTCACCGTCACCACATGAACGCCGCGGCCGGCCAAGGCATTCAGGTAAACAGGCAAGGTGGCGACGAGGGTTTTACCTTCACCAGTCGCCATCTCGGCAATGTTTCGTTTATGCAGGGCGTAACCGCCGATGAGCTGCACATCGAAGTGAACCATTTCCCAAAGCACTTCATGGCCGCGCACATCAATATTTTTGCCGCACAACCGCCGAGCGCCTTCCTTCACCACCGCGAAGGCCTGCGGCATAATTTGATCCAACCGCAACGCAAGCTGGTCATCATCCTCGATCGGGCCCAACTCCTCCTGCCACTCGCGGGTTTGGCCACGGAGTTCATCATCCGACATGGCCTCCAATTGATCCGCGTACGCATAAACCTGCTGGATCAAGGATTTCTCGATACGTTTGATCTCGCGGTCGTTTTTCGTGCCAAAAATTTTCTTAATAAATCCGAGCATATTGAATCGCCTCAGGAACGGCGGAACCTAGGGGTTTTGCGAAAAAAGGTCAAAGAAATCCGCCTTTAAGACAGGTGCTTAGCCGCTTCCTCCGGAGTAGCGGCATCGTGAACCAAAGCCATTAGAGCGCGGGTCATACCGCCGGGGTTGGCGTGCTGGATGATATTGCGGCCATACACGATACCGCGTGCACCCTGTGCCAAAATGGCGTGGGTGCGCCGAAGAATCTCATTATCGCTCACCCGACCGCCGCCGCGGACAAGCACGGGGATGTCGCCGGCAATCTGAATGACTTGATGGTAGTCCTCAGGATTATCGGTGGGATCGGCCTTTATCACGTCCGCGCCAAGCTCGCAGGCCTGCCGGACAAGCGGCATGATTTTATCCAAATCCCCATCCACCTGATAACCACCGGCCTCGGCGTTGGGCTTGAATACGAGCGGTTCGATCATCAACGGTATCGCCAGTGCATCGCACTGCGGCTTGAGCTCGAGGATGTTTTGAATGCAATCATCGGTCACTTCCGGCGCGCTCGGGATACGAAAGAGATTCACCACCACACACGCGGCATCCAGCCGTACGGCCTGTTCGGCGGCATCCTCGATCACGCGGCTGAACAGGTGATCAGGCAAATCAGTGCCGTACACATTGGCCACATCCGTGCGCAATACGAGCGCCGGCTTTTGTTTGCCGGGAATCTGCTGCAAAAGACGCGCTTGGCCGACGGTCAACTGGATGGCATCCGGATCCGCCTCCACCAGGGTCTGCACCGCAGTGTCGAGATTCTCAATGCCCTGCAGGAAGCTACGCTCATTAAAAAATCCGTGATCTACAGCCACATCAAAGCAGCGGCCGGATTTCGCGTTGAACAAACGGTTTAGTCGATATGCCTTCATGGAAACGCGCCGTTTATACGTGCGCGCGAAGGCCATTGCTAGCGGCGAATTGTCGCGCGCCGGATTGGCAGAGCTTGATAAAGGTATCCTCCGCCCAGCCCATCGGCCGCTCTTTCCTATAAAGCACGCCCCATTGGCGCTTAAGTTTACGACGGCCGAGCGGCAACGACACGAGGGATTTTTTGGTTAATTCATTTTGTGCCACCCACGGCGCCAGGATGGTCACGCCCAAACCGAGCTTAACCAACTCCTTGATGGCGGACATACTGCCCATGTCGATTACGGATTTGATGGCCATTTTTTCGGTTCGGAAATAGTTCTCAATCTGCTCAAAGGTGAGACTGTTGCGAAAATAAAGGATGTACTGCTCACGCGGGATTTCCATCCGCACGGCCCTTCGAGCCTCAGCCCAGGGATGCTTGGGGTTTACAAGAAACATCAATTCATCGGTGAACAATGGTGAGAAGGTAAAGTCTGGTTCGCGTTCGGGTTCTAGAGTCACGGCCACATCGATCGTGTTGGCTCGTAATGATTCCACGATCTCCTTGGTGTCCCCCGGTTCAATGCTTAGTCGGCACTTGGGAAACTCCTTTTGAAATTCACGGAGAACCGGCGGCAGGATGTACTGACAGGCGGCCGCACTGGCACCAACGCGCAAACGGCCTCGACCCCATTCGCCGAGTTGATCCAACTCCGCCCGCGCGAGAATCATTTCGCCAAAAATTTTTTCAACGCGCTGAAAAAATTGTTCACCCGCCTGAGTCAGCAGAACCTTTTTCCCCACCCTGTCTAAAAGACGACAACCCACATCCTCCTCTAGTGCCTTCATTGCATGACTCACAGCGGACTGCGTAAGATGCAACTCTTTTGCTGCTTTCGTAAAACTTTCCTTTCGCGAAAGCATAAGAAAGGCCCTTAACTGCCGACTGTCTAAAGGATTATTTGTGTATGAATCATATTCATTCATTATCAAAAAACAATGAAAGCTTTTCCCATGCCAATCTTACGAAAATGGCACAAGAGACGCTAACGTTCAGAGCATGGAGGATAGTAACATGAAAGCTGGACCAATCGACTACATCTTCGCTGCTCTAACAGCACTGACTGTCACAATCTGCGTTGGATGCATTTTATTAATGTGAGAAGATTCAACCTCTTCAGGCACCTAATGGATTAATAACTCGAGGAATGCAAAATTCATTCATAATGCATTAGGGCTAACATCATTTTGCACCTGATATACGGAAGTATACCATGCGCAAAACTTCCCTTGGACTCCGAAGCCATCCGCGCGGTATTCTCCGCCCATGAGCGAGGATTTTCGGCTGATTTCGGTGGCTGCATTGCTGACGCAGGATGGCGTGACGGTGGGCGATCGGATCAGACTACGCGGCTGGGTGCGTACGCGGCGCGATTCCAAGGCGGGTCTATCGTTTGTGCAGCTGCACGATGGCTCCTGCTTCGAGCCCGCGCAGGTGGTGGCGCCGGGTGAACTAGAGAATTACGCCAGTGAAGTGCAGCACCTGACCACCGGCTGTTCGCTCATTGCCGAGGGCGAAGTGGTTGCCTCCGAGGGCAAGGGCCAGAGTGTTGAACTGCTGGCCACGCGCATTGAGACGGTGGGGATGGTGGACGATCCCGAGACCTACCCCATGCCGGCCAAGCGGCACACCTTTGAATACCTGCGCGAGCAGGCACATTTGCGCGTGCGCACCAATGCCTTTTCCGCGATGGCCCGCGTGCGGCATTGCGTGGCGAATGCCATTCATCGCTACTTTCACGAAAACGGGTTTTACTGGGTGCACACGCCTATCGTAACTGGCAGCGATTGCGAAGGGGCGGGCGAAATGTTTCGCGTGAGCACGCTGGATCTCGAAAACCTGCCGCGCACCGAGAACGGCACGGTGGATTTTGCGCAGGATTTTTTTGGCAAGGAAACCAACCTGACTGTGTCCGGCCAGCTGAACGTGGAAAGTTACTGCCTTGCCTTGAGCAAGGTGTACACCTTCGGGCCGACCTTTCGCGCGGAGAATTCCAACACTTCACGGCATCTCGCAGAGTTTTGGATGATCGAGCCGGAGATTGCCTTTGCCGATTTGTCTGACGACGCCGACTTGGCCGAAGATTTTTTGAAGAGCATTTTCCGGACGCTGCTCGATGAGCGCGGCGATGACATGGCGTTTTTCCAGCAACGCGTCGACA
>CAJWMQ010000165.1 GCA_913042895.1 uncultured Verrucomicrobiales bacterium | reverse complement strand
CCTCGATCAGGCGGAAGTAGGGATACATCGTGTCCACCGTCTCAGCGGCATCGCCGATGATGATCAGGACTTTGGGTTTGGTTTGGCTCATTAGGAAAGGCTAGCGGGAGTTGGGAAGGCGTTGCAAATGGATTCCGTTGTTCCTCGGTGATGACCGACATGCTACTTCAAAGGGTTTTCGTACCACACCACGTTCTTACTTTGTTGCCCGGCGATGAGCGCATCGAGATCGCCGTCGCCGTCCATGTCCACAAGGCGGATGTCATAGGTCGCTTGGTCGTTATGGATGATGTGCGTAGTAAACTTGCCTTTGCCATCGTTCTCAAACCAAGCGGCTTTGCGGCTGAGATAGGCGCAGGTGATGGCATCGATGTCGCCATCGGCATCAATGTCACCCACTTGTAAGCAATGAGAGGATAGAAGTTCCGTATTGATGTTATGAAAATTCCAGTCGGGATTCTCATACCAAATGAGGCCGGTGCCGTGGCCGCGGCTGGCGATGATGTCTAGCTTACCGTCGCCGTTCACGTCGGCGGGCATGATGTTGGTGGCGCCGGGGTGTTTGCCGGGAAGGCGATGTTTTTTGAACGGCTTGGTGGGATCTTCGCCGGCTTCCCACCACGCAAACCATTCGCCCTTGCCGGATTTATCCTGCGGGCCGCCCTTGGCGGCGAGGGTGATATCGAGCCGTCCGTCGCCATTGAGATCGCCGGCACCGAGGTAATGGCTCAGACCCGGGGCGTCTTCCTTGGCGAACACATACCGTGGCCAGCGCTGGGCGGTCTTGGGATTCTCTGGGATATCCAGCCACACGGCGGAGTTGGGAAACTTGCCCACGGGCTGGCCGCTGTTGGCGAGTAGATCTAGTTTGCCGTCTCCGTTGACATCCGCTTTGAGTACGCCGTGGATGCCGATGATTTCGTCCTCGGCAATGCGCGCCTTCCACGGGCCGCCGGTGGGGTTTTTATTCGGCTGCTCAAACCACACAATGAGGCCAGGCTTATACCGGGCACCGATGAAATCCGCATCTCCATCACCGTCCACATCCATAGTTTCACCATGGATAAAGGTGTGGTCCTTGTGGTCCCCGATGATGACCTCTTTCCAATTTGGCGCTATAAACAGTCGCGTTTTGCCACCAGCGTTGCTGATGATATCGATTTTGCCATCTCCTGTGAAATCAGCGGCTACGGCAACATTGTTACGGAGACCTTCCCAAACGACGTGGCGTTTCCAGTTTCCCTTCACCTCAGCGGCGGAGAAGACCGGGGGGAGGCTGAGTAGAAGAGTCAGCGAAACAAGAGATTTCATTTAACGGGTGTGTTTTCGGGTTTGATCGAAAATCGTTTTGAGTTCCCTCACTTTGCCAGCATGCGCTGCAGACCGGGCGAGGTTGGTGATTTCCCTAGGGTCGGTCTGGTAATCGTACAGTTCCACACCATATTTGCCATCTGCCCATTCGGTATAACGATAGCGGTCGGTGCGAATGGAGCGGCCGAGAGGTTTGACCTTGCCGGTGAAGCCGGGTAGGCGCGGGCGGATGCGGGTGGTGCTGTAGGCGGCCTGTCGAACGGTAGCCTTGGGATTGGCAAGCAGAGGCGCGAGGCTGTGGCCTTTGAGATGTTTGGGCTGCGGCAGATTACAGAGATCAGCGAGGGTGGGGTAAAGATCGATAAGTTCGGTGAGTGAGCTGGAGGACTGGCCGGCGGTTTTCATGCCGGGTACCGAAATGATGAACGGTACGCGCGCGCTGCCTTCAAAGAGATCGCTCTTTTGCCAGAGGCCGTGTTGACCGAGATGGTAGCCGTGGTCGCTGAGAAACACGACGATGGTGTCGTCGTCGAGCTTGAGTTTTTTCAGCCCATCCAGTACGCGACCAAGGCAGGCGTCCATCAATGTCGTTGAGGCGTAATAGGCGCGAATGATTTCCTTCCGTTGCTCGAGGGTTAGCTCGCGTTGATTCGGTCGGTCGGGCAGGGCGGCAGGCGGAATGTCGTCGCGGTCGCCGGGTAATTCGAGGACGGGTTCGATTTTATCCAGCGGATAATGCTGTGCGTGATGCAGAGGCGCGACGTATGGTGTGTGCGGTCGATAAAAGCCGACCGCGAGAAAGAAGGGTTTTCCGGTCTTATCCGGATGATGATCCTGCATCAGCTTCACGGCGGCGAGCGCTGCCTGTCCGTCGGTATGTTCCTCGTCTTTGCTGTCGAGCAGGAGCCAGCTCATGGTGCCGCCGTATGAGCCGGCGCGCAGGGTGATCACTTCGTCCTGGCGCGTGCGGTCGATGCCGATGGGGTTGATGACCTTGTTCCAGGAAGCCTTATCGTCTTCGCCATCGGTGCCGATCTGGGTGGGTACGCCGTAGTGATAAATCTTTCCGATCCGGGCGGCAAAATAGCCATGGTTGATGAAGTGTTGCGAGAGGGAAGCGATGTCCGGTTGTTTATCCCGGAAATAGCCGGCATTGGATAGCACGCCGGTCTGTTCTGGATACAGACCGGTCATAAATGATGACCGACTGGGATTACAAACCGGATACTGGCAGTAGGCGCGATCGAACCGAAGGCCGCGTTTAGCTAGTCGGTCAACATTAGGCGACTTTACCAGTGGGTGTCCGTAACAGCCTAAATCAGCATTTAGGTCGTCAACAGCAATCAGCAGGACATTCGGTCTATCAGCGAACGAAATAAATGGAAAGATAAGGACAATTAGAAGCCAGTGAATTTTAGTGTAATTCATAGTTTTTGAGAAGATATAGGTTGAAACAGCGAAAAGGTAGCATGTTTTTATTTACAATTCCTCAAAGCGTGCGATCTTCCGCTCCTGCGGGGCGGAGGAAATAAATATGTCTCAAACAAGAAAGTACGTGTGGAACGGTATCCACTTTGGTAACACTTTTTTCCTAGGCTTGATTCTTCTGGGGTCAGTATTAGGACTGCCACTGTTTATCTGGAAATTTCATGCTGATATCCAGCATTGGTGGGCACACATTCTCATTGCGCTCGCTTTGTTCATTTATTCGGGAATGGGGATCACTTTCGGCTATCATCGTTTGGTGTCGCATATTTCCTTCAAGGTCAAATGGCCAGTCAAATTATTTTCTTTGATCGGTGGAGCTACAGCTATGCAGGATTCAGCTCTCGTTTGGAGCTCAGATCATCGCCGTCACCACAAGCATGTGGATCACGAAGATGATCCTTACAACATTACTAAAGGCTTTTGGCACGCCCATATCGGTTGGATATTATTTAAGAAAAAACTCGCTCCACCTAGGGATAACGTTAAGGATTTAATGGCCGACAAAATTGTTATGTGGCAACACCGCTGGTGGATTGAGATCGCCCTGTTAGTTGGATTTGTTTTTCCGGCTTATGCGGGTTGGTTAATTGAGGGTTCTTGGCAGGGTGCTCTACTTGGTCTCCTGCTTGGTGGAATGTTTCGACTCACATGTTGTCACCACAGCACCTTTTTCATTAACAGCCTTTGCCACTGCATGGGCACGCAGCCTTATTCCTCCACGCACACCGCACGCGATTCGTGGTTCATGGCACTGTTGACATTCGGGGAAGGCTATCACAACTACCACCACGAATTTCAGCATGACTACCGTAATGGCGTTAAGCCGTGGCAGTTTGATCCCACCAAATGGGCGGCCTGGACACTGAGCAAGTTAGGTCTTGCCAGCGATCTGCGGCGTGTGCCAGATGAGAAAATTGAGCTGGCTGAAATACGCCAGAAAAATAAGCAACTGGCCGAGCAGTTATCGAATACGCCCGAGCCCGTCTGTGAAAAGGCGCAAGCTCTCTTCGACGAGGCCGGGGATAAGCTCCATTCTGCAGTCGAATCATGGGAGCGCGCCAAAAATGAATATTCTAGGGCCGCTCAGAAAAAGATCAGTCTCACCAAGGAACAGTATGCTGAACTCCGTGCCCGTTTTGACGAAGCCGTGGCTGAACTCCGCGAGGCCATTGCCCAATGGCACGCTGCCCACCAGCAATTGGCTGGGCAATTGGCGTAATCTGTCACAAATACTGCTCGCTTTTACCCTGTTTTCAGCTAAAAACTGCCTCGTTTGTTTCGTTCATCAATTTGATGAATGAGCTTAATATTAACCCAACACGCTTTTGGCATCATCTGCCAATGAAAAAAATAATACCCTTTATCCTACTGACCCTGACTTTTGTTGGGGAAACTCTTAGGGCTGACGAAACAGCCGATAATACAACCATCACCGAAGCTACGGCTACAGAGGAAAACACCGCTGGGGAAGCACCCGCCGATAGTGAGTCCGAAGAAGCGACTGAAAAGTCAGGTGAACTCACTGAAGAAGAAGCAGCAAAGGCGGCTGAAGAAAAAGCTAAAGCTGAGGCATGGCTGGAGGGGCAATCCTTGGCAGGTGAATACTCGTCCTTGGACGACGATGATAAACGAAAAAAAGATTATGCAATCGATGGATTCGTTGTTTCCGGTGATACCGCATGGATCCTGACCGCGAGCGCCTTGGTCCTCTTTATGACCATCCCTGGTCTCTCGTTCTTTTACGCGGGTTTGGTGCGGAAGAAAAACGTGCTCTCAGTACTGATGCACTGCTTCGCGTTGGTTTGTTTGATGACCGTGTTGTGGGTGGTTATTGGTTATTCCATGGCATTTTCCACGGATAACGATAATGGCTTTATTGGAGGACTGAGCAATACCTTTGCCTCCGGCCTGACACAGGATTCGGGTAATGGCATTCCTGATTTTGCATTTTTCATTTTTCAGATGACTTTTTTCATCATCACCCCAGCACTGATGGTAGGGGCTTTCGTGGAGCGCATTAAGTTCTCCGCCATGCTCTGGTTTACCGGCCTATGGGCCGTGATCGTGTATCTGCCAGCTTGTCATTCGGTGTGGGCGGAAAACGGATACTTCCTAGAGATGGGTGCGGTGGATTTGGCAGGAGGCATAGTGGTGCATATCACCGCTGGCTTAGGTGCTTTGGTAGCTTGTATTGTGCTCGGCCCGCGCAAAGGTTATCCGAAAACTCAAATGATGCCGCATAATCTGCCGATGACGGTGGCCGGCACAGGAATGCTTTGGGTGGGCTGGTTCGGCTTCAATGGCGGCAGTGGCTTGGCCGCCGATGGCGGGGGTGCCACCGCAATTGTGGTGACGCAGATTTCTGCGGCTACGGCGGCGTTGACGTGGATGTTTATTGAGTGGATGAAGAACGGGAAACCCACGGTGCTGGGAATCGTAACTGGCTCGATTGCGGGCTTGGCGGCGATTACGCCGGCATCCGGTGTGGTGGGGCCACAGGGCGCGTTAATCATCGGTCTAGCTTCCGGTTTCGTCTGTTGGTACGCGAGTACGGCCATCAAGGCAAAATTCGGTTACGACGATTCGCTGGATGTCTTCGGGGTTCACGGTGTGGGCGGCATTATCGGAACGTTGTTGCTGGCGTTCCTTGGTGCCAGCGGCACATTGGATGGGCGCGGGGATTACGAGAGTGGAGCCCAGTTCGCCATCCAGTTTAAGGCAGCGGCCGCGGTGGGGCTCTACACGCTCGCGGCAACTTGGATTATCCTCAAGGTGGTGGATGCGATGGTTGGTCTGCGAGTGGACGAACAGGATGAGACCAGTGGTCTCGATATCTCCGCCCATGGGGAGGCGGGTTACAACGATTAATCCCAAACCAAGGAATATTTGAATGAAGAAAATTGAAGCAATCATCAAACCCTTCAAGCTGGAGGAAGTGAAAGACGCGCTGGCAGAGGTCGGTGTGGTTGGAATGTCAGTGAGCGAAGTGAAAGGCTTTGGTCGCCAGAAGGGGCACACGGAAATCTATCGGGGTAGTGAGTACACGGTGGATTTCTTACCGAAGGTGAAAATCGAAACCGTGGTGGCTGACGGGACGGTGGATGACGCTATCGCAGCAATCACCAAGGCGGCGGCTACCGGCAAGATTGGAGACGGCAAAATCTTTGTCCAACCGATCGAACAGGCCATTCGAATCCGCACGGGCGAAAGCGGTGAAGAAGCGGTTTAATCTGCCGATCCAATCACGGCGCCGGATCTCATGGGGAGGTCCGGCGTTTTTTTGTTACATGAACACGTCCTTTTGATGGACAGGATTTTTCGGTAGCCAACCTTTTTCGCTGGCTTCCTGAAGCATGCTTTTTGTCCCTTCATGAGTGTAGTACCACACGTTTCCAGGACTGACGTGGATATTCCAATTCTTTTGGAAAAGCAGGGCACGCTCCTTATTTCGGGCAAGAATTTTTGGGACGGCGTGCACCTTCAGTACTTCGCGTCGGCGTTTAGTAACTTGGGTGCGCTTCTCGATGAATTGGGAAATGAATTCTGGCGTTTTATCCAGTATCCATGTGTCTTTGAAACGACTTTCTGAGTATTCAAAATCAGCTTTGCGCTGGATGACGTAGCGTGCGT
>CAJWMQ010000164.1 GCA_913042895.1 uncultured Verrucomicrobiales bacterium | reverse complement strand
CCCTTTCCAAAAGGCAAAAAATTCCAGACCGTGTTTTTTGTACTGTAGAATTTCCTCTTCAAACTCTTCAACGTGCTGCGTGCGCCAGTCGTAGGCCACACGTTTGAGGCCTAATTTTTTGAGCATAGCCGCCCGCTCGGCCGGCCCGCGTTGCTTGGCGTCAAAAGGCACAACGCACCAGGCCACGAGTTTGTCCTTGTCAAAATTATCGGCCGCATTGGTTCCAACACACAGACCAGCCAGCAGAATGAAGAGTAATTTTTTCATCGATTCATAATGGATTCGATTTCGTCGGCCTCAATCGGAATCTTGGCCATGAGATTTACGGGGCCGTCCTCGGTGACGACAATGTCGTCTTCGAGGCGCACGCCAAAGCCTTCGTCCGGAAGATAAATGCCCGGCTCCACGGTGAGTACAGTGCCCGGTTGAAATGGTACATTTAGATTTCCCACATCGTGCACATCCAAGCCCAACGGATGGCCTAGGCCGTGCATGAAATATTTTCGACAGGCCGGGTTATCCGGATCCTGTTTCTTCACCTGTGCCGGCTTGAGCAGGCCGAGCTTAAGCAGTTCCTCATTGGTGTGCGCCTGCGCTTCCTTTTGCCAATCCTTGTGGAGTTTACCAACAACAGCACCGGCGATGCTCGCGCGTAATACATTGAGTACCGCGTTATACACTTTCTTTTGACGGCGGGTAAATTTGCCACTTACAGGGATTGTACGAGTGAGATCTGCATTGTAATTGGCATAGCTCGAGGCCACATCCATGAGCAGCAACTGACCTTTTTTGCAGATCTGATCATTTTGCAGATAATGCAGCACGCAGTTGTTTTTGCCTGCCGCCACAATCGGGGTGTAGGCAAACTTGCCGCGGCGTTTGATGAATTCCCGTGCTAACTCGGCCTCCACCTCGTACTCCGCCACGCCCGGCTTCACAAACCGTAGCGTGCGGCGAAAGCCTTTGGCCGTGATGTCCACCGCCTCCTTCAGCAGCTCGATCTCCAGATCCGTTTTCACCACCCGCAATTCATGCAGCAACGGCGCCAGCCGCCGATAGGTGTGCAGCGGGAAATCCGCCTGACACTGCTTAATAAACCGCACATCGCGCGTCTCCACCTCCACGTGCGCGCGCTTGTACTCGTTGCTGTTCAGGTACGCGCTCTCCGCCTCGCACATCAGCGAACGGAAAATCACCGGGAACTCTGAGAGCCATTGCACATTCTTGATGCCCGAGATCTTGCGCGCATCCGGCTTGCTGTGTTTATAACCCTCCCAAATCTGCAGATGCTCATTCGGCTCGCGCACAAACAAAATCTCGCGCTGCTTCTCATCCGCCGCATCCGGAAAGAGCACTAGAATACTTTCCTCCTGCTCAATGCCGCTCAGGAAAAACAGATCGGCATTCGGTTGCATCGGCAACGTGCCATCGGCATTGGTCGGCAGCACATCATTGGCATTCACCACCGCTAACGCCTTCGGCGCCATCTGCGCCGCCAAGCGTTTACGGTTTTCGGAAAAAAGTTTTGGTTTGATCGGCTTATGTCGCATGGGAATTGGTGTCGACAGAGTGCGGCAAAGCCAGCCCAGCGGCAACGGTTTTAATCTTTGCCAAACGTCTCCAAATATTGTCCGACGATTTCTTGTAAAGGCGGTGGTTTGGGCAAGCCAAGGTTGACGGCACGGGTGCCATCAACTGCGGTCGGCCACGTGTCGACAATGGCTTGGATACGTGGATCGAAGGCATCCTCAATCGGCCCGATCGTTAAGCCGCGTTGAGCCGCTATCTCGGCCAACACAGTCCCAGCCAGCTCTGGCGTTACCTGATGCGCAGGCAGACAGTAGCCACGGTCTTCACCCAGTTTTTTGGACGGAATTTCGTGCAGTGCAATGAAGCTTTCTACCACGGTGCGAAATCCGGTCATCGGATGCGGTTGATGACGATGCACCGGCAGCGCGCAGGATTCGCCTTTGAGCGGTTCGCGAAACATACCACTCGCCCAGCCGGATGCCGCTGCGTTAGGCCGCCCGGGGCGGATGATCACCGTCGGCAGGCGCACGGCGCGTCCGTCGAAATGCCCCTTACGCACATGATCATTGAGCAGCAGCTCACAGATCGCCTTGGTCATGCCGTAGGTAGTGCGCGGGGTGTGTTTGGTGAAATCGCCCACCGGCGTGGGCATGTCCTCGCCGCCGAAGCTCGCCACGCTGCTGGCAAACACCACACGCGGTTGTCCGGTTGCGGCGCGGGCCGCCTCAAAAACATGCCGGCCACCATCAAGATTCACCCGTAACGCATCGTCGTACCGATCCTCACATTCACCACTGACCATGGAGGCGAGATGGAAAATGGAAAAACTTGCGGCACCGCCGATGGCATCTTCAATCACCGCCCGCTCGGTTATATCGCCTTCTATACGTCGCACGGGGGCAACGGTAGGGCCTACGCCAAAGCGTGCGTCCAACAGCACAAGTTCCTCGATCGGCTCCACGCTACCGGAAGCACCGGTTAATTCCCCACGCACCAGCAATGCCTCAGCCAATTGTGATCCCAGGAAACCGCCGCCACCGGTGATGATAACTTTCATACCTTCTCCTGATCTTCAATGCCGTTGATCGCCTCCAAATGCGTGAGCAGGCCGCTGTGATCCATGTCGCCCTTGCCGCTCACCACCATCGCGGTAAACAGCTCGTTGGTAAGCCGCGTGATGGGTAGATCCAACCCCAGCCGTTCAGCCGCTGCCAGAGCGTTTTTAAGATCCTTCACCTGAAACTTCGCCGGTCCGCCCGGCTCAAACTGGCGCTGCACCATGCGTTGCCCGTGCTCACTAAGAATACGGCTGGAAGCAAACCCGCCCTGCAAAGCCTCGCGCACCTGAGCCCGATCGGCCCCTCCGCCACCGGCCAAAATAAGCGCCTCACTCACCGCGCCAATCGTGATGGCCACAATTACCTGATTGGCCAGCTTAGAGAGCTGCCCACAACCGTTCGGGCCCACATGTGTGGCGCGGCCCATCGCGGCAAAGACTGGTTCCATCGCAGCAAATGTCTCCGCCGCACCGCCGGCCATGATAGCCAGCTCACCAGCCGTGGCGCCCTTAGTACCGCCGCTCACCGGCGCATCCAGATACGCCACGCCGCGGGCCAAGTGCCGCTCGGCATGTTCCATTGACTCCTCCGCGCCGATCGAGCTCATGTCAATCCGCGTCGCTCCTTCGGTGATGGCCTCGGCCACGCCCTGATCGAACATCAAATCAGATACCGCCGGGCCATCAGACAGCATGGTGATGACTACGTCTGCACTCTTCACTGCAGCAATGGGAGTATCCGCTAAGGTCGCCCCATCAGCTTGTAATGCTTCCGCCTTAACAATCGATCGGTTCCAAACAGATAATTCGAACCCCGCTTTGAGTAGGCAACGGCACATAGGCGCACCCATCAGACCAGTCCCGAGAAAAGCGATTTTTGGTTTCATGGCCTCAGTCATTTTTAATAATGGTTAATCTAATTATGCCAAGAATGGAGATTGCGTATTGAGGCAACTCATCAGGATAATTCCAGAATGGGTTAGCTTATTTTTTCAGCCCGAGTCTTGAGTAGCCTGACAATAGTCTGGGTAAGTGAGCTAGGCTGACCTCTCCAAAGAGCTCCGATCGTGACAGGAGAGAAATCATCTAGAGGAAGTACGCGCACACCTTTGAGGGATTTTTGGCCAGGTAATTCTAGGCTAAGACCTATCCCAAAGCCATTGGCCACGTAGGTTTCAATCAAATCAATCGAATTAAGCTCGATCCCAATCGGCCAGGTAATTTTACGCCGGCTTAATTCCTTTTGAAATGCCCGGCAGATTCCCTCATTCTGAGGCAAGCTGATGAGCGTCTGCGCAATACGGTCCTGACCAAGGATATCATCCACGGTCTTGATTTTCATTTTAGTCGGCACTTGCAAGGCCATCTTCAGATCGAGCAGTTTTTCCGTTTTGATTTCAGTGGGCGGTTTGGAATCCAAGACGGTAATGCCAAGGTCCACTTCCGATGCCAATAACCACTGCTCAATGTCCGGCTGAATCCCGACGCGTAAACTTGGGTGTAACCCGGGGAACTCCGTGCGAGCCTTTCCGAGAATATCAGGTAGATGATCCCTGAAGATTGTAGTGGAAGCGGCGATACGGATGGTTTGGGCCACACCTCCGCGAATCTTTTGACTTACTTCCTCGAGCCCCTCAAAGAACGGCGCAATAAACCCATACAATTCTTCACCTGCCGCAGTTAACTCAAAAGGTCGACGCTGAAAAAGAGTAATACCCAGATCATTCTCCAACTGTATCACCTGCGCGCTGACCGCCGGTTGCTGGATGCCGTAGGGCATGTTGCGCACGGCACCGGAAATGCCTTCGTGCTTGGCGACGTAATAAAACAGCTCGAGATGGTGGATGTTCATTTTGAATTTGGAGCCGGCGCCTTGTAGGCCGGGTTGGGCACGGGCATTTTGGCCTTCATCGTTTTCTGCCAGGCCCGCAGCTTGGCGCGCAGTTCGGCGGTCTTTTTCGGTTGGCGCGCGGCGAGGTTCTTTTGTTCGCCGATATCATTGACGAGGTTATAAAGCTCGACCTTGTCGTGATGATAAAACTCGATGAGCTTCCAGTCGCCGTCGCGGATGGAGGCGCCGGGTTTCCAGGAGGAACCGTGGTAATGCGGGTAATGCCAGTAGAGCGTGCGGCTGCCGGCGTCATTGCCTCGGAGCTGGCTCAGCAGGCTTTGGCCGTCGGCATGCAGCTTAGGTTGCGCGGGTAACCCGGCGAGATCGAGCATGGTGGGAAAGAAATCCATACTGACCATCGGTTTGTGCGACACACTTCCGGGTTGAGTGATACCGGGGGCGCGGATGATCGTGGGCTCACGCACGCCACCCTCGTAAAGCCAGCCTTTGCTCGCGCGTAACGGCAGATTGCAGCCGGGACCAAAGCGTTTGCCGCCGCGTGTGCTGAGACCGCCGTTGTCGCTGAAGAAAATGACCACGGTGTTTTGGTCGAGCTTTAGTTCCTTTAGTTTACCGAGCAACGCGCCGACGCTGTCATCCACCGCCGCCACCATCGAGGCTAGCGCGGCGTTGTCCTGCCGCATGCGCGTGAGGCCCTCATGCTCCGACTTTGTGGGTGTCTCGCCCTTGAACATTTTTTCGGCCTTGGCGTTGTAATGCTCAATGCGTTTCTTATACGGCTGAATGGGTGTGTGGATGTTGTAGTAGGATAGGTACAGGAGAAACGGCTTGGCCGCATCGCGTTGCTCAAGGAATTTAATCGACTCTTCGGTGAGTCGTTCGGTGAGATATTCGCCGGGCTTGTTAGCCATGAGCGCGGGATTGGTCCACGGCGCGTAGTACCCGCCTGGAGGCGAGCCACGGTGGTGGCCGCCAATGTTGATGTCAAAGCCCTGATTTTCCGGCCAATGTCCCTCACTACCGAGATGCCACTTGCCGGCGAAGAAAGTCTGGTAACCGTGCGTCTTCAATTGCTCGGCAATGGTCACCTCCTCAAGTGCGAGGTTGTTTCGATCCTGCGGATGAAGCAGCTTATTGTTGGCGTGATTGCCTTGGCCTGGGATCCAGTCCGTGATGTCCACTCGCACCGGATGCCGCCCAGTCATTATGCTTGCGCGGGTGGGGCTGCAAACTGGACACGCTGCGTAGCCTTGCGTGAACCGCATGCCAGAGGCGGCAAGTTTGTCGATATGTGGCGTTTCATGAAATTTGCTTCCGTTGGCGCCGATATCCGCCCAGCCCATGTCGTCCACGAGGAAAAACAGGAAGTTGGTTTGCTTGGCTGCTGCAACATTCAGCCAACCACATATAATTGAGAGAAAAAACGAGACACGAACGAGGGTTTGCACCCAGGCACCCTACCCGTTCTCCTCCCCGCTGGCAACGACTACAGAGCCTCTGGTTTTAAGTCGTACGATCTGGCTTTCGTGCTTTCCAGGGAATTTTGTGGGCACTGGTGGCTATGTAATCGCATGCCCCAAGAGGCGAATCCACATACGCCGGTGGCCGCGCAGAGGATATGTTGCTAGTCCAGTTTCTCTTTTTCGTAATCGCTAGGTAATACCCAGCCAGTACGGATTTTTTCGCCACGCTGATATTTCTCGTAGAATTGATCCCACGTATCCGATGCAAAACCGTATTTCTCAAATACATCGCCTCGGCCAAACATCCGGGGGTCGCCCTGTTTTTTGAGCTCGGCAAAGAGCTGTTTTTTTAACGATGCCTTGAGCGCGGCTTGCGCCTTGGTGTCAGCCAGATCCTTAACGCAATCGCGATCAGTCTTCACATTGAATAGTTCTTCCGGAGGACGTTTACCAAAGTTGAGCCGCCAATACTTGTAGTCACCTCCGCGGCGCTGGTTGAGCAACAGCGTCTTGATGGGACTAGCGTCGC